>NZ_JBSJYX010000011.1:0-112310 GCF_053711175.1 Kocuria sp. KH4
GCACCTGACGGTGCCGGGACCCGCGCCGTCGTCCTGTCCGAGGGCCGAGCAGGCTCAGCCCTCGCCGTCCGTGCGGGACAGGAGGTCGTGGCCCTGTCGGGCGCGGTCAGCGCTCCGGATTGGGGGTGAAGGTGTGGCCCAGGGCCGTGGACAGCTCGGCGAAGATCCGCGTGGCCGGGGTGGCGCAGGGCAGGGTCCTGGGGTCGTCGGCCAGCACCGGGGACTCCGGGCAGTCCCCGGAGGGGATGTCGCTGGTGGCCTGCACGACCACGGTGGTGTCGGTGGTGGTGTCGTAGTAGACGGTGGTGTTGTAGCCGGGCTGCGTCCCGGTGTGCCCGACCCACCCGTCGATGCAGCCGAGGCCCAGCCCGTAGCCGCCCTCGGGGGGCCGGAACGAGGTGAGGCGCTCCCGCTGGGTTCCCGGCTCCAGCAGCCCGTGCCCGGTCCCCATGGCCCGGCCGTAGACGAGCAGGTCCTCCACCTCCGAGATCAGGGCCCCGGCGGTGCCTCCCCAGGAGGGGTTCCAGTGGGTGGCGTCGTCCGGGGCCTCAGGGGTCGCGGTGTCGCCCTGCAGGGTGAAGCCCTGCGCGTAGGGCTCCGGCAGCTCGGTGGACGCCCCGGGCCAGGTGGTCTCGTCGAGCGCCAGGGGCTCGAGGATCTGCTCCTCCAGGACCTCCCCGACCGGCCGGCCGGTGACCTGCTCGATCACCAGGCCCAGCAGGATGTAGTTGGTGTTGGAGTAGTCGAACTGCTCCCCGCTGGCGAACAGGGGGGATTCCGCGACGCCGACGGCGACCAGCTCCTCCGGGGTGAAGGTCCGCTGCGGATCCGCGAAGAAGAGGTCCGTGAACGCGGTGCTGCGGGTGTAGCTGGCCACGCCGCTGGTCATGTCGGTCAGCTGCCGCAGGGTGATCCGCTCGCCGTTGGGGATGCCCTCGACGTAGTCGGCGACGGGATCCTCCAGGGACAGCTCTCCCTCCTCGGCCAGCTGCAGGACCAGCGTGGCGGTGAAGGGCTTGGTGACGGACCCGATGCGGGTGTGCACCCCCACCTCCATGGGCTGACCGGTGGCGGGGTCGGCCACTCCGTAGGCGGCCGTCCAGGTGCCCTCCGGGGAGGAGACCCCCACCACCGCACCGGGGGTGGAGGCCTGCCCGAACGCCGCGCGGGCGGCGGCGTCCAGCGTCGTCGCCACCTCCTCGGGCAGCGGCTCGGCCATCGGCGCGGACGGCTCCCGGGTGACGACGTCGTCGACGTCGGGCACACAGGCCTCGGGGCCCGCGGCCGGCGGTGCTCCTGGAGCGGCCGGGCCGGACGACGCCGGGGCGGCGGTGGCCCCAGCGGTCCCGAGGAGGAGGGCCACGGCGGTGGCGGCGGCGAACGTGCGGCGACCGGGTCGTGTGGGTGCGGACATCTTCGGTTCCTTCTCGATCGGCGCGGGACACCCCGGCGGGGTTCCTGCGTCGGCGGAGCAGTGCTTCGGGAGCGGTCGTCAGGGACGACGATGCCGGCCCCTGCACCCCCGCACCGCGGAGGCGGAGCCCGGCGGCACGCACCGGGGAAGGAGCCGACGGGACGACGGGCCGGCACTCGGCCCTCGGATCACGCACCACCCCGGGCGGACTCCGGGGACGGGTGGTGCCGCCAGGGTAGGACGGCTTCCGGGGCCGGTCGGCGGACCGGCCCCGGATCGTTACCCGAGCACCGAAGATGTCAGGCCGTCCTGCGCGGTCAGGGCGCCCCCTCCGTCGTGGCGGTGGCCGTTGGGCGCGGGATCCACCGTGGTCGGCGAGCCGGGAACCGCCCCGGACCCCCGCACGACGCACGGCCGGTGGCGGGCTCCCGGTTGCTCAGGGGAGGGGCACGAGCAGCCCGACGGCGCCCAGCACGGACAGCGCCGCCCGGGCGTGGTTGGCCCGGGTCCACGGCCGGGCGTAGGCGGGCCACGCGAGGGCGCTGCGGGCCAGCCGGCCGTTGAGCGGGACGTTGACGGCCATGGTCAGCGCCCACCCGGCCAGGAGGGCGGCGGCCCCCAGCACACGTGGCGAGGCAGGGGAGGCGGCCAGGGCCGGCCACGCGTCCACGTCGGGGGTCTCAGTCGCCGACGGCGTCGCGTCCGCGGCGGACGATCAGCGGATCCGGGGGATAGACCACCGCCGGGTCCTTGTCCTCGTAGTCGAACTGGTCCAGGAAGAAACGCATCGCATTGAGCCTCGCCCGCTTCTTGTCATTGGACTTCACCGTGATCCACGGGGCGTGATCGGTGTCGGTGCGCAGGAACATCTCCTCCTTCGCCTCCGTGTAGTCCTCCCACCGGTCCAAGGACGCCAGATCCATCGGGGAGAGCTTCCACCGCCGCACCGGATCGATCTGCCGGATCGCGAAACGCGTGCGCTGCTCGTGCTGGGTGACCGAGAACCAGAACTTCGTCAGGTGCACCCCCGAGTCCACCAGCATCTGCTCGAACACCGGGGCCTGCACCATGAACTGCTCGTACTCCGCGTCGCTGCAGAAGCCCATGACGTGCTCGACCACCGCCCGGTTGTACCAGGACCGGTCGAAGAGCACGATCTCCCCGGCGGTGGGCAGGTGGGCGATGTAGCGCTGGAAGTACCACTGCCCCCGCTCCCGGTCCGAGGGCTTGGTCAGGGCCACCACCCGGGCCGCGCGCGGGTTCAGGTGCTCGGTGAAGCGCTTGATCGTCCCGCCCTTGCCGGCCGCGTCGCGGCCCTCGAACACGATCACGTGCTGGAGGTCGTGGTCCTGGCCCCAGTACTGGAACTTCAGCAGCTCGATCTGCAGCCGGTACTTCTCCAGCTCGTAGTCCTCCCGCGACATCAGCTCCTCGTACGGGTAGTCCTCCTGCCAGGTCTGCACCGCCGACCCGCCCGGGTCGATGAGATCGGCGTCCTCGCCCTGCGGGTTGCCCACTGTGTAGCCCCGCGCGGTCAACAGATCGATGAACTCCCGCAGCTCCAGCTTCGCCGGATCCCACTCCTGCAGCACCGCAGATCTCCCCTCCGTAGGTCACACGTCTCCCAACAGTAGGGGTCGCGGGTGGACGAACGGTGAACACGCCACGGCCCGCGCCAGGGGATCCCACCGGCGGTATGCGCACTATAGTGCGCATATGCTGAGGGGCATGAGGCACACCTTCCGGCGCAACGACGTCGTGCGGCTCCGCATCAGCCGCCCCGAGTGGATCCTGATCGGCATCACCATGATCTGGGGGACGACCTTCCTGATCATCCACGTGGCCGTGGCGCACACCGGCCCGCTGTTCTTCGTCGGGATCCGCTTCGTGGTGGCGGGACTGATCGGCGCCGCGGTGTTCCGGCGCGCGCTGCGGGGCATCACCGGGCACGAGGTCGTCGCCGGTGCGGTCATCGGGGTGACGATCTTCATCGGCTACGGCCTGCAGACGATGGGGCTGCAGACGATCACGGCCAGCCGGTCGGCGTTCATCACCGCCCTGTACGTGCCGATGGTGCCCCTGCTGCAGTGGGTCCTGCTGCGCCGGCCTCCCGGGGCGATGACCCTGGTCGGGGTGGCCTTCGCCTTCGCCGGCCTGGTGCTCCTGGCGGGCCCGGACGCCGGGACGGCCGGGCTGAGCACCGGAGAGACGCTGACGCTGCTCAGCGCGGTGGCCTGCGCGGCGGAGATCGTGCTCATCAGCCGCTACGCCGGCACCGTGGACGCCCGCCGGGTCGCCGTGGTGCAGGTGACGGTGGCCGGGCTGCTGTCCTTCGCCATGATGCCCGTGGCCGGCGAGCGGGTCCCGGAGTTCTCCTGGGTGTGGCTGGCGGCCGGGATCGGCCTCGGGGCCGCGAGCATCCTGATCCAGCTGGCGATGAACTGGGCGCAACGCTCCGTCTCGGCCACCCGGGCCACCGTCATCTACGCCGGAGAACCGGTGTGGGGTGGGATCATCGGGCGCATCGCCGGAGAGCGTCTGCCGGGTCCGGCGATCCTCGGGGCCGTGCTGATCGTCGTCGGCGTCCTGGTCAGCGAGCTGCGCCCCGAGGAGCTGAAGCGCCGGCCGCGTGCCGTCCCCGAGTCCGGCCCGGGCGCACCGGGTGGGAGCGACGCGTCGCCGGTGCCCGCCCCGTGGAGTGCCGGAGGAGGAGCGGATGGCCGCCCGTGAGCGAGGGGGAGCCACCGCGGAGTTCGTCGCCGTGGTCGGCCGGCAGATCCGCCGGCAGCGCCGGCAGCTCGGGTGGAGCGTCCAGGAGCTCTCCGACCGCGCCGGGGTGAGCCGGCGGATGCTGACCCAGATCGAGCTGGGCCAGGCGAACCCCAGCCTCGTGACGGTCGACCACATCGCCCACGCCCTGGGCACCGACTTCGTCTCCCTCGCCATGCCCCCCACCACGCCCCTGGAGGAAGCCGGCGGGCGGGCCGGGGCGGCGGTGCGCGTGTGGCGTTCGGACCGCGGCAGCGAGGCCGTGCTGCTCGTCGCCACCGAGAGCGTTCCCCGCACCGAGCTGTGGCGCTGGCGCCTGGCCCCGGGGGACAGCTACCAGGCCCGGCCGGACACGGCCGGGACCGAGGAGCTGCACCAGGTCCACGCCGGTGAGCTCGTCATCACCACCGCCGGCTCCGTGCTGGTCGTGCGCGCCGGGGAGGCCGGTCGCATTCGCAGCGACCAGCACTACGCCTACCGCAACGACAGCGACACCTGGGCCGAGTTCACCCGCGTCGTCACCGGTGCCCGGGCGCACCCGGAACGGGCGGGGTGACCCGGGCCGTGGCCCGCCGCCCGTGGGGTCCGGGGAGCCGGAGCCTCCCGGTCCCGGCGGCCGTCGGCCCGGGGGACCGGGAGACCCGGGACGGCCGGTAGCTGCTCAGCAGATTGCGGTGGCGTTGGCGGGCGATCCGGTGGCGCCGGTGATGTTGAGGGGTTTCACCACGATCATGGCGTCCCAGTGGCCGGTGGCCCGCGTGTGGGCGGCGAGGTGGTCCAGGCGCCACAGCTCACCGAGGGGCATGCCGAGTTTGGCCAGCAGCTCCTGGTGCATCATGCCCTTGTCGTGAGGGGCCGATGCCAGGAACGGGGTGCCGGCGACCGGGGGCAGGCACTCCACGGCGAAGTTGTCGGCGGCGACCAGGGCCAGCCGGTGGTCCCAGACCCATTCGACGAACTCCTTGGACTGGGCGATGCCGGTGGAGCGGCCGGCCTCCTTGGCCCGGAGCTTCGCCCGGCGGTCGAGGCCGAGGAACCACTCGGCCCAGCCGGTGCGGATCATCAGGACGTCCCCCGGGGCCGGTGCGGTGCCCTGGGTCCGGACCGTGTCCTCGAGCAGCTCCAGGTGCAGGGGTTCGCCGCCCACGTGGTCGATGGGATCGCCGAGCGCTCGGCGGTGTCCGGCGACGTCGAGCAGGAGCCCGCGGGAGACGATGGGGGTCTCGGCCCACGCCTGGATGCCGAGGGGACGGGTGCCGGGGCGGATCAGCTCGTCGTCGGTGCCGCCGTAGAAGCCGACCTCGTCGGAGCGGCGGTGCCGCAGGCCGTCGATCTGGGTGGAGCCCTGCAGGTAGAACCCGTCGAGGTAGTCGTCGCGGTGGGCGGGGTGGCCGGAGTAGATGGTGTGGACCGGGGCGGTGCGCCGGACGGACATGCCGGGGTCGAAGGCGTCGACGGGGTGGTCCAGGCCGAACACGGTTCCGGTGCGGATGCAGGAGCGGGCGGCCAGGACCTCCTCGGCCGCGGCGAAGCTGGGGGTGCCCCGGTCCGGGTCGGGGAACAGGCCCCAGGAGGTCCCGGCCAGGTGTCCGGGGCGGGTGGCCAGCTCGGCGTGCGTGAGGTGGTCGTGGTGGCCGGGCGTGCTCACCGGCGGGCCTCCTGCTGCTGGGCGGTCGTCGGGGCGGGGGTGCGGTAGCCGAGGAGGTACCCGGCCACGGCGCACACCGACGCGGCGACGACGACGGGGGTCTTGGCGCTCTCATTGAGGAGGACCAGCCAGGGGCCGTGGCCGATGAGCAGGGCCACCGCCTGGGCGAGCACCAGGGAGATGCCCCCGAGCAGGGAGAGCCCCAGGGTGAGGGTGAAGATGCCGAGGAGGGTTCTGCGCAGCACGTGGTGCCTTTCGGGTCTCAGACGGGCAGGATGCCGAGGGCGATGAGCACCCCGATGGCCAGCAGGGGCAGGGCGTAGTAGAGGAAGAGGCGGGCGAAGGTCCTGAACGGGTCGACGTCGGCGATGCCGCAGGCCACGTACAGGGGAGCGCCGCCCGGGGGGATGGCGGCCTCGCAGGAGGAGAACACCAGCACGGCCACGGCGGCGGTGGGGGCCGGGACCCCGGCGGCGACCAGGGCGGCGACGCCGACGGTGCCCACAGCGGCCATGGTGGCGGTGGAGGACAGCGGGGCGGCCACGGCGATGACGATGAGTCCCACGAGGACGGCCAGCGCCCACAGGGGCAGGTCGAGGTCGCCCAGCAGGCCGGTGAGCTGTTCGGGCAGTCCGGTGGTGGCCAGGGCGTTGGCCCCGGCGAAGGCGAAGAGCACGGTGATCCCCACGATGCCGAAGCGGGGGGCGGAGCTCTCCAGCAGTGCCCACCACCCCGCGGCGGTGCGCGGCAGCCTCGCCAGGCCCAGCAGGACGCCGGCGATCGTGAGCGTGATCGGGATCCAGAAGATGATGCTCACGGCGTCGCCGATGTCCTCGACCCCGGTCCAGGCGGCGGCGGCCTCGGCGGCCGCCCCGGTGGTGAGGACCAGGGGGACGGCCACCGCGACGAACAGCAGCAGGGTGGCCCAGCCCTGGCGGAAGGCGGTGCCCACGGCCATCCGCTGCTCGGGGTCGACCGCGGCCATCCCGGACCGGCGGACGAGGACCACGGTGACGATCAGCCGGTGGAGCAGGCACCACAGCCCGCCGACGAGCAGCGGGACGACCAGGTCCTGCACGTCGAGCAGGGGGCCGACCGTGGTCGAGCCGACGAGGACGAACATCGAGGCGCTGAACGGGAAGGTGATGCCCATCCCGGCGTTGCCGGCCACCAGGGTGGCCGCGGTCGAGCGGTCCATCTTCGTGCGTTCCATCCAGGGGATGGTCACGGATCCGACGGTGGCGGCGATGGCGGCCTGGTTGTGCACGATGCTGCCCAGCCCGGCCGAGGACAGGGTGGAGACGTAGGCCGGTCCGCCCCGGTAGCGTCCCAGCAGGGAGTTGAGCAGGTTGATCAGCCGGTCCAGCACCCCGCCGCGGTCCAGGAGGTAGCCCATGAACACGAAGACCATGGTGGCGTAGACGATCTCGTCGGTGAGCGCGTCCTGGAGGGCGGCCCGTCCCACGCTCAGCGCCTGGGGGCCGCTGAAGAGCAGGGCCGTGAGGAACCCCAGGATCATGGCCTCCCCGACGCTGCGCCTGGCCACGGTGGTCCACCCGATGATGACGGCCAGATAGGCCACCAGGGCCCACACTCCGATCACGATCCACTCACTTCCTCAGGGGCGTTCCGGCCGTCGGCGGGAACGCTGACTTCATTGTGGCGGTGGGCCCGGCACCCCGCGGTGCCGGGCCCACCGTAGGGTCTCCGGCCGCTCAGGACGCGGTGGCCTCCACCGGGTCCTGGGCGGCCCGGGCGGCCATCCGTTCCATCGCCGACGCCGAGGCCTCGGTCATCTCGGCGGGCACCCCCAGGTCGGTGAGGTACTGGGCGGTGGAGCGCATCTCGTGGGCGCGGCGTGCGGCGTGCTTGGGCGTGCCGGTGAGCCACCGGTCGATGACGGCCTGGCCGTCCCCCGCCAGCTGGCCGGCGATCTGGGCCCGGACCCACTCCTCCTGCCCGGCCGCCCGGGCGGCGGTGACGGCCTCGACGACGACCGAGGCCATGCCCTTCATCACCACGCTGCGCAGCAGCTTGTGCGCCATGGCCGCCCCGGGGCCCCCGTCGACGACCTCCACCGGGGCACCGATCCCGCCCAGCAGCTCGGCCAGCACCGGGGCTCCGGGGCCGCTGACCATCAGCGGGGTGCGCGCCCCCTGCACCGGGACGGGCCCGAGGATGGCCACGTCGGCGAACAGCGCCCGGGAGGGGGTGCGGCCCAGCTCCTCCATGGTCTGCGGGGAGGAGGAGGTCAGGTCCGCGTAGCAGGTGTCCTCCTGCATCACGGGCAGGCACTCGGCGGCCACCGCCCGGGCGGCGCCGGCCCCGGTGAGGACCAGGACCACGTCGGCCGCACGGCAGGCCTCCGCGGCGGTGTCCGCCCGGACGACGCCGGCGGGGGTGGTGGGGGCCACCGGGTCGTAGCCGGTGACGGCGTGCCCGGCCTCGGCCAGGGCGGTGGCGTAGACGGCGCCGGCCTCACCGAGACCGATGACGGTGCATGCGCTCATGATGACTCCTTGGGATGGTGGGGAACGGTGGCTCAGGCCTGTACCGGGGCGGCCTGGGTGCGGGCGGCGAGGATGGCCGCGCGGCGCTGGGACTCGTCGGCGAAGACCGCCTCGGCGGCCTCGGCGATCTCGGCGGCCCGGCCCTGGGGGACGACGACGACTCCGTCGGAGTCCCCGATGACGATGTCGCCGGGCAGCACCGGCACCCCGCCGAAGGCCACCGGCACCGCGACCCGGGAGGGGCCGTGCTTGTAGGGCCCGGCCGGGGACGTGGCCCGGGCGAAGACGGGCATGCCGATCTCCTGCAGGTCCTGGGCGTCGCGGGCGGCCCCGTCCAGGGCGAAGCCGGCGATGCCGGCGGAGATCGCGCGCTCGCCGATGAGCTCCCCGAGCAGGGCCCGGGTGGTGTCGCCCTGACCGGCGACGACGATGACGTCCCCGGGGCGGGCCAGGGGCAGGGCGCGGTGGATGCCCTGGTTGTCCCCGGCGCGCACCCAGACCGGTAAGGCGGGGCCGGCCAGGCGGGCGCCGGGCCAGATGGCCTGGATGGCGGAGTCGGCCACGCCCAGCCGCTCCATGGCGTCGCCGATGTTGGCGGCGGGCAGGGCGGCCAGCCGGGCCACCAGGGCCGGGTCGGGGCGGGCGAAGTCGGCGGTCGTGGGGTCGTCGGTGATCGTGGTCATCGAGAGGTCTCCGTGTCGTGTGGCAGGGGTGAGCGGGGGTCGGCGGCAGGTCCCGGGAGGCGTCACTCGCCGTCCTGGACCTGGGGCAGGACCTCCTTGTAGTCGGTCTCCTGCTGGGCCCAGAACGCCTCGTAGTCCGCGGCGCCCAGGTAGCTGGTCTCCAGGCCGAGGTCCTCCATCTTCTGGACGACCTCCGGGTCCTCGATGGCCTTCTGCAGGGCGGCCTCGAGCTTCTGCGCCACGGGCTCGGGGAGCCCGGCGGGGGCCGAGTAGCCGCGGGCGGTGGCCGAGACGACCTCGTAGCCCTCCTCGGTGAAGGTCGGCACGTCGGGCAGGGCCGCGGCGCGCTCCTCGCCCATCACGCCCAGCACCCGGGCCTTGCCCTGGGCGACCAGGTCGGTGACGTCGCTGACGTTGGCCACGAGCACGTCGACGTGCTTGCCCAGGAACGCCGTGGTGGCCTGGGAGGCGCCCTCGGAGAAGTGCACCGGGGCGAAGGAGGCGTCGGTGGTCTCGGCGATCTGCGCCAGGGCGAAGTGCTCCCCGCCGAGCTGGCCGGTGGTGGTGGCGGTCATGGACTCGGGCTCCGCCTTGGCCGCCGCGAGCAGCTCCTCCAGGGTCTGGTAGGGGCTGTCGGGCTGGACGGCGATCACGGCCGGGTCCACCACCTGCCGGCCCAGGGGCTGGAAATCCTCGCGGGTGTAGGAGGCGCCGCGGCTGGGGTCCAGCGGGGAGACGACCACCGAGGGGGAGCCGGTGGCCCCGATGGTGTAGCCGTCCGGGTCGGCGCCGGTGAGCTGGGTGTAGCCGATCTGGCCGCCGGCGCCGGGGGCGTTGACGACCTCGACGTTGGTGTCCAGCTCCTCCTCCAGCACCGGCTGGACGAGGCGGGCGGCGGTGTCCACGGCTCCGCCGGGGGCGAAGGCGACGACGAGCTCGATCGGCTTGCCGGCCTGCGGGAAGTCCTCGCCGGAGGCGGAGGTGCCGGTGGAGGCGGCGCAGCCGGTGGCGGTGAGCAGGCCCAGGACGGTGAGGCCGGTGGCGACGGTGCGACGGGTCATGGTGTTCTCCTGTTTCGGGGCAGCGCCGAGGAGGGCGGCTGCGGAGCAGAGGGGTGCGGGGACGGTGCGGTGGTGGCCGCTCGGGACGCGTGGTGCCGAGCGGCCGGCGGGACGGTCAGGACTCGGGGTCCTCGTCGGCCAGGGCCTTGGGCTTGCGCAGCTTCAGCAGCGGGCTGCAGACGATGACCAGGGCGAGGACCAGCAGGACCGCGGTGATCGGGCGGGTGTAGAAGACGTCGAAGCTGCCCTGGGAGATCTCCAGGGACTCGCGCAGGGACCGCTCCATCAGCGGGCCCAGCACGAGGGTCAGGACCATGGGTGCCAACGGGATGTCGAGGTGGCGCATGGCCAGGCCGATCACGCCGAAGGCGATCATCACGAACACGTCGAAGACGGTGAAGTGGATGGTGTAGGCCCCGATGACCATGAACAGCAGGATGAGGGCGGTCAGGATCGGGTAGGGCACCCGCAGGATCGACGTCCACAGCCCCACCAGCGGCACGTTGAGGATGACCAGCAGCACGTTGCCGATGAACAGGCTGGCGATGATGGCCCAGGCGATCTCGGAGTTCTCCGCGAACAGGGTGGGGCCCGGCGTCAGGCCCTGCTGCAGGAACGCTCCCATGAGCACCGCGATGGTGGGGGAGGCGGGGATGCCCAGGGTGAACAGCGGGATGAGCGCGCCGTTGGCGTGGGCGTTGTTGGCGGTCTCGGGACCGGCCACGCCTTCGACGGCGCCGTGGCCCAGCTCGTGCCGGTAGCGGGAGAACTTCCGCTCCGCGCCGTAGGACAGCAGGGAGGAGACCGAGCCGGTCATGCCCGGGATCAGGCCCAGGCCGAACCCCACGCCGGTGCCGCGGGCGATCGCCGGGGCACTGCGGCGCCATTCGACGCGGTTGGGCAACAGCGAGCGCAGGTTGGGGGCGTGGACGGCCGCAGGGGTCCTGCCGGCACGGTAGGCCAGGATCTCGGACAGGCCGAACACCCCGACGATCACGGCCACGAAGCTCACCCCGTCGAGCAGCCGCTCCGAGCCGAAGGTGAAGCGAGGGGCTCCGGCGACCGGGTCGATGCCGACCATGGCGATGAGCAGGCCCAGCGCCCCGGAGATCAGCGCCCGGACGATGGAGCGCCCGGCCAGGGCCACCAGCAGGGTGATGCCCACGGTGACCAGGGCGAAGAACTCCGGCGGGCCGATGAGCAGCCCCAGCTCGCCCAGCGGCTTGGCCGCGGCCACGAGCCCCACCGTGGCGATGGTCCCGCCGACGAAGGAGCCCACCGCGGCGATGGTCAGCGCGGCACCGGCCCGCCCCATCCTGGTCATGGCGTAGCCGTCGAACGTGGTCACCGCCGAGGCCGCCTCACCCGGGGTGTTGAGCAGGACGCTGGTGATCGTGCCGCCGTAGGTGGTGCCGTAGAAGATGGCGCACAGCATGATGATCGAGCCGGTGGCGTCCAGGTTCAGCGTCAGCGGGATCAGCAGCGCCACCCCGGCCACGGGGCCGATGCCGGGCAGCACCCCGATCATGGTGCCCAGCAGGCACCCGATGAACGCGAAGAGCAGGTTCTGCCAGCTCAGGGCGGTCGCGAAGCCGCCCAGCAGGTCGTTGAAGACGTCCATGGTTCACAGTCCGATCAGGTTGAACGGCAGCACGGAGGCCGAGGGCAGGGAGACCTTCAGGCCCACGGTGAAGAGGTAGAACACGCCCACGCTGCCGATCACCGAGATCAGCACCGACTTCGCCCATCCCAGCCGGGCGCGGATCCGCAGGTGGTACATCAGGAACAGCAGCAGCGTGACCTGGAAGCCGAGGAAGGGCAGCACGGCGCCCAGGACGAGCAGGCTGCCGATCACCGCCGCGATCTGCGACCGGTCCACGTCCTCCCGCGGGGTCGAGGGGCTGCGCTGCTCCTGGACGAGCCAGATCAGGGACATCGCCACCAGGACCGCGCCCATCGCGAAGGGGAACAGTCCCGGGCCCGGGCCCAGGCTGGTCCACAGTCCCAGGTCCCAGGAGCTGACCAGGACGTAGGCGCCCAGCAGCAGGAAGACCGCCTGCCCGATCAGCACCGACCGCGCCGGCCGTTGTCGCGGACCGGGCCTCGCGCTCTGCGTCGTCGGTGACTCCGTCGTCATTCTCGTGCCCCTCACTGCTTCATCGGGTGAAATGTTCTTTCACCCCGTGGAAGGTTATTTCGTAGAAGGAATGGTGACACGGAACACAGAGTGGCGTCAACCACATCCCGGCAGGACGAGCGGACGGCGGGCCGGAGGCAGATGCAGGGTCTGAAGCGAGGGCCACTTCCATACAATGGAAGAATGACGACGGTCGACGACGCCTCTCCCACGCCTGCCCGGTCTGCCGGCAAGACCGCCACGACCATGCGGTCCCTGTCCCGGGCCCTGGACGTCTTCGAGCAGCTCCAGCGCTCGGACCGCCCCCAGCGACTGAGCGAACTGGCCCGCGCCTGCGGGATCTCCCTGCCCACCACCCTCCGGCTCCTGCGGGTGCTGCAGGACTACGGGCTGGTGAGCCAGACGGAGAAGAACTACCGGATCGGCCCCGCCGTCCTGCCGGCCGCCCGCAGCTTCCTGGAGAACGACCCCCTGGTCCTGGCCGCCCGGCCCATCCTGCTGCAGCTGGCCACCCGGTCCCGGCTGACCGCGTCCCTCTACTCCCGGCTGGGCGACGAGCGCATCCTCATCGCCCGCGTGGACGGCGCCGATCCCCTGCGCTACGACCTGCCCCTGGGCAAACGGCTGCCGCTGACCCGCGGGGCCGCAGGAAAGATCCTCATCGCCGAGCTGCCCGACGACGAGCTCGCGCGCATCGCCGAGGCCGCCGCGGGGCGCCGCCATGAGGAGGAGCCCTTCGACGTGGGCGCGCTGAGGTCCCGTCTGCCGGCGCCGGGTGACGGCTACGCGTTCTCCGTGGACGAGCGGGCCAGCGGCGTGATGTCCGCCGCCGTGGCCGTTCCGCACCCGTCCGGCGCCGTCACCGAGTCCATCGCCCTCACCACACCGGTCGAGGCGTACTCCCCGGAGGACCTGCGCGCCCAGGTGCCGGAGCTGCGACGGGCGGCCCGCAGGCTCTCCGAGCTGCTGGAGGGCGTCGTCTACTGACGGTGCAGGGCCGGGCGGGCCGCTCGACCGTGCGCAGTCCGTGGCGGTCCGCCCGGGTCGCCGGAGTGGTCACGGTGGTGACCGGGCTGCGCACCGCGGTGGGGCGGCCCGGCGGTGCCATGGGCGCGGTGCCCGGTCTGCCGCTGTGGACGATGCCGGTCATCGGCTGTACGCGTCGGCTCGGCGGGGGCCGTCCCCGTGCGCTCCTGCGCCGCCGCCGCTCAGGCTTCCGGGTCGAGCATCGCGGCGGCCGCGGCGTGGTCGGTCTCGGCGCCGGTCGCCAGGGCGTACAGCGCGTACCCGAGCGGGGAGGCCTCCCACAGGTGCCGGGCCTGGGCGGCCAGGCCCGGGTGCACGTACCCGCCGGCGTGCTCGTACGCGGTGAGGGCGGCCTGCAGCATGTCCTCCCCCGCGGCGCCGTACTGGGCGGCCAGGTCGCGGGCGGGGTCGTCCACGCGGGCCGTCGTCCAGTCCAGGACCCCGGTGACCGCACCGTCCTCGTCGAACAAGACATGGGCGGGGTAGATCTCCCCGTGCGTCATCACGGTCCGCTCCGGCCAGCAGGCGTCGTCCTCGAGCCATGCCCGCCATGCCCGGGCCAGAGCCGGGGCCACGGTGAACGCCGCCTCCACCCGGGCGACGTCGTCCCGCCACGCCCGGCGGACGTGCATGGGGGAGCGGACCTCGACGCCGGCGGCCTCGGCCTCCGCGGCACCGAGGGAGTGCAGGCGGGCCAGCAGGCGTCCCAGGCGGGCGGCGTAGTCCGGGTCGGCGGGGTCCATGTGCCAGACGGGTTCTCCGGTCTCCGACAGGGTCAGTCCCGGAGCACCGGGCAGCGCCGGGTAGGCGATCAGATCCGGGGAGCGGATCTGCCAGTCCGGAACCGCCACCCCCTCAGCCGCGAGGAGCGGGCCCACGAGGTCGAGCACGCGGGCCTCGGCGGACATGCCCGCGGACACGTCCGCGCGGCGCGGGATCCGCAGCACCCAGCGGCGTCCGCTCCTCTCGGAGGCCATGACGACGCGGTAGTCCAGGCCCGCCTCGTTCACGGTCGCGCCCTCGGCGGACAGGTGCAGTCCGTGGGCGGCGGCCAGGGCCAGCACCTCGTCGAGTGTGTGCACGGAACCATCCTCCCACCCGGAGGAGCATGACGGTCACGAGGTCATGAGGTCCGGTCCTCGGCACCCTCTGCCGCATCGCGGGCGGCGCTCCGGCCGCCGTGGTGGCCATCGGGCCGGCGCCGGGGCAGGCATCGACGGGACCGCCGGCGGGGCGTAGCGTCTGACGGCATGGGGGAGCAGGTGCGCCGGTCCGTGTTCGCCACCCGTGACCGTGCCGAGGGCTTTGCCGTGCTGGAGCAGGTCTATGCCGTCCAGGGGGCCCACCGCGGGTCGGCCGGGGACTTCTCCATGCGCGTGTCCACGGCCGGGGTGGGGCCGATGAGCCTGGAGCGGGTGAGCTGGCAGGGAACCCCGGCGGGCGGGGTCGGGGAGCATCCCGAGGTGCTGCGGGTCGGGCAGGTGCTGGAAGGGTCGGTCGAGATCTCCAGCGGCCGGGACGCACTGGCGTGCCAGGGTCCGTTCCTGCTGCCCCGGTCTCCGTATTCGAGCCGGTGGGAGGGACTCGACATCCTGTCCCTGTCCCTGGACGCGGCGGTGGTCGAGGAGCACGCCCGGGCCGTGCTGGGATCCGGGACGTTGCGCGTGGAGTTCACCGGCGCCGCCCCGGTGAACGCGGCCCTGGGCCGGTACTGGTCGGGCGGCGTCACCCGTCTGGCCCGGACCCTGCAGTCCGGTGACGAGGTCATGCGCACCCCGCTGCTCCAGGCCGAGATGACCCGGTCCCTGGTCACCGCCCTGCTGCACACCTTCCCGAACTCGTACCTGGAGCGGCTCCGGGCCCCGGCCGCAGAACCCCGGCCCGGCTCCGGGGGCGTGCGGCGGGCGGTGGCGTTCATCGAGGGCCACCCGAGCGAGCCGATCGGCCTCGCCGAGATCGCCGCGGCCGCACGGATGAGCCCCCGGGGGCTGCAGGCGGCGTTCCGGCGTGAGAAGGGGACCACGCCGCTGGGACATCTGCGCGCGGTGCGGCTGGAGGCCGCCCACGCGGACCTGGTGACCGCCGACCCCGCGAGCGGGGTGAGCGTGGCGGTGGTCGCCGCCCGCTGGGGGTTCTCCCACCCCGGGCGCTTCGCCGCCGCCTACCGCGACCGCTACGGGCGGGCGCCGTCGGCCACCCTGCACGCGTGACCGCGTCGCGGTGCTCCGCTGCCGCTCCGGGTCGTGCCCCTCCCCGGCCGGCCCCTTGCGGCGGGGGATCGGTGATGATCCGGTGACCTGCTCCGGGCCCCCGAGGACTGGGACACGCCTACACTGGCACGTAAGCACGCACGGCGTGCGCCGGAGGCGTTCCCGGCGGAGTGACCGTCGCGGTGCCGGCGGGCACGGGGCGGGTCAGGGCGCGCTGGCCGCGGGAGTCCGACCCCGCGGCGCGGCAGGCCGACCAGGGGGAGGAGCCGATGAGCCGGCCCATCCACCACGAGCAGACAGCCGCCGATCCGGAGGCCGTGACGGAGCTGTTCGCCCAGCTCGGGGTGCGCTTCTGCTTCGACCCGGCCGGGCCGGGCTTCATCTACCGGGAGACCCGGGACGGGGACGAGCAGCTGAGCGTGGCCCGCCTGTCCATGGGGGGCGAGTTCTCCACCTGGGGCGACACCGAGGTCTTCGGGGTGGTCGAGGTGCGCGGGGCCCGCTACGACTGGTCGACCTCCGACGACCAGGGTTCCGGGCTGGGGGAGCCGGTGCTGTTCCGTCCCGGGCACCCGGCCCTGGTCGTGGCCGGAGCCCTGGTGGCCACCAACGTCTATCTCACCGCCGGGGTGCTGCAGGAGATCGCCGACACCGTCTACGGCCTGGAGCGCGTGCCGGTGGCCTTCGTCTCCTCCCGCCCGACCACTCCGGCCCTGGGGCGGTACTGGTCCGGGCTGGCCCGGTGGGCCGCCGACGCCGCGGTCCCCGCGCTCCTCGACGAGCCGCTGGTGCGCAGCGACCTCACCCGCCGCCTGGCCGTGGGCATGCTCGAGTGCTTCCCGCTCAGCGGGGACCGTGAGACCCGGTCCCTGTCGATGGCCGCCCAGGTCCGCCGCTTCCGGATCGCGGTGGCCTTCCTCGACGACAACGCCCACCTGCCCATCACCGTCGAGGACGCCGCCCGGGCCGCGGACACCACCACCACCGCCCTGGTGCGGGCCTTCCGCGCCAACCACCCCGCGGGCCTCACCCCCGCCCAGCATCTCCGGCGGGTGCGGCTGGCCGGAGCGCACGAGGACCTCCTCCGGGGGGATCCCACGACCGGGGAGACGGTCGGGGCGATCGCGACCCGGTGGGGCTTCACCCACCCGGGCCGTTTCGCCGGCGCCTACCGCGCCGCCTACGGGGTCGCTCCGCGCTGGACGCTCGACCGCTGAGGCTCCCGATCGGCTCCGCCGGTGCCGCACGTCTCGGGCGGAGGCGGCGAGATGGCGGGACGTGCCGATGACCCCGGCCGGCACGGGCGCACCGACGAGCACGTCCACCGGTCCAGCCCCCGGGGGCCCGCTCTTCGCGGGCCGCGAGGGGCGCGGCCCGCGAAGAGCGGGGGAGGCCCACGGCACGCAGTGTCCTGGACCTCGCGGCGCATCGTGCGGGAACCACGTGCGTCACTGTCCACTTTACGCAGGACAGGCCAGGAAACGCACGAAGTGGCAGGACAATTTCGCAGCCGTCCGTGGGTGGTCGTTCCCGGCGAGTCCGCGTTCGCTGGGGGCCATGCCGGGGCGGGGACGGTGTGCGGCACGTCGCCTGCCGCGGACGGCCGCCCCCGGGGAGCAGACGGGGTGCGCCCGGCAGGGGGCGGATTGCCGACGGGGCGGGCGGTCCATATCCTGAGCGCAACGGTCGAGCAGACGGCCGGCCGGTGCGTGATCTGACCTGTGGGAGGTCTCGGGCCCATGCCCACCGCAATCCCGACGAACTCGCCCCTGGGGGCATCCGGTCCCCGGCGCCTGTCGTTCACGACCCAGGACCCGGAGGCCGGCATCGAGGTCCTCGAGCGGGTGTACGCGATCCGGCGGATCGAGGTCGACCGGACCACACCCTTCCGGATGGCCCAGGCGGTGCGCGGGGTCGAGGGGCTGCACCTGGAGCAGGCCCGGCTGCAGGGCGCCCCGACCGGGGCGCTGGTCGACGCCACCGGCATCGTGCGGGTGGGGCAGGTCTACGATGGGGCGCTGGGGTTCACCGACCAGACCCGCACCCGCCCGGGGCGGGGGCCGTTCCTGTTCCCGGTGCGTCCCTACGCCTGCCGCTGGGACGAGCTGGGGCTGCTGAGCCTGTCCCTGGACTTCAGCGCCGTCCAGGACCACGCGGCCGGACTGCTGGGCCGGGAGGACTTCGAGCTGCACTTCCACGGCGGAGCACCGGTGAGCGCGTCGATGGCCCAGTACCTGGCCCGGCTCATCACCGCCCTGGGCCGCGACCAGCTCGACAGCGACGCCATGTCCCACCCCCTGCTGCGGCAGGAGGCGTTCCGGTCGGCGGCGACCGCGGTGCTGCACACCTTTCCCAGCACCTTCCTGGACCAACCGGCCCAGCCGTCGGACTCCGACCGGGTGCCGGGTGGGGTGCGCCGGGCGATCGCGCACATGGAGGAGCACTTGTCGGACCCGCTGACCCTGGCCGATGTGGCGGCGGCGGCCAGAATGAGCCCGCGCGGACTGCAGGCCGCCTTCGCCCGGCACCTGGAGACCACCCCCATGGGCCATCTGCGGAGCCTGCGGCTGGCCGCCGCGCACGCCGAGCTGGCGGAGTCCGACCCCGCCGCAGGGGTGACCGTGGCGGCGGTCGCCGCCCGGTGGGGCTTCACCCACCCGGGGCGCTTCGCCGCCGACTACCGGGCCGCCTACGGGGTGCCTCCCAGAACCACCCTGGGGCGATGAGCGCCCCGGCAGTCCGCCGGCGGCGTGGTCGTCCTGCGGCCGGGTCCGGTGCGGCGTGTCGACCGGCGCTCCGTGTGTCCCGGTGCGGGCCCGCCGGCCTGTGGTCGGCGGCGGACCGGGAAGCCGCTCAGGAGTGCAGGGTCTCCGTCGGGGTGCAGCCGTACCGGGTGCGGTACTCCGTGGTGAACCGGGCCAGGTGGGGGAAGCCGCACCGGTGGGCGATCGCCCCCACGGTGTCCCCACGGGTGGGGTCGGCCGCCCGGAGCTCCCGGTGGGCCACGTCCAGCCGGGCCGTGCGCAGATAGCCCCCCGGGGTGGTGCCCAGGTGCCGGCGGAAGGCGAGGACCAGCTGATGGGCCGGCAGGCGGGCGGCCGCGGCGAGGTGGGTCAGGTCGACGGGCTCCCCCAGGTGCTCGTCGATGTAGGCCACTGCCCGCCGGACGGGACCGGGCAGGCGCGTGGCGGCCTCCTCGGGCAGGGCCTGGTCGGTGAAGGTGCTGGGGAAGCAGCCGAGCAGGGCGGCGGCCACCCGCCGCTGGGCCTCGGCGCGGATCAGGGGCACCGTGACCGCCTCGGGATCGTTCAGGACCGCGCGCAGGTGGTCCACGGTGCGGGTCCAGTGGTCGGCGGCGGCCTGGTGGTGGGGGCCGACGCCGGTGAGCCGGAGCCGGAAGTCCTCCTGCTGCAGCAGCTCACCCGCGTGGTCCTGCACCCAGGCGTGGTCCAGGGCCACGATGGTCAGGTCGGTGGCCTCCATGCTGGAGCTGAACCGTCCCCGGGGCATCAGGCGCGGTGCGGGGCCGAGGCGGTGCTGCTCGCCTCCGGTGCGCACCGTCATGGCCCCTGCGCCCACCTGGGCGATGTTGATCGTCTGCGGGGACTCCACGGCCATCCGCACCGTCGAGCCCCGTCCCACCTGGGCCCGCCTGGCCATCACCGGACCGGCCGCGGCCCAGGACAGGGTGAGCTGGAAGCGGTCGTCGGCGGGTGCGTGGACCTGGGCGCGGCCGATGAGCCGGCTCAGGGTCTCGGCGGCCTCCCCGGCGTCGGCGGTGCTGAAGGCACCACGGTGGGCATCGTTCATGACCTGAGAACCATACGGCCTGCTCGGCCCGGAAGGGCGGGATGCGCCCTGCGTGTCCCCGCAACAGGGGACGGCACGGGCCACGGTGTTCGCCCGGTCGCATCCAGGGGGCGCCTCCCCTCCGCCGGGAGCGGGGCTGCTCGCGGCCCCGACACGGTGCGTCCGGATCGAGCCCGGCACCGAGGGGGCGAGGACCGGCTTCCGGTGCCCCCGCCGGAGCCCCTGCCGGGAGTCGACATCCGACGCAGCGGGCCTACCATGTCGTGCAGGGGCCGTCCGTGAGGGCCCACCACCACGGCGGGAAGGCCTCGGCGGTGCCCGCGCCACGGCCCGCCCCGAGGCCCCTGCCGTTCCCCGCCCGGGCACGTCCTGAAAGGGTTGTCATGACGCGATCCATCGCCGACCAGACCGTCGCCGAGCTCGGCGGGCGGCTGAGCGTGCTGACCCGGCAGCAGAAGGACCACATCGAGCTCGACCGGCTGCTGCGGCAGCTCGAGGAGGCCGAGGCCACCGGCCAGGGGCAGGTGCTGCTGCGGATCTACCGCCTGGTGTTCCCGCACGCCTTCGCCGAGGAGTCCGTGCTGTGGCCCGTGATGCGCCGGGTCCTGCCCGACGGGCACGAGCTGACCCTGCAGGTGGAGCAGGAGCACCAGGAGGTCAACGAGCTGGTCACCGCCCTGGAGACCCTCGACGCGGGTGACCCGCAGCGGCAGGCCGTGCTGGCCCGGCTGGTCGAGGTGCTCCGCGAGGACGTGCGCGACGAGGAGGACGTGCTGCTGCCCCGGCTGCAGCGGCTGCTGGGCCCGGGACGGCTGATCGGGCTGGGCCTGGCCTGGGAGGTGCTCCGCCGCACCGCCCCCACCCGCGCCCACCCCGTCGTGGCCCGGCGCCCGCCCGGCAACGTGATCGCGGCCCTGCCGCTGTCGGTGCTCGACCGGGTGCGGGACCTCGTGGACGCAGCCGTCCTGCGCGGGCCCGGACGCGGCGCACCGGTCCTGCGCTCGGTCAGCACCGCCCTGGGGGCCGTGGCCCACCGGATCGAGGGCCTGCCGCTGATGCGCAGAGGCGAGGACCCCTCCACCGGCCGCACGGCCCTCTGAGCACGGTCCGCCCCCGGAGGCCGGCCCGCGAGGCGTGGCCGCTCGCCGGAGTGCGTGGTCCGGCCGGTGCGCGGGGAGTGGTATGACGGTGGCATGTCGAAGCGCGCGCACCGCAGTCCCGCTCTAGCGGCGATCCGGCCGAGGGGCTTGGGCCGGCGCAGGGTGGCCGCCGGGTCGGTGCTCGCCGTGGTGCTGCCGGCGGTGGTGCAGGGTCTGCTGATGGCGGTGTGGGAGGCGAACCTGGCCACGGCCTCGCTGGTGCAGCTCACCGGGGCGGTGGCGGTGGCGCTGGTGGGCGGGATCGGTCCGGGCCTGCTGGCGGCGCTGTGGAGCAGCCTGGTGCTGAACTACTTCATGGTGGACCCGAGGGGTTCCCTGTTCATCCACGACGCCGCGACGGTCGTGTCCCTGGTGTGCTTCGTGGTGGTCTCGGGGGCCGTGGCGGTGGTGGTGGACGCGTCGGCGCGGCGCCTGGCGCAGGCGCGGCGGGCCGGGGCGGAGGCCGCGGTGCTCAACCGGCTGGCCATGGTCGTGGTGGCGGCCGAGGACCCGGTGCTGAGCCTGCTGGAGCAGGCCCGAGAGGTGTTCGCTCTGGAGGGGGTCGCGCTGTTCGTCCGGTCCGGGTCCGTGCGGAGCGGCTCCGGCGACGGGCCCCGCTGGGAGCTGTGGGGCGCAGCGGGCCGGCCCCCGGTCTCCCCGGAGGCCGGCCAGGGGGAGGCCGTGGACGAGCGGACGCTGCTGGTGCTGCGCGGCCGGGAGCTCTCCGCCGGAGAGCGGGAGCTGCTGCAGGCGTTCACGGCGCAGATCATCGCGGTGCGCGACCGCCAGCAGCTGGTCGTGAGCAGGCGCGAGAACCAGGTGCTGGCCCAGGACAACAAGATGCGCACCTCGATCCTGCAGGCGGTCAGCCACGACCTGCGCACCCCGTTGGCCGGGATCAGGCTGGCGGTGAGCAGCCTCCTGTCACCGCGGGCGCGGTTCGGTCCGGCGCAGCAGCGGGAGCTGCTGGAGACCACGCAGGACTACGCGGAGCAGCTGGAGGTGATGGTGGAGAACCTGCTGGACATGTCCCGGATCACCGGGCAGGCGGTGGGCGCCGTGCTGGGGCCGCTCCGGTGGCGGGACGTGCTGCCGGGCGCCCTGCGCTCGGTGCCGGCGGATGCGGTGGAGGTGCAGGTGGCCGCCGCCGCTCCGGCGGTGGTCGCGGACGCGGGCCTGCTGGAGCGGGTGCTCGCCAACCTCGCCGAGAACGCCGCCCGGCACGCCCCGGGCTCGAGGATCACCCTGGTGGCCGGGGGCCCGGTCGAGGTGGACGGGGCGTCGAGGGGAGAGCTACGGGTGGTCGACACCGGCTCCCGGCCGGTGCCGGAGGACCTGGAGGAGCTCTTCGTCCCGTTCCAGCGCTTCGACGACACCGGCGGGCTCCCCGGGGTGGGCCTCGGGCTGGCCGTGGCCCGCGGGCTGGCCGAGGCGATGGGCGGGACGCTGCACGCGGAGCGGACCCCCGGCGGGGGCCTGACGATGGTGCTGCGCCTGCCGGCGGCCGCCCTCCAGCCGACCGGACCGGCCGGGGAGGCGGGGCGGTGACGACGGTGCTGGTGGTGGAGGACGAACGCCCCCTGCGGCGAGCGCTCCAGCTCGCGCTGGAGGCCCACGGGTACACCGTGGTCACGGCCCCCACGGGCAGCAGCGGCCTGGCCTCCCTCGCGGAGGCGCCGGTGGACGCGGTGGTGCTGGACCTGGGGCTCCCGGACATGGACGGCCAGATGTTCATCCGGCGGGTGCGTGCGGCGGCGGGGACGCCGATCCTGGTGCTCTCCGCCCGGCACGCCTCCGGGCAGAAGGTCGCCGCCCTGGACGCCGGGGCCGACGACTACGTCACCAAGCCGTTCGGGCTGGAGGAGCTGCTGGCCCGCCTGCGGGCCGTGATCCGGCGGGGCCGGTCCGCGCCGGAGGCCGGGCGGGTGGACACCGACAGCTTCACCCTGGACTTCCCGGCCCGCCGTGCGGTGCGCGACGGGGAGGAGGTGCGGCTGACGCCGACCGAGTGGAAGATCCTGGAGGAGCTGGTCCGGACCCCGGGCCGGCTGGTGCCGCACCGGCAGCTGCTGGAGCAGGTCTGGGGGCCGGCCCGGGTGAAGGAGACCCAGTACCTGCGGGTGTACCTGGGTCAGCTGCGCCGGAAGCTGGAGGCGGACCCGGCCCGGCCCCGGCACCTGATCACCGAGCCCGGGCTGGGCCACCGCTTCGATCCCTGACGGCCGGGCCTCAGCCGACGTGCACCCAGGGCCGGCGGGCCACCACGGGTTCGGCCTGGCGCAGCACCTCCCGGGTGACCGGGGCGATCTCTCCCTCCCCGAGCACGAGGAAGCGCAGCAGATTGGTCACCGGGTGGCCCTCGGTCCACCGGAAGTAGATGTGGGGCATCTGCCCGGTGACGTCGCGCAGGTGCAGCAGCACCGAGGCGATGGTGTTCGGCACCGCCGGGCCGTGGACCTCGAGCACCCGGTAGCCGTGGCGGGTGATGCCGCGGACGTCGAGCGCGGTCTCGAACTCCGAGGAGTCGTCGACCACGACCTCCAGGAACACGACGTCCTCCTCCGCCGGCAGGTGGTTGACCGCCCGGGCCGCGGTGAGCTTCTTGGCGTAGGCCGTCCCGTCCAGGCGGTGGGGCTCGTGGGCGATGATCTCGATGGGCCGGCCGTCCTCGGCGGCCACGAACTCCAGGGCCGCCGCGTCGAGACGGACCCGGGTGGCGTGCAGCTCGAAGGAGCGCCGGGCCCGGGAGAGGAAGGACACCACCACGATCCCCAGGATGAACAGCGAGGCGATGCGGATGCCCTCGGGCCGTTCCACGACGTTCGCCGCGGTGGTGTAGACGAAGACCACGGCGATGACCCCGAACCCCAGGGCGGCCCACCGCTGTTTGCGCGCCCGGGCGGACAGGGTCACCGCGACGGCCGCCGAGGTCATCAGCACCAGCACCCCGGTGGCGTAGGCCCCGCCCTGGGCGTCGACGTCCGCGTCGAAGGCCACGGTGACGGCGAACGCGATCAGGGCGAACACCAGCACCAGCGGCCGGCGGGCCCTGGCCCACTGCGGGGCCATCCCGTAGCGGGGCAGGTAGCGCGGGACCAGGTTCAGCAGCCCCGCCAGGGCCGAGGCCCCCGCGAACCACAGGATCGCGATCGTGCTGAGGTCGTAGACCGAGCCGAAGACCATGCCCAGCTGCCCGTGGGCCAGGTAGGCCAGCGCGCGCCCGTTGGCCTCACCGCCGGGCCGGAACTCGTGGCCGGGGATCAGCACCACCGTGGCGAAGCTCGAGGTCAGCAGGAAGGTGCTCATGATCACCGCCGCGGTGGTCAGCAGCCGGCGGGTGCCCCGGATCCGCCCTGCCGGGTTCTCCTCGGTCTCGAACTCCCCGCCGCGCACCTGCGGCATGACCGCCACCCCGGTCTCGAAGCCCGACAGGCCCAGGGCCAGCTTGGGGAAGACCAGCAGCGCCGCCGCCACCGCGAGGACGGGGTTGCCGTGGGAGGTGGTCAGGGCCTCCCACCAGTTGCCCACCCACACGGGGTGGGTCAGGGCCTCGGCCAGGCACACGACGATCAGCACGGCGTTGAGCGCCAGGTAGACGGACACCACGAGCACCGCCACGCCGATGGCCTCCCGGAAGCCGCGCAGGAAGACCGCGGCCAGGCCGGCCAGCAGCACCAGGGTGATGCCCACCTCCTCGCCCTGCCACTCCTGCGGGAACAGGGGGTTCTCGACCAGGTGCGCGGTGGCGTCGGCGGCCGAGAGCGTCATCGTGATCATGAAGTCGGTGACGGCGAACCCCAGCAGCCCCAGCACGAAGAGCTTCCCGCGCCAGTGCGGCAGCAGGCGTTCCAGCATCGCGATCGACCCGGACCCGTGCGGGCTCTCGGCGGCCACCCGGCGATAGACCGGCAGCGCGCCCAGCAGGGTCACCAGCACCAGGACCAGGGTGGCCAGCGGGGACAGCACGCCGACCGCCAGCGCCGCGATGGCCGGCTGGTAGCCCAGGGTGGAGAAGTAGTCCACCCCGGTCAGGCACATCACCTGCCACCAGAGATGCCGCTTCTCGTGGTGGCGGGACCTCCCGTAGGGCCCGTGGCGCAGCCCGCCCGGTTCCGGCACGTCGTGCAGCAACCACCGTCGCAACCGCACCGACGTCGGTGGTCTGGGCACCCACAGCTCCTCGGGGGGCCGGCTCAAAGTCGTCATGTCCTCGTCCTTCACGCGCATCCTCAACCGCTCGATCGGATGCGACGGTACGCCCGCGACCACCCCTGCGTGCCGGCTCTTGACGGTTCCTTTACGCCCATGGGATCCCGGCCGTGCCCCCGAGGGCCCGGGCAACGGCGAGCGCCCCGGGCTCCTGGCCCGGGGCGCTCGCGACGAACTGCGGTGCGGTCAGTCGCGCACGGCGAGGTCGTGGCGGTAGTTGGGGCTGTCCGGGTTCAGGACGGAGTGCCGGCGGCCGTAGAAGAAGTAGATGACCAGGCCGATGAGCAGCCACACCCCGAAGCGCAGCCATGTCTCCCAGTGCAGCTGCAGCATCAGGAAGAGCGAGGCGAGGACGCCGAAGGCCGGCACCACGGGCATCCACGGCAGACGGAAGGTGCGCGGGGTCTCGGGGCGGGTGTAGCGGAACAGGATCACCGACACGCACACCACGACGAAGGCCGAGAGGATGCCGATGTTGGTCAGGTCGGCGACCGCGCGGATCGGGAAGATCCCGGCGAGCACCGCCGACGCGATCCCGGCGATCCAGGTCACCCGCTGCGGGGTGCCGTTGTGGTCGGTGTGCGCGAACCAGCCCGGCAGCAGTCCGTCGCGGCTCATGGAGAACCACACGCGGGTGACCCCGAGCAGGAAGGTGAGCATCACGGTGAGGATCGACAGCACGGCGAACACGGAGATGATGGAGGCGATCACCGGCAGGCCCACGCCGTTGAAGGCGGAGGCGAACCCGGCCTCGGGGTCGATGTCGCGGTAGTTCTGCATCCCGGTGAGGACGAGGGTCGCCGCGACGTAGAGCAGCATCGCGATGACCAGCGACAGGATGATGGCCTTGGGCATGTGCTTCTTGCCGTCCTCGGCCTCCTCGGCGGCGGTGCTCATCGCGTCGTAGCCGAACACGGCGAAGAAGACCGTGGCGGCGCCGGTGAGCACGGGACCCAGCCCGGTGGGCATGAACGGGTTGTAGTTGCCGGTGTTGATGTAGAAGATGCCCAGCCCGACGATGAACAGGATCAGCAGGATCTTGATGCCCACCGCGATGAGTTCGAAACGGCCGAAGGTCTTGGTGCCGCGGCTGAGGATGAAGGTCACGAGCAGGCAGATCAGGATGGCCGGGAGGTTGATGATCCCGCCCTCGCCCTGGTCCGGCGTGGAGGTCATCCAGGCCGGCAGCTCGAGGCCGAACCCGGACAGGAACGCGCCCACGTAGCCGGAGATGCCGATCGCCACCACGGCGACGATGGCGATGTACTCCAGCAGCAGGTCCCAGCCGATGAACCAGCCGATGATCTCCCCGAGGGCCACGAACCCGTAGGTGTAGGCCGATCCGGCCCGGGGGATCATCCCGGCGAACTCGGCGTAGGACAGGGCCGCGGCCGCGGAGGCCAGGCCGGCGATCAGGAACGAGATCAGCACCGCGGGGCCGACCCCGGGGTTGTCCGGGTCACCGTGCGCCACGAGCCCGGCCAGGGAGAAGATGCCGACCCCGATGATGCCGCCCACGCCGATCGCCGTGAGCTGCCACAGTCCCAGGCTCTTGTTGAGCACGCCGTGCTTGCTCTCCTCCTCGACGAGGTCCACGGGCATCCGGCGCAGGACGGACCGGGGGCTCCTCGTGTTCTGGGCATTGTTCGCGTGCATGGAAGACCTCGCCTGTCATGGCCCTGTGCGGGGCGGGAGAGCCTTCGGCAGCCGTTGGCGAAGGCGATGATTCCCGAGCGTACTGGCCCCGCCCGGCGCGAGCACGGTCGCGACACATCTTTGCCGGGTCCCTCGACGAGCGGACGTCCCTGCTCCGGGCGCGACGCCCTCCGCGCGGCGGGCGCGGGCGACATGTGCTCCGCACAGGACACGGAGCACGGCGTGAGGAGTGGGCTCCGCTCCCAACGGGCCGTGCGGTCCTTGCGTCAGGGGTTCCCATGAGCGTCTTCCGGGCCAAGTCCATCGAGCAGTCCGTCCAAGGCACCGAAGAACCCGAGCACAAGCTCGAGAAGAACCTCGGAGCCCCGGAGTGGTGGGCATCGGCTTCGTCAACGTGGCGAACTGGAGCCCTTCCATCCCGCCCGCCCAGACCCTCCTCGGGCTGGAGCCGACCGCCTTCACCGCTGTGGGCGCACCGTGGGTGGGCGGGATCATGGCCGTCGGGGCGTGCATCGGGCTGATCGTCGTGGCCATGATCCTCTTCCTCGGCCAGACCCGGGTGAGTTTTCGCGTTGGCCCGCGACGGTCTCCTGCCCGCGTCCCCGGCCCGGGTGCACCCCCGTTTCCGGACCCCGCGCCGGACCACGGTCATCGCCGGCGTCGTCATCGCCGTGATCGCCGCGTTCGTCCCCCTGACCACCCTGGCGGAACTGGTCAACATCGGCACCCTGGCCGCCTTCGTCGTCGTGTCCGTGGGCGTCATCGTGCTGCGCCGCACCCGGCCCGACCTGCCCCGGTCGTTCCGGGTGCCGTTCGTGCCCATCGTGCCGATCCTGGCGGTCCTGACCTGTATCTACCTAATGCTGAACCTCACCGGAGCCACCTGGATCCGGTTCCTCGTGTGGATGGGCATCGGGTTCGTCGTCTACTTCGTCTACTCCCGCAAGCACAGCGTGCTGGCCCGCCGCGAGGCCGAGGCCCTGCATCGCACGTAGGGCACCGGACCTGCCCGGTCCTCCGGGGAGGACACCGGCATCGGCGCCGACGACCCCCGGGGGCCTTCACCGCCCGCGTCGGCCTGCCCGCCACCCCAGCGCGGCCAGCCAGGAGGCGCACAGCTCCGGCCAGGCCTCGGGCTCTCCGCTGCCCGTGGCGAGCCCGAGACCGTGCGGCCCCTCGGGGAAGACGTGCAGGGCGTGGGGTGTGCCGGCGCGTGCCAGCGCCTGGGCCAGCAGATAGGAGTGCTGCACCGGCACCGAGGCGTCGTCGGCGGTGTGCCAGATGAAGAACGGGGGAGCATCCGCCGTCACCAGGCGGTCCAGCGACGTCGCGGTCCGCGCCGCGGCGCTGGGGTCGGCGCCGAGGAGCTCTCGCCGGCTGCCCTGGTGGGTGTCGAGTTCCATGGAGACCACCGGATAGCACAGGATCGCCGCGTCGACCCGCTCGGGGGCGCCCGGCGGCGCGGTCAGTGCGGCGTGGCCGGCCAGGTGTCCGCCCGCGGAGGATCCCAGCAGAGCGATCCGCTCCACGCCGCTGGACCTGAGGGCGCGGATCTCGGCCCGGACGGCGTCCAGCGGGGCGGGGTGGGCGGTGCGCACCGGGTAGCGGAGCACGCTCGCTGACAGGCCGAGCCGACGGAGCCACGCGGCGACGGGCTCCGCCTCGTTCTCCGCGTGCCCGGCGTAGCCGCCGCCGGGTAGCACGAGGACGTGCCCGGTGGCGTCCGGGCCGGCCGCAACGGTCGTTCCACGGGCCGACGAGGACACCGGGGCAGAGGGCAGCTGTGGTGAGGTCATCTCCTCAGCATTCCAGGCGCCGCCGAGCTGCGGCGTCATCGACAAGGTACCGGGACGACACCGCGACTATATGTTGACTGTTGACAGTAAACCGACGTAGCGTGATGTGCAGCACATCGATCCACCGGCTGCGGACACGGCCCCGCCGAGTACGACACCACCCCGTTGCCGGCCCCCTCCACTCTCATCCCGAGGAGCATCATGTCGACCACCCAGCGCACCGCCGTCATCACCGGGGCGACCTCCGAGAAGGGCATCGGAGCCACCACCGCCCGCCGCTTCGCCCGCGACGGCTGGGCGGTGGTGATCCTCGACCTCGACGGCGAGAGGTCCGCCCGGGCCGCCCAGGAGATCGGACGGGACTGCGGCGTGCCCGCCTTCGGCCACGCGGTCGACGTCGCGGACGAGGCCTCCGTGACCGCCGCCCACGACGCCGTGGCCGCCGAGGTGGCCGCCGGCGCTCTCCCGCCGGTCGGTGCCGTCGTGAACATCGCCGGGATCACCTCCCCGGTGGACTTCCTGGACACCACCCTCGAGCTGTGGCACCGGGTCATGGACGTCAACGCCACCGGGACCTACCTCGTCACCAAGGCCTTCCTGCCCGGGATGATCGAGCAGGGGTGGGGCCGGGTCGTCAACATGTCGTCGGTCTCCGCACAGCGCGGCGGTGGGGTCTTCGGGAAGGTGCCCTACTCCGCGGCCAAGGCCGCCGTCCTGGGGTTCACCAAGGCGCTGGCCCGCGAGCTGGGCCCGACCGGGGTGACGGTCAACGCCGTGACCCCCGGCGCGGTCGACACCAACATCCGGGTGGGCAGCACGGACGAGCAGGAGGCCGCCATCGCGGCGGGCATCCCGGTGGGGCGCACGGCCACCACCGAGGAGGTCGCCGCGGCGATCACCTTCCTCGCCGCCGAGGACTCCTCCTACCTGACCGGGGTGACGCTGGACATCAACGGCGGGAGCCACATGCACTGAGCGTCCCGTCCCGCCCGTGACCGCCGCCTCCCCGCACCCGCGGGGAGGCGGCCGCATCGCATCCCAGGAGACCACCATGCCTCGCTCCGCCCGGTTCCGCTCCGCCGCGCACGCCCGCCCATCTGCAGCGGGTGTGCGGGTCCATCACATGTCCGAGCTGCGTGCCGGCGACGTCGTCGAGATCCGGCAGTGGGACACGGTTCGTTGCCGCGGGGAGGTCGACGCGGTCTGCCCCCGGCTGGGCGTGCTGTGGGTCCTCGACGAGCCCCTGTGCGACCGGACGATGGTCCAGGCCTCCGAGCACACCGTGTGGAGGATGCCGCGCTGACCGTCCCCACGACCTGCAGCAGCGAGGGCCGGACGGAGACTCTCTCCGTCCGGCCCTCGCTGCGGTGCCCGGTGGCGCGCCCGGGTCAGCCCACGGCCTCGGTGCGCCGCGGGTGCAGCAGGGATCTGACCTTCTCGGCGATCCTGGTGGTGGAGACCCCGTAGCGGTCGTTGAGGGTGGGCAGGGCCCCGGCGTCGAGGAACTCGTCCGGCAGGCCGATCGGGGTGATCTGGCGCAGCACGCCGTCGCGGACGGCGGTGTGGGCCACCGCGTCGAAGAGACCGCCGATGACGGTGTGGTTCTCGCAGGTCAGCACCAGGCGGTCCTTGGCGAGCTCGGCCAGGACGGTCGCCTCGTCCAGGGGCTTGAGGGTGGGCACGTGCAGCACGGCGACGTCGACCTTGTCGGCCTCCAGGACCTTGGCGGCCTCCAGGGCCCGCTCGGTCATCAGGCCCGTGGAGATCAGCAGCACCTCGGCCCCGTCGCGCAGCAGCTTGGCCTTGCCGAGCTCGAAGGTGTAGTCGTACTCGTCGAGCACCCGCGGCACCTTCCCGCGCAGGATGCGCATGTAGGTCGGCCCGTCGTGGGCGGCCAGCTGCCCCACGGCCTGCTCGATGTCCACCGCGTCGCAGGGGTCCACGATGGTGAGGTTGGGCATTCCGCGCAGGATCGCGACGTCCTCGGTGGCCTGGTGCGAGGGCCCGTACCCGGTGGTCAGCCCGGGGAGGGCGCAGACCATGTTCACGTTGAGGTTCGCCTCGGCGATGTCCAGGCACAGGAAGTCGTAGGCCCGGCGGGTCGCGAAGACGGAGTAGGTGGAGGCGAAGGGCACGAAGCCCTCCATCGCCAGCCCCGCCGCGGCCCCGAGCAGGGCCTGCTCGGCCATGCCGACCTGGTAGAACCGGTCGGGCATCGCGTCGCGCAGGATGTGCAGGTCGGTGTACTTGGCCAGATCGGCCGACAGGCCCACGACCCTCTCGTCGCGCTCGGCCAGCTCCACCAGGGCGTGGCCCAGCGGGGCCGCGGTGCTCCGCTGTCCCTCCCGGGCCAGGGACGCGCTCATCGCGTCCGAGGTCAGCCGTTTCTTCTGCAGGGTGGTCGGGGTGGTGTTCGGGGTGGTGTTCATGCCTGGGACGACTCCTTCAGCCGGTCATGGGCCTTGGTCCACTCGTCGGCGGCGACGGTCATGAAGTGCAGCTTCTCGCGGCTCTCCAGGAAGTCCACGCCCTTGCCGAGCTTGGTGTTGGCGATCAGGCACCGCGGCCGGCCGGCCTCGATGCCGCGCAGCTCCTCCAGCGCGGTCAGGACGGCGGCCACGTCGTTGCCGTCGACCCGGCGGGTGATCCAGCCGAAGGACTCGAACTTGCCCTCGATCGGCTCCATGCCCAGCATGGACTGGCTCTTGCCGTCGGCCTGCTGGTCGTTGAAGTCCACGATCGCGATCAGGTTGTCCAGCTCGTGGTGGGCGGCCACGGCGGCGGCCTCCCAGGTGGAGCCCTCGTTGAGCTCCCCGTCCGAGAGGATGTTGTAGACGAAGGCGTCGTTGTTCTTGCGCTTGAGCCCCAGGGCCACACCGTTGGCGATGACCAGGCCGTGCCCCAGTGATCCTCCGGAGATCTCCACCCCGGGGGTGTAGGAGGCCATGGCCGACATCGGCAGCCGGGAGTCGTCGGTCGCGTAGGTCTCCAGCTCCTCCAGGGGCAGGAACTTCGCCTCCGCCAGGGCGGCGTAGAGGGCGATGGCGTAGTGGCCGATCGAGAGCAGGCACCGGTCGCGGCCCTCCCACTCCGGGTCTTCCGGGCGCAGGTTCAGCTGGTCGGTGTAGAGCACCGCCAGCACGTCGGCGATGTCCAGTGCCTGGCCGATGTAGCCCTGGCCCTGGACCTCCGCCTGGATCAGGGCGTTGGTGCGGATGCGGAAGGCCGCCTCCTTGATCCGTTGCAGGCGCTCGGGCTCGACCGGAGCGACCTCAGTCTCTGGCTGCATGGGTTTCCCCTCGTGTGGTGGTGGTCGGATCTGCCGGTCGTGGAGCAGGAGTCCCGTTCCGCCCGGAACGGTGTCCGCCGGCAGGTGCTGTGGTAGGCATCACAGTACGTCGTTCAACTGTTGACAGTCAACAAAGATGACGTACGCGCCGAGAAAGGGCGTCCGTCCGTTTCCCTCGGTCGACGGTTAACCGGCACCGTATGATCGACGAAGCGGGCCTCCACGGTCGGCGGTGCCGACCGGTTCCACCTCCCAGTCTCCGAAGGACGACCACGATGACCTCTCAGACCGCGGCCCTGGCCGGACTGGCCAAGGTGAACCTGCGCGAACAGGCCCTGACGGCACTGCGCCGGGCGATCACCACCGGGGAGCTGCCTCCGGGCACCCACCTGGTGGAGACGGAACTGTCCGAGCGCCTGCAGATCAGCCGGGGCACCCTGCGCGAGGCGATGCGCCAGCTGCAGCAGGAGGGGCTCATCGCCGCGGGGGCTCGTGGCCGGCTGTCCGTGCGCAGCCTGGACGCCAAGGAGATCGTCGACATCTTCGCGGTCCGGGCGGCCCTGGAGTCCCTGGCCGTGCGGACGCTCAGCCGGGCGGAGCACCGGGACGCGGCCGTGGGCACGCTGCGCGAGGCGGTGCGGGCCATGGACGAGGCCGTCGACCACACGCTCGAGGAGCGGATCGAGGCGGATCTGCACTTCCACCGCACGCTGTGCCGGCTGACGGGCAATGCCATGCTGCTGCACTCCTGGAAGGCCCTCGAAGGATCCATCCGGATGTCGTTCATGTGGGCCGGCATGGAGCGGGCCGTGGGCAACATGCGCGTGGACCGGCACACTGCCATCGTCGACGTCATCGCGGCCGGGGACGCCTCGGAGGCCGCCGACTACATGCTCTCCCACATGGACGAGGCCGCCGCCAACCTCGTCTCCTGACCGCCCGGACGCGGAGCTGCCGCCCGCGGGACGCCGCCCCCGCCGACCTCTCCCGGGGTGCGGCGCTGCCCCGACCGGGGGTGCCCGCCCACGGGGCGATGACGCCGATGACGCCACGGCGGGCCCCGGGCTGACCGGGGCGCATCGACGGCCGTGCGGGGACGACCGTGCGCACCGCCCGGCGGTCGGCCGGGCTCGGGCCGCCTGTGTTCCGCCACGCCGCCTCCGGTGACGACCGGTGCTGCGCGTCCTCGGCGCGTCGGCCGGGCCCGGCAGTTCGCGGGGCCCGCCGGTGGACCGGCTTCCCCGAGGCCCAGGAGCGCCTCGGCCCCGACGCCTCGATCGGGGCCCTGACGCGAAATCCACCATTGCGCCCCCCATGTGTCCTGTGCCACACTGCACAACACCACCAGTTGACTGTTAACAGTCAACCAAAATCGGGAGCAGGGACGACCCGGCGGGAAGAAGCGGCAGAGCTGCCACGCAGGCTGTTCCGGTGGACCCGGCCCCCGCACGGGCGACCGTGCGGACCGGGCAGCGGTGCCCGTCGCGGGTGCCGCTCGAGCCCCGATCGACGCGGCCCGTCCGGGGTCCGATCACCTGGGGCGGGACCGTTCGACCGCCCTGCCCGACCACCATCCGGCTGCCGGCCCGCCCGGCGTCATCCGCAGAGGAGAAGACATGGACACGCTCGTCCTGATCCACCTCGCCGTCGCGGTCATCGGCATCGTCCTGATGATCGTCTGGGCGAAGATCAATCCCGTCGTCGCGCTCGTCGTCGGCGCGCTGTACCTGGGCGTCACCGCCGGGCTGGGGTTCGAGGCCTCGGTGGCGGCGGTCAACACCGGCTTCGGGGCGTTGATGGCGGAGGTGGGGCTGATCATCGGCTTCGGCGTCATGATCGGCACCACGCTGACGGCGACCGGGACCATGCAGCGCGTCGTCGACGGGCTGCTCAAGCTCGTCGGACCCCAGCGGTCCCCGTACGTGCTGGGCCTGACCTCGGGCATCATCTTCCCGTCGATCTACTTCGACGTCGCCCTGGTGATCCTGGCGCCGATCGCCGGTGCCATCGCCAAGCGGACCGGCAAGAGCCTCGCGACCCTGGCCGGGTCACTGGCGATCGGCCTCGAGGTCGGACTGCTGATCGTGGTCCCCGGTGTCGCGGCGATCGCCGTCGCCGGCCCGCTCGGGGTCGACATCGGCACCATGCTCCTGTGGGGCATCCCGCTGGGCATCTTCTTCATCGTCTCCAGCATCTTCGTGCACGACCTGCTGATGCGAAAGATCTTCAACCCGGCCACGGACCAGGACCAGGGCTTCGACGACTCGATCTTCGGGGAGTCGATCGAGGAGGAGCGGGCCCGCCTCGAGAACCGGCGGGAGACCGGCCCCACCACCGTCGGCACCACCGAGGTCGCCGCCACCTCGGCGGGCACCGTGACCGTGACCGCCCCGACCCGGCAGATGCCGCTGGTCGTGGCCATGCTCCCCGTGATCGTGCCGATCCTCCTCATTCTCCTGAACACCCTCACCGGGATCCTGGGGCAGGAGCTGCCCGTCCTCGGCTTCCTCGGCAGCCCCGTGGTCGCCCTGCTCATCGGCCTGCTCATCGGCATCGTCCTGGCGGTCCCCGCCGTGACCCGTGACGGCATCGACGACCTGCTCACCCGGGGCGCCCAGACCTCCGGCTCGATCCTGCTGTTCACCGGCGTGGCCGGCTCCCTCGGCCAGGTCATCACCGAGGTCGGCGTCGGCGACATGATGGCCGCCCTGTTCCAGGCCAACGCCGCGATCCCGGTGCTGCTCACCTGGACCGTGGCCGCGGTCCTGCGCATCGCGCAGGGCTCGGCCTCGGTGGCCGCGATCACCGCGGCCACGCTGCTCGCCCCGATCATGGGCTCCATCGAGGCCGCACCCATCCTGATCCTGCTGGCCGCCGGCACCGGTGCCGCGTTCGGCGCGCACGTCACCGACAACACCTTCTGGATCTTCAAGCAGATGCTCGGCTTCACGACCAAGGGCACCTTCAAGATCTACACGCTCGCCCAGTCCACGTTCGCCGTGATCGGGCTGGCCGTCTGCCTGCTGCTCGACCTCTTCGTCTGAACCCGTCCCGTCCCCCGCACTCCCAGGAGGCTCCCATGCCGACCGTTCCACCGCACCGGATCACCTTCATCGGCATCGGGGCCATCGGTCTGCCGATGGCCGAGCAGCTCCAGGGCGCCGGGTTCGACGTCACCGGCGTGGACCCCTTCGCCGGGCAGCGGGCCAGGGCGGCCGCACGGGGAGTGCGGGCCGAGCAGACCCCGGCATCGGCGGCGGCCGCGGACGTCGTCGTGTGCATGGTGGCCACACCCGAGCAGCTGCGGGCCGCCGTGCTGGGCGACACGGGAGTGCTCCGACGCATGCCCGCCGACAGCGTCCTGGTGGTGATGAGCACCGTCGGTCCCGCCGCGGTGCGGGAGGTCGCCGAGGCCGCCCCGCCGGCGGTGCGCGTGCTCGACGTCCCCGTCACCGGAGGGGTCGCCCGGGCGGTCACCGGACAGCTGAGCCTGTTCGCCGCCGGCGACCCCGCCGTGGTCGACCGCGTCCGACCGGTCCTCGAGACCCTGGGCACGGTCGTCGACTGCGGCCCGGAGATCGGCCAGGGCCAGTCCTACAAGGTGGTCAACCAGCTGCTGTGCTCGGTGCACATCGTGGCCGCCGCCGAAGCCCTCGCCCTCGCGGAAGAGCTCGGCCTGGACCCGGAGAGGGTGCTGCCCGCGGTCGCCGGGGGCGCCGGCGGATCATGGATGCTCTCCGACCGCGGCCCGCGCATGCTGCGCGGCCTCGACGCCGAGGTCACGAGCACCATCGGGATCTTCGTGAAGGACTCGACCCTGGTGAAGGACATCGCCGACGACATCGGCTTCGACGCCCCGATGATCACCGCCGCCCAGGCGAAGTACCGGGCCGCCGAGGATGCCGGGTGGGAGCGGAGGGACGACTCCCAGGTCATCCAGACCTACCGGCGCTGATCCGGCCCGCCGCGGGGTCCTCGTCGTGAGTGGCCACGGGCCGGGGCCGGCAGCCCCCCCCGTACCGCCGCCACCGCCGCGATCCGGAGCCGGTGGGCCGTCAGACGGAGCCGGACACGGCGATGGTGACCAGGTCCGTCACCGGACCCGGCGTCAGGGGCGGCCGCCACACCGCCTGCAGCGTGCGCTCGAGCCGGCATCCCCGCACGGGGACGGTGAACAGCCGCCCGGCATCGACCTCGGCGCGCACGACCAGCTCGCTGAGCACCGCCGGGCCCGCCCCGGCGCGGGCGGCGCCCAGCACCGCGGCGTTGCTGCTGAGTTCCATGGCCGGGGGCACCGGCGGGTGCCCGGCCAGTGCCTGGTCCAGGGTGGAGCGCGTGCCGGAACCGGCCTCGCGGACCACCAGCGGTTCGGCGGCCAGCTCGGCGGCGTCGATCCCGTCGGAGCGGCCCGCCCACCGGTGGTCGGGAGTGACCACGAGCAGCAGCCGGTCCACGGCCACGGCGGCTCCGCCCAGGCCGTGGGGCAGCCGCGGGGTCTCCACGAAACCGACGTCGGCCTCCCCGGCGGTCATCCGCCGCAGCACCTCTGCCGAGTTGCACACCTGCAGCCGCACGTCGACCTCGGGGTGGGACAGCCGGAACTGTGCCAACCAGGCCGGGGCCAGGTATTCGGCCACCGTGATCGAGGCGGCCGCGGTGACGTGGCCGGCCGCCGTGCCCCGCACCCGCTCCACCTCCTCCTGCAGCCGGCGGCAGCGGGCCAGCACCCGCTCCGCCGAGGCCGCCAGCTGCCGCCCCTCGGGCGTGAGCGCCGCTCCCCGGGGAGAGCGCTCCAGCAGCCGCACCCCCCATCGCCGCTCCAGGCGCGCCACCGTCCGGCTGGCGTTGGGCTGGGCGGTGCCGGTGCGGCGGGCGGCCGCGCTCAAGCTCTCCAGCTCGCCCACGGCGACGAGCAGCTCCAGGGCGCGCAGATCCGGCCAATCCATATCAGTGACGATATACCCCCAGGCTGATCCGACGGCTGGTGGGCGCACCGGGCCCCGGGCACGATGAAACCCATGAGTTCCGCATCATTGGAGTCCGGGGTGTTGCCCGTAGCCGCGGCCGGGAGGCGGCCGCGGCTGGTCTGGCTCCCCGGCCTGGCGTTCTGCACCGCGGGCATGGCCGTGGCCACGCTGGCGGCGTCCGTGGTGCCGGCGGTGGGCGCGCTGACGGTGGCGATCGTGCTGGGCGCCGTGGTGGCGAACGCCCTCCCCGTGCCGGCGGGACTCGCGCCGGGGATCGCCCTGGCCGCTCGGGGGGTGCTGCGGATCGGGATCGTGCTGCTGGGTCTGCAGCTGGGCCTGCAGGACATCGTCGCCCTGGGGCTGCCCATGGTGCTCACCGTGGTGGCGACCGTGGGGGCCGGCCTGCTGGTCACGGTCTGGGCCGGTGCGCGGCTGGGGGTGCCGCCGGCCCAGCGGCTGCTCATCGCCTGCGGCTTCTCCATCTGCGGGGCCGCCGCGGTGGCCGCCGTCGACGGGGTGACCGACGCGGAGGAGGAGGACGTGGCCCTGGCGGTGGGTCTGGTGGTCCTGTTCGGCACCCTCATGATTCCCCTGGTGCCCGCGGCGTCCGGATGGCTCGGCCTGACCGAGCACCAGGCGGGACTGTGGGCGGGCGCCGCCACCCACGAGGTGGCGCAGGTCGTGGCCATCGGCGGCACCCTGGGCTCCGGGGCCCTGACGGTCGCCGTGGTCGCCAAACTGGCGCGCGTGCTGATGCTCGCTCCGGTCATGACCGTGCTGGCCTGGCAGACGCGTCGTGCCGCCGGCGTCACGGACGGGCGCACCGGCACTCTTCCACCGCCGGTGCCGCTGTTCGTCGTGGGCTTCGTGGCGATGCTGCTGCTGGCCTCGACGGGGCTGGTGCCCGCCCCGGTGCTGGAGGGGGCGAGGACCCTCGAGGGCATGGTCCTCGCCACGGCGATGTTCGCCCTCGGTCTCGGCGTGCGGGTCCGGGCACTGCTGGACGTCGGCGCCCGGCCGGTGGTCCTGGGCGCCCTCTCCACGGTCGTCGTGGCCGGCACGGCCCTGGCCGGGGTGCTCCTGGCCTCCTGAGCCGTGACCCCGGGCCCGGAGGTGGCCGTGGACGCCCCGGTGGCCCGCGGCGTCCCGGGACCGGGGGCGACGGGCGCGCACCTGCCGGGCCCCGGCCCCTCCTCGAGCGGCCCCGACATATTCGACCCAATGTTTCCGGCCCGTGCTCCGGTTCACTAAGGTCGGCTCCACCTGCGGGCGAGCGCGGAGACCCCACCAGCGTGCCGCCCGTCCCTTTCGGCGTTCGCGGCATCCGGCGGCACGCCCGGCTCCGCCGGGGCCGCCGCGACGCGGGAGCCGGCGACCGAGCCGGAGATCCGAGCGATCGATCACTCCGCCGGACTCCGTGCGCCCGCGGGGGCGCACACCGACCGAGCACATCACTACAACGACGTAGGGAAGCACCATGACCACAACAGCCAGCATCCACTCCGCACCCACCCCGCCCGCGCCGCCGGCCCCGCAGGAGGTCGACGGCACCGTTGCGGCGTCGCGCCCCCGATCCGCGGGCCGGGTCCGGTCCGGCGCCGCACCGGGGGAGGCCCTCAGGCGCGCCGCCAGCCGGTGGGGTTCCGAACGGGAACGCCCCGAGGACGATGAGGCGGTCATCACCGCGGTGCGAGCCACCGTCGTCCACCGTTCCTTCCGGGAACGCCCCGAGGACGACGAGGTGGTCCTCACCTACACGAGCGAGCCCGCCTGCCGGCGCATGGGGTGAGGCCCCCGGGCGGGCGCGGCATCGACTCCGACATCGCCTGAGCCCACCGCGCGCCGGATGCGGCGCGCGGTGGGCTCCGGCCGTCCAGGACGCCTGCCGGCGGAGCGTCGTGCCCGACAGCCCCGGCACAGGTGCGGCGTGTGAGCGGCACAGGACCGTTGCGTCCAATGGACTGCGACGACCCCCTGCGGCACCACGAGGAGAACCATGACCACCGCCACCCACCGCGTCCGCACGGCCGCTGCCGCGCTGAGCCTGATCGGCGTCCTGTCGATCACCGCCTGCGCCCCTGCGGCCACCGACGCCACCACCACGGCCACCGCCACCTCCGCGACGACCACGGAGACCACGTCGTCCACCTCGGCCGCGGGCACGACCGCGCAGACCATCACGGCCACGGCGGCCGCGGCCGAGGACTTCCTGGCGACCCTGTCGGCCGAGCAGCGCGCAGCGGTGCTCTACGCCTACGACGACGACACCAAAACCACCTCCTGGTCGAACTTCCCGGTCACCTTCGTCGACCGGGCCGGGCTGAACCTCACGGACCTGACCGAGGAGCAGCAGGCCGCCGCCCTGGAGGTCCTCGAAAGCCTGCTCAGCGACGAGGGGTACCAGACCGTCACCGACATCATGGGCGGGGACCAGTTCCTGGCCGAGAACTCCACCAGCACCGAGGAGTCGCTGGGCCAGTACTACATCGCCTTCTTCGGCGACCCCTCCGGCACCAGCGCCTGGGAGGTGCAGTTCGGCGGACACCACCTCGGGATCAACGCCACCCTGAACGGGGCCGCGAACACGGTCACCTTCGCCCCCACCCACCTCGGGTCCCAGCCGGCGGTCTACACCGACGGGCAGGGCACCGAGGTGCAGCCGCTGGCCGGAATGTACGAGAGCGCCTTCGCCTTCTACGACAGCCTCACCCAGGAGCAGCAGGCGGTGCTGTACCAGGGCGAGGACGTGTCCAACCTGGTCTGCGCCCCCGGGGACACCTGCGACTACCCGACCGGCACCGGGATCCCCGGGTCGGAGCTCACCGAGGAGCAGCGGCAGCTGCTGCTCGACGTCATCGCCCAGTGGGTGGGACTGGCCGACGAGGAGACCACCGCCGAGGCGCTGGCCACGATCAAGGCGTCCCTGGACGAGACCTACGTGAACTGGTCCGGGGCCACCGCCTACGACATGAGCACCGGCGACGGCGTCTCCTTCCAGATCTCCGGCCCGGACGTCTACATCGAGTTCTCCAATCAGCAGGGCTCGGCCGGCGCCGACGTCACCGGTGTCACCACGAGCGGGTGGGGCCACATCCACACCATCTACCGCGATCCCGCCGGCGACTACGCCGGGTCCGTGACCCAGCAGGAGGCCACCGGCATGGGTGGCCCCGGCGGCCAGGTCCCGGCGGGGCCGCCGACGGACACCGCGCCCGCCCAGGGCTGATCCCGTGCCCCCACCCCCCGCTGTTTGCCAATTCCGCAAGGATGTTTGCCACGAATGGAGTTCGTTGCGCAGACTCGATCCATGGACAACATGAAGTGGGACGTCGTGGTGATCGGTGGCGGTGCAGCGGGGCTGAGCGCCGCCCTGCTCCTGGGGCGGGCGCGCCGGCGCACGCTGGTGGTCGACGCGGGGAGTCCCCGCAACCGGTTCGCGGGGCACATGCACGGGGTGCTCGGCCAGGAGGGCGTGCCGCCGGCCGAGCTGCTCGAGCGCGGGCGGGCGGAGGTCTCCGCCTACGGGGTGCAGATCGCCCCCGGGACGGTGGAGCGGGTGGACCCGACCGGGGCCGGGGTCGAGGTGACGCTGCACGGCGGGAGGACGGTGCAGGCACGGATGGTGGTCGTGGCGACCGGGATGACCGACGAGCTGCCCGGCATCCCGGGGCTGGCGGAGCGGTGGGGCCGCACCGTGCTGCACTGTCCCTACTGCCACGGCTGGGAGGTCGCCGATCGGCGGCTCGGCGTGCTCACGACCTCCCCGCTGGGCCTGCACCAGGCCCAGCTCGTCCGGCAGTGGAGCGACACGGTGACCGTGTTCACGGCGGGGCTCGGGTCCCTGGACCCGGCCGCCGAGTCCCGGCTCCGCTCCCGGGGCATCGACCTCGTGGCCTCCCCGGTCGTCGAGATCCTCGGCGCCTCCGAGGCCATCGACGCGGTGCGCACCGCCGACGGCGCACTGACCCCGGTCGACGCCCTCTTCACGGCGGGCACCCCGCGGCCGCACACCGCGTTCCTCGACCACCTCGGCCTCGCCACCACGGACACCCCCATGGGCCGGTTCCTGGCCGTGGACGGGACCGGCAGGACCAGCGACGACCGCATCTGGGCGGTCGGCAACGTCACCAGCGCCGGCCTGACGGTGCCCATGTCCATCGGCGCGGGCGCCCTCACGGGCGGAGCCGTGAACGTGGCCCTGGTCGCCGAGGACTTCGACCACGCCGCCGCCCCCGGCCGCGCCGTCGCCCCCGACCACGCGGCCGTCCACGGCCACGCCCTCGCCCCCGACGACGCGGCGGAGTCGGACCCGAGCGAGTACTGGGAGCGCCGCTACACGGCCGCCGAGCGGATGTGGTCGGGGCGCGTCAACCAGGTCCTCGCCGAGATCGCCGCGGACCTGGTGCCGGGCCGGGCCCTGGACCTGGGGTGCGGCGAAGGCGCGGACGCGATCTGGCTCGCCGGGCACGGGTGGGCGGCCACCGGCATCGACATCTCCGGCACCGCGATCCGGCGGGCCACCGAGGCCGCCCGGTCGGCGGGGATCCCCGCCGACCGGATCTCCTTCGTCGCCGCCGACCTCTCGACCCTGGACGAGGGCGACCGGTACGACCTGGTCACGGCCAGCTTCCTGCACTCGCCGGTCGAACTGCCCCGCACCGAGATCCTGCGCGCCGCCGCACGCCACGTCGCGCCGGGCGGGCACCTGCTCATCACCGGCCACGCCTCCGTTCCCGCCTGGGCCGACCTGCCCCCGGGGCACGAGCCGCGGTTCCGCACGCCTGCCGAGGAGGTCGAGGACCTGGACCTCGACCCGGCGCAGTGGACGGTCCGCGTCGCCGAGACCCGCCCCCGGCGGACCACGGACCCGCAGGGCCGCCCGGTCAGCATCGACGACTCGGTCGTGCTCCTCCAGCACCTCCAGCACCTCACGGCGGAGGCCGCTGCGGGCCCGGCGGGGCGGCACCGCTGACGCAGGGCGCGGCGCGAGCGCGTCGTCGGGACCGCCCCCGGCCGCCGAGCTCCGCGCGCCCCGCCGCACCCGCAGGTCACGGGGTCCGTCGGCGCCGTGACCTGCGCGTTTCTCTGTGTCCGTCGGTGAACACGCCTTTGCATGCACAGTTGAGCGCCACCGGCCCGGGGTGCTCAGGTGGGGAGGGACAGGGCCCACGCCGGACGGGGACGCCGGCCGGCGGGGCCTGCGGACAGGGCCGGAGCACCCGGGGGAGCGGAGAGGAGCCACCGCACCATGGTCTTCGCCGGGATGCTCCTGCTGACCGCGGCCCTGCTGCTCGTCGTCCTCCTCGCCCGGCCCACCGAGATGGACACGGTCCGCTTCCAGCGGCTCACCGCCATGGCGGTGCTGGGCCTGGTCATGGTCGCCGCGGCGATGTTCACGGCCGGTCTCCTCGTGACCGGTGGCGCGATCCTCGGGCTCCTCTGAGCCCGTCTCCGGGGCCCTTGTCGTCGCCGGCAGACCGCGGCGGCGCGGGCCGTCAGGGGCTCAGGGAGGTGAGCACCCCGGTGAGCACCAGGACGAACAGCAGCAGAGCCCCTTCGGTGTGCAGCGCGGAGCGCAGATCGTCCCGGGCCGCCGGGTCGGAGCGGGCGCGCACCCGGGGGAGGAGCACGTAGCGGTTCCAGGCGGCGACGCCGACCACGCCGGCGACGACGAGGACCTTGAACAGCAGCAGCCGGCCGTAGCCGGTGGACACCAGGGCCTCGGCGCCGCCCAGGATCCGCCACCCCAGGAGCGCACCGGCCACCGTGAGGACCAGCACGGACCCGGCGGCCACGGTGGAGAACCGCACGAGGGTCGCCGCGGCCCGGGGGACCGGGAGGTCCCGGGCCCGCCCCAGCACGGTGAGCAGCCCCAGGACCCCTCCGATCCAGACGACGCCGGCGGTCACGTGCACCGCATCGGCGGCGACCACCAGCCAGTTCGGCCCGACGGTGCGGCTGTGCCCCACGACCACCAGCGAGGCCACGGCCAGGGCCACCCCGCCCAGCGACAGCCGGCCGGCCGGCGCGGTCCGGTCGCCCGCGGCCCGGGGGAGGGCGCCCACGGCCACGACCGTGCCGGCGACGGTCATGGCCGCGGCCACCGCGGCGTCGGAGCCGAGCGCGGCGCGCCACAGGACCGGGTCCGACAGCGCGGTCGGGGCGGCGCCGCTCTGCCACATCGCGGTGGCCGGGACGGAGGCCACGGCCCCGGCCACCGCCGCGGCGGCGCCCAGCCCAGCCAGGGCGCGGACCCGCCGCCGGCTGCCCGGCGCCGTGCCGGGCGGGGCGGCGAGCAGCAGGAGTTCGAAGACGGCCAGGCCGGCCGCGGCTAAGATCCCCAGGTAGACCAGCGTCTGGGCGGCGTGGTGGGCCACCAGCACCCCGTGGGCGGCCGCCGGGGTGACGTGCCCCGTGGCCGGCGGCGCCTCGAGGACCTGGGCGTGGGCCGGTCCGGTGGACAGCAGTCCCGTGTGCGCCGCGGCGGCCGGTGCGGCCAGGAGCATCAGCAGCACCGTGGTCAGGGCGACGAGGGCCGCCGGGAGCGCCCGGGGGGCCGTCCGCGCCCCGCCGCGAGGACCCGGTGTGGCCCGGATCGGCCTGGTCGACTGCATGGGTCGAACCCTAGCCGTACGGGAGAGCGCGAGACCGCCGCACCGGTTTCCCGCCGCGGCGTCACCCCCGGTAGGTTTCCGGAACAGGGGCCCAGGCGGTGTGCCGGCCCGGGGCAGGGGGCAGCAGTGGAGGACAGCCGATGAGCCGGCGCGCGACAGCGTGCTGGGCCCGGGCGCTGCTGGTCACCGCCGTCGTCGTCTCCCTGGCCGCCGCCGGGCACCTGGCGGCCGGCGGCGACCTTCCCCCGGCCCTGCCGATGCTGGGGCTGGGCGCGGGCCTCCTGGGGCCCGTGGCCTGGACGGCCCGGTGGCCCCTGCGCCTGCCCCGCGTGCTCGCGCTCCTGGGGGTCACCCAGATCGGGCTGCACGAGGTCTTCACCGCCTGGTCGATCCCCGCGGGCTGCCCGGCCGGCGGCCACGGCCACCACACGCCCCCCGCAGCCGGTCCGTCGTGCCTGGCCACCGGTGCCTCCGGGGCGGCGGGTCCCCACGGCCTGGACGGGGCGGGCACGGCCATGCTGGCCGCTCACGTGGCGGCCGTGCTGCTCACCGCCGTGGTGATCTCCACGGCGGAGGACGCCCTGTGGTGGGCGCTCGCCTGGCTGCGGCCCCTGGTCGCCGTCCCGCGCCGGCCCCGCCTGGCCCGGGAGTCCCGGCAGCGGGTCCTGCCCCCGGTGCGGCGCCCCACCGTGCGGTGGCGAGGCCTGCGGCGGGACCGGGTGCGCGGGCCGCCCGTGCCGTGGGCGCCGAGGAGAACCTGCCGGGGATGATCCCCGGCGGGGTGCTCCCGGGCGCCCGCCCGCGGTTCACCCCACGACTCCTCCCGCGCCGCCGTGTCCCGGCGGCGCGAACGAAAGGCCCATCCTCATGACGAACACCCCTGCCCCGCGCCTGCTCACGAGCACGTCCGTCCTGGCCGTCGCCGCCGGACTGACCGCGCTGGGACTGTCCCCCGCCGCCGCCCACGTCTCGGCCACCTCCACCTCCACCGCCGCGGAGGGCTACGCCCAGGTCACCTTCTCCGTGCCCAACGAGTCCGACACCGCCTCCACGAACGAGCTGGAGCTCACCCTGCCCCAGGACACCCCGTTCGCCTCGGTGCGGGTCAAGCCCGTGGAGGGCTGGAGCGCCGAGGTCACCGAGGAGCAGCTGCCGGAACCGGTCCAGATCGGGGAGGGCGCCATCTCCGAGGCGGCCGCCACCATCACCTGGACGGCGGACGAGAAGCACGCGATCGGCCCGGGTGAGTTCCAGACGTTCACCATCTCGGTCGGTCCGCTCCCCGCGGAGGGGACCACCCTGGTGCTGCCGGTGACCCAGTCCTACACCGACGGCCGCTCCGTGGCCTGGGACCAGCCCGCGGCCGAGGGAGAGGCCGAGCCCGAGCACCCGGCCCCGTCCCTGGTCACCACCGCCGCGGAGGCCGACGGCCACGGCCACGGCACCGGGGGCACCGCCGCGGCCGAGGAGTCCTCCGCCGAGTCCTCCACCGCAGGGTCCGCCGGCACGGGACCGGCCTGGGCCGGACTGGTCGCCGGAGTGCTGGGGCTGCTCGCCGGGGTCGTCGCCCTGGTGCGCACCCGCCGCCGCGGCTGACCCGCGGCCGGTCACCGCTGCCGGCCGACCCCCGTGCGGCGCGCTCCCGCGCCCCGCACGGGGTCGGCCCCGGTCGGGTGCGGCGCGGCCGCACGGTGCCCCCGGCAGGCGCCGGCCCCCGGGACGCGGTGCCGTGCCCGCGTCCCGGGGACGGGGGACCCCGGCGGCTGCCGCGGAGCCGTGCGCGGGGTGGACCGGGCGTGCCGTCGCGCGGCGCCCGTTCCCGGGACGGCGGGGTGCGCGGTGCCGGGCGGCCCGGCGAGGCGGCCTGCGCCGCGCGGGACCGGCCCGCCTGCGGCCCCTCGGGGCGCAGCCGGGGGGAAGGCGCCGGGCCGGCGCGGCGCACCTCCCTTGTGGGGACATCCGCGCGTTTCCCCACATCATGTGCCTTCGCACATGATGAAGTGGGTGTGCGACGCCGTCCTGCACCGGTCGCCCCCGGTCCCGTCCCGGGGCGGCCACGGGTGGTTGCGCGGACATGGAGAGGACGGCCCGGATGATTCCTGCGGTGCTGCAGACCGAGGACCTGGTGAAGACCTACGGGCACGGTGCCAACGCCTTCACGGCTCTCCGCTCGGTGAGCCTGGCGATCGAGGCCGGGGAGTCCGTGGCGATCGTGGGCAAGTCCGGGTCGGGCAAGTCCACCCTGATGCACCTGCTGGCCCTGCTGGACGCACCGACCTCCGGGTCGGTGGCGGTGGCCGGCCAGGACGCCGGGTCGCTGACGGGCCGGGAGCTCAACGCACTGCGCAACACGATGTTCGGGTTCGTGTTCCAGCAGTTCTTCCTGACCCCCGGGCAGACGGTGCTCGAGAACGTGGTGCTGCCCCTGAAGATCGCCGGGGTGCCCCGGGGGCAGCGCCGGGCCCGCGGCCTGGCCGTGCTGGAGCGCCTGGAGATGGCGGAGAAGGCCGGGGCCCGGGCCACCGACCTCTCCGGGGGCCAGAAGCAGCGGGTGGCGATCGCCCGGGCGCTGGTCAACGACCCGTCGGTGATCTTCGCCGACGAGCCGACGGGCAATCTCGACTCGGCCACCGGCGCGGTGGTCCAGGACATCCTCTTCGAGCTCAACCGGGAGCGGGGCATCACGGCGGTGGTCGTCACCCACGACGCGGAGCTGGCCGCACGCTGCGACCGCCAGGTGCACCTGCGCGACGGGCGGATCGTGGACGCCCCGGCCCCCGCACCGGCGGACCCGTTCGACGCGGTGGTCCCCGCCGGCCGGGGCGAGGTCGCCCTCGGGGTCTCCGGAGGCGCCCGGTGACGTGGACCGACATGGTCGGCTCGGCCGTGGCCAGCACCTTCCGGGGCCGGATCCGCACGGTGCTGACCGTGGTGGCGGTGTTCATCGGCGCGCTGACCCTGACGCTGACCTCCGGCATGGGCACCGGGGTGAACCGCTACATCGACGAGACCGTGGCCGCCTTCGGCGACACGGACGCCCTGTACGTGCAGAAGTCCCAGCCGCTGCTGGAGCTCTCCACCGGCACCGGCCCACGGGCCTACGACCCGGAGGACGCCCGGGTCGCCACCGGCTTCGGGGTCTCCTTCGCAGGCCTCTCCGAGGACGACGTCACCACCGTGGAGGACACCCCCGGCGTCACCGAGGTGCACCCGGTGTACAACGTGGTCCCCACCTATCTGCGCGCCGACGGGGCGAAGTTCCAGCTCGCCCTCGGCATCCCGGCCGACGGCGAGGGCCTGCAGATGGTCGCCGGGGCCACGGCCGCGGACGGCGCCGACGAGCTCGCGATCCCCGACAGCTGGGTCGCCGACCTGGGCTTCGCCTCGGCGGAGGACGCGGTCGGGGAGGTCCTCGAGGTGGTCATGACGAACATGGCCGGGACGGAGCGGGCGTTCGAGGCGCGCGTGTCGGGGGTGACCCAGGCCAGCCTGGCCGGGGTGGCGATGAACCCGCTGCCCTCGACCTCCTTCAACGAACGTCTCTACGACTACCAGGTCGGCGGAGGGCCCGAGGAGGTGGCGGCCACCTACATCATGGCGCGGGCCGTCATGGACGACCCCGGGCAGGCCTCCGCGGTGCAGGAGCGGCTGACGGAGGCCGGGATGGTCGCCTCCACGGTCGAGGACCAGCTGGGGATGTTCCGCACCGTGATCGACGCCGTGATCTGGATCCTCAACACCTGCGCGGTGATCGCCCTGCTGGCGGCGAGCCTGGGCATCGTCAACACGCTGCTGATGTCCGTGCAGGAGCGCACCCGCGAGATCGGGCTGATGAAGGCCCTGGGCACCAGCGGGGCGAAGGTCTTCGGGCTGTTCTCCCTGGAAGCGGTGTTCATCGGCCTCCTCGGCGCGGTCCTCGGCGTGAGCACCGGCGTGCTGGCCGGGTCCTGGGTGGCCCGGTGGCTGGCCGAGGGGTTCCTGGCGGGGCTGCCGGGGCTGTCCCTGTTCGTCTTCCGGGCCCCGGAGATCGCGCTGATCGCCGTGGCCGTGCTCGCGATCGCCTTCGCGGCCGGCACGATCCCGGCCGTGCGGGCCGCGGGCAAGGATCCCATCACCGCCCTGCGCCACGAATGACCGCCCCCGCCGCCTGACCCGCACCGTCCCGGGGCCCGGCGTGCGGGTCAGGCATGCGGGTCAGGCGCGCGGGTCAGGTGCGGTAGCAGTAGGAGTCGGAGGAGGCGTCCCCGCCCTGCAGCCGGATCTGGTGGACGCGCAGGCCGCGGAAGTCGTCCTGGCCGAGGAAGAAGTCCCTGTCGATGGACAGCCCGCCGGTGTCGGTGTCGGCGTCGATCTTGGCCATCCACGCCCCGACCCCGTGGGGGTAGAGCTGGTCGTCCCAGGCCCCGTAGAGGGAGTTCGTCACGTAGACCCGGGTGCCGTCGCGGCTGGTCTCCACCATCTGCGGGCCGCCGCCGAGCCACGTGTCCGGGGCGGAGGGGTGGGCCGCGCGGTCCCCGATCCCGCCCAGGCGCACGGACCCCGTCTCCCGCGGGTGGGCCGGGTCGGAGACGTCGTACTGCTTCAGCTCCCCGGTGCCCCAGCAGGAGACGTAGAGCCAGCGGTCGTCCACGGACAGCGAGATGTCGGTGACCAGCGGGGGCACCGCGCCGAACGGGCGCAGGAACTCCGGCAGCCGCTCCGCCTCGAGCGGCTCGGCCGGGATGGAGATGACCTTCTCCGCGGCCCACTCCCCGGTCTCGGTGCGGTGCCAGTGGAAGATCGAGGCCGAGAGGTCCTCGGTGGAGATCACCGCGTCCACCAGCCCCCAGGTCGCCTCCGGGTCGTGGGCCGGGCGCAGCTCCAGGGCCATCTGGTGCTCGGGTCCCAGCTCCACCCGCTGGAGGTGCCTGCCGGCGGCGAGGTCCCAGAAGTGCAGGGCGTGGCCGTACTCCTGGTTGAGGAGCTGCTCGCCGACGATGCCGTTCTCCACCATGGCCGGGGTGCCCCACTCGCTGGTGACGAGGGTGTTGTGCATGAGGTGCCACCACGCGTCGTAGGACAGGTGCTGGGGGCCGCGGTCGGTCTCCCACTTGCCGACCACGTCGAAGGTGTTGTGGTCGAGCACCGCGATCCCACCGGGCCCACCGTCGCCTTCGGCGGTGCCTAGGCAGGAGAGGTACACCCCGTCGGGGCCGCAGTGCAGGGTGTGCGGGCGGGAGTAGCCGGCCTTCTCGGCCAGCTCCTCGGCGGTGATGGTCTTGACCACCCGCGGGTTCCGGGGGTCGGGGTGGGTGTCGGCGATGTGCACGTTGGAGGACCGCAGCCCGGGCAGCAGCAGGTACCGGCGGGCCAGGCCGGTCATGTCGTGGCCCTCGTGCAGAAAGGCGCTGCTGCAGGCGTTCCAGCCGAAGTGGTGCAGCTCGTCCCCGGTGCCGGGCATGTCCTCCCAGCCGACCACGGTGCCGTAGGACGGCGATCCCGGGTCGACGTCGACGACGGTCAGGGCGTCGGGGCGCTGCGCGGTGCGGTCGAAGGCGACCACGTAGGCCAGCGTCTCCCGCGGAGCCGCGATGGCCTGGGCGGGGGAGCGGTAGAACGTGGGGTCGGTGGCCGAGGACGTGGCGTCGGTGCCGGCACCGCCGCCGGGCCCGGTGGAGTGGTGGTGGCCGGAGGAGTGCATCGGAGCTCCCATGCTGGGGACGGGCGGGTGGATGCCGGGTGCTCCGTCCCGGGCCTCCCGAGGCGGGGCGACCGGCACGGCACCAGTGTCCCACCGCGCCGGCGAGGAGACCAGGTCTTCCCTCGTCCGGCCGGGCCTCGGCCCCGGCGGTCGCCGTCGGCCGCCGCCACCCCCGCCCGCGGACACCTAGGCTGGGCGGGTGAGCAGCACAGCAGCCGCCCCGTGGGCCGAGCGCCACCAGGTGGCCGTTTACCTGGGGGCCATCGCCGCCGCCGTCCTCGTCGGCTGGCTGGTGCCCGGCGCGTCCGCACTCGCCCCGGCCGTCACCCCGGTGCTGGGGCTGCTGCTCTTCGCCACGTTCCTGGCCGTCCCGTTCGCCGCGATCGGACGGGCCCTCACCGACCTGCGCTTCCTGGCGGCCGTGCTGGTGGTGAACTTCGCCGTGGTGCCGGTCGTGGTGCTCCTGCTCTCCCGGGCGGTCGCCGACCACGAGGCCGTGCTGATCGGGGTGCTGCTGGTCCTGCTGGCCCCGTGCGTGGACTACGTCATCGTCTTCACCGGTCTCGCCGGCGGCGCCGCCGACCGGCTGCTGGCCGCCGCCCCGCTGCTGATGCTGGGGCAGATGCTCCTGCTGCCCGCCTGGCTGCTGGTCCTCGCCGGCCCCGAGGCGGTCGCCCTCGTGGAGCTGGGGCCCTTCGTGGAGGCGTTCGTGCTGCTCATCGTCCTGCCCCTCGCCGCGGCCGCGGTGCTGCAGCGGGCGGCGCCGCGCTCCGCCGCGGCACACCGGGTCGGAGCGGCCACGGCCGCGGCGATGGTGCCGCTGATGGCGCTGACCCTCTTCACGGTGATCGCCTCGCAGGTGCGCGGGGTGGGGGAGCAGCTGGCCGACCTCGTGACCGTGGTTCCCCTCTACGTCGGCTTCCTCGTGGCCATGGTCCCGCTCGGGGTCCTGGCCGCCCGGATCGCGGGCCTGGACGTGGCGGCCTCCCGGGCCCTGGTGTTCGGTGGGGCCACCCGCAACTCCCTCGTGGTGCTCCCGCTGGCCCTGGCGCTGCCGGAGCGGCTGGCGCTGGTGCCGTTCGTCGTCGTGACCCAGACGCTGGTGGAGCTGGTGGGGATGGTGGTCCTCGTCCGGCTGGTCCCCCGCCTGGTGCCGGCCCGCGGCCCGCGACCCCGCACGGGCGCCACCCCGTCCGGCCGGCGGGTGCCCGGGGCCTCGTCCGAGAACTGACGACCGCCGCGGCCCCCTCGTGCGATCCGGCCGGGGTTCGTAGACTGGGCCTTCGCGCCGCGGAACCGCGGTGGCCGACGAGAGAAGGGCATCCCCATGACCGATCAGGACGACGGCGCCGCCAAGGTGCGCGAGCTCATCAGGAAGACCCGCATCGCCATGCTCACCCACGCCGACGAGCACGGCAACCTCATCTCCAAGCCGATGGCCACGCAGGACGTGGACTTCGACGGCACCGTGTACTTCATCGCCGAGCGCACCTCCGACCAGGTGCAGGACCTCCAGCAGCGGCCCTCCGTCAACGTCGCCTACGCCGGGGAGGGCGCCTGGGTCTCGCTCACCGGGTCCGCGCTGGTGGTCAACGACGTGGACAAGCTCAAGGAGCTGTGGGACAGCTTCACCGGCTCGTGGCTGGAGGGCGGGCCGGAGAACCCGGACAACATCCTGATCGAGGTCACCGGCCGCTCGGCCGAGTACTGGGACACCCCCGGCGGGAGCAAGGTCACCCAGGTGGCCAACCTGGTCAAGGCCAAGCTCACCGGGGACACCGTCAAGGGCGACAAGGGCGTCGTCGACCTCTGACGCCTCCGCCGCCCGGGCCGGAGCGGACGGCTCCGGCCCGGGCGTGTCCGGCGCCCCGCGCGTAGAATCCGGGCATGGTTGCCACCCTGTTCCGTCCCCGCCGCGGCAGGCTCCTCGCCGGCGTCTGCGCGGCGCTGGCGCACCGCTTCGGTCTCCCGAAGCTGCTCGTGCGCCTCGGCTTCGTCGTCTTCGGCCTCGTGGGCGTGGGCGAGCTGGTCTACATCGCGCTGTGGATCATCATTCCCCGGGAGCCCTGAGCCTGTCCGCGCACCGCGTCCGCGTGCCGTGACGCCGGCGCGGCGCGCTCCCGGGCCACGGCAGGCGCACCGCGTCCGCGCGCTCACCGCGCCCTGGCCGGCACGCCGCCGAGCAGGCGGCGGTAGCTCCGGTGGACGTTGAGGGCCACGGCGGTGGCCACGACCGTCTTGAGCAGGTCGCCGGGAACGAACACGAGCGAGCCCAGCAGGGACGTGGACAGCGGCAGCCCGGCGACCACGGCCGTCCACGGCACGCCGAGGGCGTAGACGACGCCGATGCCGCCCACGACCGTGCTGAGCAGGACGGCGGCGAACCGGGCCGCGGGACGGGTCCGCCGCAGCGCCCAGTGCTGCACCAGGAAGCCGATGACCAGGGCGGCCGGGATCCAGCCGAGCAGGTAGCCGCCGGTCGGCCCCAGGAACACCCCGAGCCCGCCCCGGCCGCCGGCCAGCAGCGGCAGCCCGGCGAGCACGAGAACCTCCAGCACGACCACGGAGAGCATGCCCCGGACCGGGCCGAGCAGCGCGCCGGCGAGCATCACGCCGAGGGTCTGCAGGGTGATGGGCACCGGGACGACGCCCACGGTGATCGGCGGCACCAGGCCCAGGGCGGCGATCAGGGCGGCGAACACCGCCACGAGGACGGTGTGCTGGGTGGTCTGCGGGTTTCCGGCGGCCATGGGGATCCTTCGGGTGGGCGGGATAAGAGCTCAGTCGGACAGGGGGGCCGCGGGGCGCGGGCCCGGCGGGGCGGAGTCGTAGCACCGGGCGTCGATCGCGGCGGCGACCTCCTGGGCGGACTCCAGGGTGCGCACCAGCAGGGGCACCAGCACGGCGACCGGGCGGTGGTGCAGGCCGCGGGCGAACTGGGCCTCGCGGATCGCGAGGTACTGGGTGCGGATCTCGGGGATGAACCGGATCGTCATGGACAGCGCCAGGCCGATCTGGGCGGGGTTCAGGCCCAGGTGCCGGGCGGGGCGCAGCAGGGTCTGGAACAGGGCCAGCATCGCGCTGAACGCGGTGCTGAGGGTGACGGCGTAGGCGAGGAGGCAGAGGCTGAGCAGCCGCAGGGCGGAGACCGCGGCGGCCTCCCAGCCGGCGGTCAGCACCAGGGTCACGGCGACGACCCCCACGACGAGGAACAGCCCCGCCAGCATCCGGGCCAGTTGCGGCAGCGGCGTGCGGGTCAGCAGCACCGCCGCGACCGCGGCGACGAAGAAGCCGGTCTGCGCCGGGAGGCCGGGTACCGCGTACAGGGCGATGCTGGCCAGGAAGAGCAGCGCGAACTTGAGTCCGGCCGGCACCGCGGCCAGCGGCCCGGCGGGGCGGGCGCCGGTCACGAGTCGCTGATCCGGCAGTAGAACTCGAGCGCCCGGCCGGGGTCGCCGTCGAAGGCGATGCGGCCCTCGTGGACGACGAGGGCGCGGTCGTAGGCCTCGACCATGTCCAGGTCGTGGGTCACCACGATCGCCCGCTGCTCCAGGGAGTCGATGGTGGCCTGGAGCCGGCGGCGGTTGCGCCGGTCGAGCATGGTGGTGGGCTCGTCGAAGACGACCGTGGAGGGCTCCATCACCAGCACCGCGGCCAGGGCGACCATCTGCTTCTCCCCGCCGGAGAGGGTGTAGGACTCCCGGTCGCGCAGGTGGGCGATGTCCAGGCGCCGCAGCACCGCGTCCACCCGGTCGGTGAGCTCGGCCCCGCGCAACCCGAGGTTCTGCACGCCGAAGGCGATGTCCTCGGCCACCAGCGGCATCACGATCTGGTTCTCCGGGTGCTGGAACACGAACCCCACCCGGCGCCGGATCCGCTTGGCGTCCTTCGCGGTGGTCAGCCCGCCCACCTGCACCGTGCCGCGGGTGGGCAGCACCAGCGCGTTGAGCAGGCGCACGAGGGTGGACTTGCCCGAGCCGTTGAGCCCGATCACGGCGATGCGGTGCTCGTCCAGGGCCAGGTCGACGTCCCGCAGGACGTCCCGGCCCTCCCGCGTGACGGTGACGCCCGTCAGCCGGATGCCCGGGTGCCGGGACGCCGGAGACATCACGGGCACCTCACCACGGGAGGGATCCCGCATCGCACGCTCGACCGACATCTTGCGGGTCCTCTTTCCCTGGTGGTCCTCGGCAGGGCATCGTGCCGAGGTGCATTCTTCCGCTGCGTCCGGCAGCACGGACGGACGGTGCGTGACCACAGGCCCCACAGGGGCCTGCCGCCGCATCTCGTTCCTCCACCGCACGCTGCACCACCGGGAGCCCGTGCTCTTCTCGGGCCCGAACGCTGGTTGAACACTGTTCAAGTATTGAACGGTGTTCAATGCCTGGTCAATCCGAGTCCCCGCCGACGTCGGCCGGACGGCCGGACGGCCGGCCGGCACGCCGCGCCGTAGACTGGCCCGGTTCATCCCGTTCCTCGAGGAGGCCCGGTGTCTCTCACCCGCACCGCCGTGGTGGACGCGGCATGGGCGTTGCTGCGCACCTACGGGCTGGGTGATCTCACGATGCGCCGGCTCGCCCGCGAGATGGGCGTGCAGCCGGGCGCGCTCTACTGGCACGTGACCGACAAGCAGACGCTGCTGCTGGCTCTCGCCGAGCGGATGCTCGAGCCGGTCCGGAACAAGGACTCCCCCACCGAGCTCGTGACCGCCCTGCGGCTGGCGATCCTGGAGATCCGCGACGGGGCCGATGTCGTCGCGGTGGCTCACGCCCTGGGCGCGGAGACCCTACCGCCGACCACGGAGCTCGTGTCCCTGCTGCGCGTCCTCGGTCTGCCCGACGACACAGCCCGCGGTGGGGCGCTCACCCTGATCCGGTACACCCTCGGGTCCGTCGCCGCCCAACAGACCCGGACCTCGCTCGCCGGCCGTTCCAGCGCAGAACAGGACGCCACGGACGCACAGGACTTCGAGAGGGGGCTGGAGACGATCCTGCGGGGACTGGGGGCCGGCCACGGGTCGACAGGCGACGCCGGGACCGCCGCACGGACTCGTGACCGCTGAGCCGGCTCGTCCGCCGCTGTCCGGCCACGGGCGAGGTCGTGCGTCGACCCCTCCGGCACGGTGGGTCAGTCCTCGAAGTACAGGGAGGCGTGCAGACGGCATCCCGGGTTGAAGGGCGCGCTACAGCGCGGGCAGCCGTCCGTGCCCCGGTACTCGGGCACGGTCAGCTCGTGCCCGCAGACCCCGCAGAGGACGGCCGCGGCGTCGCGCTCAGCGGCCGGCCACGGCACCGCCGCGTGCCCCGCGCTCTCCGCGTGGCAGAGGTGGCAGGGGTAGTACTCCTGGCAGCACCAGAACCGGATCGCGACCACGTCGAGGGCCGTGCGGTAGTGCGTGCACCTCGTCTGGTCGTCGACCGTGCTCCCCAGGACTCTCGGCATGGCCACTCCTCCCCGATCCGGGTCGCGTTCGTCCGTGCCGGCCGGTGCGGACGCCGAGGTCATTATCCCCGCCCCCGTCCGGCATGGCCGTCCCGGTGCGTCCAGCCCGTGCCCAGAGGACCGGCCTACAGTTCGGGGCTGACATCCGGAGACCGCGTGGTGCGCGTTGACGGAATGCCCGAGACGACGCAGGAGCCGTATGCCGACCTATTCCCGTTCCCCGCTCATCGCCCTCGCACCGCAGCACAGACGGCGACTGGTCGTGGCGCTCGCCGCCGTGCTCGTCCTGCTGGTGGCGGCCACGGTCTCGGCCACGGCCGTGCGCTTCGCCCGGCTGGCCGGGAACATCGACACGGTGGACCTGGTGCGGGAGGACGTGGCCGCGACCGGCGGGGGAGGGCTCAACCTCCTCGTCGTCGGCTCGGACGCCCGGCACGACGACCCGCTGATGGGGGACCGTGCGGACTCCATGGTCCTGGTCCACCTCAGCGAGGACCGTTCCCGGATCGACGCGGTGCAGATCCCGCGCGACACCGTGCTGGACCTGCCCGCCTGCACCGAGGACCTCGACAACGCGTTCTCCGGCTACTACGGCATGATCAACGGTGCGCTGGGCGCTGGTCCGGGGTGCCTCATGTCGGCGGTGGAGGCGCTGAGCGGGGTGCGGCTCGACCATTTCCTCGAGCTGCGCTTCGAGGGCTTCGCCCGCATCGTCGACGCGCTGGACGGCCTGCCCGTGGACCTGCCCGAGGCCATGTTCGACCCGAAGGCGGAGCTGGACCTGCCGGCCGGTGAGCAGGTGCTCGACGGGCAGCAGGCCCTGGCGTGGGCGCGGACGCGGGACAGCTTCCCGGACGGCAGCGACATCGGGCGCATGGGCAACCAGCAGACGGTGATGTACACGATCGTGGACCGGGTCAAGGAGCGGAGGCTGCTCACGCATCCGGGCCGGGCGTACTCCTTCGCGGACGCCGTGACGTCCTCGGTGCGCGCCGACGCCGACCTCGCCGAGCTCCGGACCCTCGCCCGGCTCGGGACCGGCCTGGCGCGCGTTCCGCGGGAGAGCATCAGCATCGCGACGATGCCGTGGGAGCCGGACTACTTCGACCCCAACCGCGTCGTGCCCTCGGCCGCGGCGGAGGAGGTCTTCGTCGCCCTGGCCCGCGACGAACCGGCTCCGAGTCCCGCCGATCCGCCCCCGGTGATCGGAGCGTACGGCACGGTCTCGTGAGTTCGGCGGTGCCCGGCGGAACCGGGCCCTGCCCATGGCCGGCTGCGGCGGGCGGGGGCGTCGCCGACGGGGCGGTGCTCGGCGACCGGGTTGCGCCGCAGCCGCCGCCGGACGGTGTCGCCACGGCAGGTCGCTGACCGGAAGGGAGCCGGCCCGGGCTCAATCGGCGGAACGGCCCAGTTGCCGCGCGTGGTGCAGATCCCCGGGAACCGTCCCGCTCAGAGCGGTCTCGGCCAGGGCCTCGCCGAGGGCGGGCGCCTGCTTGAACAGGTTGTGCCCGGCCAGGGCGGTGAGCCCGTCCTCGGACCACACGCCCACGCCGTCGTCGCCCCAGGGCAGGCGGGTGACCCAGCAGTGCACGTGGTCCACCGGGGACGGGTCGAGTCCCGGCAGGGCCCGCCGCACGTAGCCGACCGTGCGCTCGGCGAACGCCGCGAGCTGCCCGGGGTCGGCCAGGCCGCCGTCCGCGCGGGCGTCCGTGTCGGCGCTGAGGCCCACGGAGTAGTGCCGCCCGTCCGGGTAGGGCGCGGCGTAGACCCCGGTCTCCCCGAACGCGCCGCTGCCGTCCTGGAACGTGGGCAGCCCGGCCGCTCCCGGCGGGTCCGCGACGGCGAAGGTCAGGCGGACGTGGGCGCCCAGAGCGACCGGCAGCCGGAGACCGGCCCCGTGCGCCAGCGGGGCGGTGCCCCGGCCCGCGCACAGGACCACGTGGTCGTGCTCCTCGCACGTGGTGCCGGTGCGCACCTCCACCCGGCCGGAGCCGGTGCGCCGCACCGAGAGCACGTGCTCGCGCAGGATCGACGTCCGCAGCCGGTCCGTGAGGGCGCCGACGGCCGCCAGGGTGCGGATCGCCCCGCCTCCCGCGTCGAGCATCGCCGGCCCATCCCACGCGGCCAGCAGCGGCACCCGCTCGCGCAGCTCCGCGGGCTCGAGCGGCCGGACCGGGATGTCCGGGAAGGCCGCCAGGGTGCGCAGCTTCCGCGCCACGCCCTCCCCGATGGCCACGGCCCCGTCCGGGGAGACCAGCTCCACCCCGAACTCCTGCTCCCACGACCGCCACAGGGCTCTGCTGCGGGCGACCAGCGCCACCAGCCGGGGGTCGTCGTGGGCGTGCCGGAAGATCCGGGACTGCCCGGCGGACTGGCCGCCGCCGGGTGGACCGGACTCGTAGAGGGTCACCTCGGCCCCGCGGGCACGCAGCGCGTGGGCGGCGGCGAGGCCGACGATGCCGGCGCCCACCACGGCCACCCGGCTCATCGGGGTCCTCCGGGGGCGCTGAGGTGCCGCCGCGTGGACTCAGCCGTCCTGCGCGGGATCGGTGCTCTCCCCGAGGATCTCGTCGAGCGCCTCGCGCACGGCCTGCCGGGTGGCCAGGCGCACGCTCGCGGCGCCCTGCTTGTCCGCGGTGTCCGCGTCGGCGATGTTCTGGCGCTCCTCGCGCTCCTGCTCCAGGGTGTGGTCGCGGGTGGAGCGGATGCGGTCCATGATCTCGTTGGCTTCCATGGCCCCATCCCATCACGGGAACCCCCTGTTTGCACAGGGGGCTGATCAATCGGCGTGCGGCCGGACCCGCTCGACGGGTCCGGTCGGTGCGGGCGCCTCGGGCGTCCCGCTGCCCACCATGACCACGGCGCTGGCCGCCACGACCAGGCCCATGCCCGCCAGCTGCGGGACGGTGAGCCCCTGGCCCAGCACCAGCAGCCCGGCCAGCGCCGCGACGGCGGGCTCCAGGCTGAGGAGGATCCCGAACACCTTCGGCGGGATGGAGCGCAGCGCCAGGAGCTCGAGCGAGTAGGGCACCACCGAGGACAGCAGGGCGATCCCCACCCCGCCGGCGAGCACGGCCCCCGTCAGGGCCGGGGCGTGGGCGGTGGCCGCGCCCACGGGAGTGACCAGGACCGCCGCCACGGCCAGCGCCACGGCCAGGCCGTCCAGCTGGTCGAAGTGCCGGCCCGCGGAGCGGCTGCCCAGGATGTAGGCCGCCCAGCCCACCCCGGCCAGCGCGGCCCAGGCGATGCCCACGAGGTCGAGCTCCGCCCACGGCACCGTGAGCGCCTGGGAGATCAGCACGACCCCGGCCAGCGCCGCGAGCACGGCGAGGACGTCCCGGGCGCGGCGGGAGAGCACCGCCGAGAGCGTGAGCGGGCCCAGGAACTCCACGGTCACGGCCACGCCCAGCGGCAGCGTGGCCAGGGACTGGTAGAACGCGAAGTTCATCCCGGCCAGCGCGGCCCCGAACAGCAGCCCGGCGCGCCAGGCCGCGCGGCTGCGGCCGCGCAGCCGCGGCCGGATGACGACCAGCATGATCACGGCGCTGAGGAGCAGGCGCATCGTCACCGTGGCGGAGGCGCCGATCAGCGGGACGAGGACCGCGGCGAGGGCGCCGCCGAACTGGACGGAGACGACGGCCGCCAGCACGTAGGCGGTCGGGCGCAGCCCGGGGCGGCGGGCGGGGGCGAGGGTGCTCATCCGCCCAGGGTAGGGCCCCGCCGCCGTGCCCGCTCACGCCCGGTCCGCCAGGCGCAGCGTGCCGTGCACGGGCGCGCGGTCGAGCACCCGCACCTCTCCGAGGCCCCGCCGCACGGCGGCCTCCCGGAGGCGCTGCCGCAGCAGCGGCTGGTGCACCGCGAGCCCGCCGCCGACCACCACCGGCCCGGCCAGCTCCAGGCGCCGGGACACGGCCGCGGCGAGCTCCGCCAGGGCGTCCGCGGTGCGGTCCACCAGCAGCATGGCGTCCTCGTCCCCGGGGGCCGCGGCGAACGCAACCCGGGAGAGGTCCGCCCAGAACTTCCGCTCGGGGAGCGTGTGGAAGCGCTCGATGAGCCCGCCGGGCTCGGCGAGGCCGCAGCGGTCGAGCACCGCCCGGTCCAGGGCGTCGGGGACCCGCCCGCTGTCGTGCCGGGCGAGCGCGCGGCGCACCAGCTCCCGGCCCAGCCAGTAGCCGCTGCCCTCGTCGCCGAGCAGGTGGCCCCAGCCTCCGGCGCGGGCCTGCCGGCCGTCGGGCGCGGCCCCCCACGCGGCGGAGCCCGTGCCGGCGATGACCGCGATCCCCGTGTCGCAGCCGCCGGCGGCCAGCACGAGCCGGGTGTCGTGCACCACGACGACGCGGGCCCGGCCCGCGTGCGGGGCGATCAGCCCGCGCAGCGCCTGCGCGTCGGCCGCGGTGTCCACCCCGCCGGCGCCCGCCACCACGGTGTCCGCGTCCGCGGCCCCCAGCTCGGCGAGGACCTGCGCCAGGACGGAGGCCGCCGCGTCGCGGCTCACGTTCTGCACGTTCGCGCTGCCGCCGAACGCCTCCCGCGCCACCGTGCCGCCCTCGGCGCGCAGTCCGTGGGTCTTGCTGCCGCCGATGTCCAGGCCGATGAGGATGCTCATGGACCCATCCTGCCGCTCCCCGGGCGGCGCGTCCGCGGCGGGGCCCGGTGCGTCGTCCCCGGCCGCGTCCCGGGCGCGCACACCCCCGTGCGGTTGCCCGCGCGGTGCGCCGGGGGCCAGACTGTCCGGGGCGTCCCCGCGCTCCCGGCGCGGAGCGGCCCGCCGTCCCGCACCGCGGAACGCCGGTGCGCCACGTCCGATCGTCCGGCACAGCGGAAGGGCCCGACCCATGACCTCGGCACGGTACGTGGTGGTCGGGGCCGGCCTGATGGGCGCCGCCACCGCCTGGCAGCTGGCCGAGCGCGGCGAGGAGGTCGTGGTCGTGGAGCGTGACGTCCCGGCCGGCCCGCACGGCTCCTCGCACGGGTCCGCCCGGATCTTCCGCTACGCCTACGCCGACCCCTTCTACGCCGAGCTCGTCGTCCGCTCCGAGCCGTGGTGGGCCCGGCTGGAGCGCGGGTCCGGGCGCCGGCTGATCGACCGGGTCGGCGGCGTGGACCACGGCCGGGGGCGGGAGCCCGAACGCCTGGCCCGTGTCCTCGAGGCGGCCGGTGTGGCGCACGAGCTGCTCGGCCCCGCCCGGGCCCGCTCTCGATGGCCGCAGCTGACCGTCGAGACCCCCGTCCTGTACCAGCCGGGGGCCGGGGTGCTGGACGCCGGGGCGGCCGTCGAGGCCATGCTGGAGCTCGCGGTGGCCGGCGGGGCGGTGCTGCGCACCGCCTGGCCGGTCCGCGGGATCGCCCGGTCCGGCGCCGGGTTCACGGTCTCCGGGCCCGGCGGGGAGACGCTCGACGCCGGGCACGTGGTGGTCGCCGCGGGCGGCCACCTGCCCGACCTGCTGGGGGAGCTGCCCCTGCCGCCGGGGTTCCTGGCGGGTCTGCCGCGGCTGAGCGTGTGGCAGGAGAGCGCCTTCCACTTCCCGTACCGCGATCCGGGGCAGCGCTGGCCCACCACGATCCGCGAGGACGGGGGGCGGCCGGTCTACTCCCTGCCCGGCGGGCGGGACGCCGGGTTCCGCGGCCAGAAGGTGGCCGAGTACCACGGGGGCCGGGTGCTGCGCTCGGCGGCCGCGCAGGACGGGGTGATCCATCCCGCGCACCGCGCCCGCGTGGTGGCCCACGTGCGGGACCACCTGCCGGGGCTGGTTCCCGAGCCGTACGCCGAGACCACGTGCCTGTTCACCAGCACCCCGGACGAGGAGTTCGTGCTCGACTCCGCCGGCGGGATCACCGTGGTCTCGCCCTGTTCGGGGCACGGGGGGAAGTTCGCGCCGCTGCTCGGCGCGATGGCCGCCGACCTCGCGGCCGGGACCACGGAGGCCACCGGGGCCGCCGGGGTCCCCGCCCGGTTCCGCCCGGGCGCGGCCGCCCTCCGGCGCCGCGGCTGACCGCCGCCGGTCGCACCGCCGCCGGTCGCACCGCCGCCGGTCGCACCGCCGCCGCGCGCACCGGCGGCGGTCGTGGCCGGACCGCCCGCGACCGGGGGTGGGGGGCGCGCCGGCCGCTGCTGCGGGGCCCGGCCACGGACGGGATCCAGCTGACACCCGGGGGACCCCGGTAGCCTGGCCGGCGCCCGTGCCGTCCCTCCCCAGGAGCCCCCGTGCCTGCTTCCCCCGTCCCCGACCACTCCTCGACGCCCCCCGGCGCCCCGACCACCGCGCCGACCACCGCGCCGACCGGTGCCGCCCCCGGCGGGGCGGCGGGAACCGGCGGATCCGTCCGCCGCAGCCTGCCGGGCCACGTGGTGCGCGGCGCGCTGATGGGGGTGGTCGAGACCGTCCCGGGCGTGAGCGGCGGCACCGTGGCCCTCGTGACGGGCGTCTACGACGAGCTCATCAACTCCGCCGGTCACGTGGTCTCGGCGGGCCGGCGCCTCCTGCTGGGCCCGGACCGGGCCGCCGGGGCGAGGTACCACCTCGCCCGGGTGCAGTGGGGGGTCGTGCTGCCGGTGGTCGCCGGCATGGTCGCGGCCCTGCTCACCGTGGCCGGACCGGTGAGCCGCCTCGTCGAGGAGCACCCGGTCACCCTGCGCGCGCTGTTCCTCGGCATGGTCCTGGCCTCCGCGGGCGTGCCGCTGCGCCTGGCCGGCGGTGCGCTGCGCGTCCAGGACGCCGCACTGGTGACGGCCGCGGCGGTCCTGGCGTTCGGGGTGGTGTCCGTGCCGCCCACCACCGTGACCCCCACGCCCGTGCTCGTCGTCCTGGCCGCGATGGTGGCCGTGTCCGCGCTGCTGCTGCCCGGCCTCTCGGGGTCCTTCCTGCTGCTGAGCATGGGGCTCTACCAGCCCACGCTGCGGGCCGTGGACGAGCTCGACCTCGGCTACCTGACCCTGTTCCTCCTCGGCGCCGCGCTGGGGACGGTCGTGATCGTCAAGGGCCTGCAGTGGCTGCTGGACCGCCACCACCGGGTGACCATGCTGGTGGTGGCCGGCCTGATGCTCGGTGCCCTCCGGAGCCTGTGGCCGTGGCAGCTCGACGACCGCACCCTGCTCGCCCCGGCGGGGGACTGGTGGCTGCAGCTGCTCGCCGCCGCCGCGGGGTGCGTCGTCGTCCTCGTCCTGCTGGCCGTCGACGCCCGCACCCGGGCGCGCACCGGGCACGGCGCCCCGGAGGAGCTCGCCGGGGTGGCATCCGGCGCCGAGGACGCGCACCGCACGCGGTAGCCGGCCCGCCCGGGCACGGCGGAGGGCCCCGGAGTCGCGCACGACTCCGGGGCCCTCCTGGTGGTCCGACGGCTGGACCGTGGTGCTAGATGCCGTCCTTGAAGTTCTTGCCCGCGTCCTTGACGTGCTCGCCGGCCTGCTTGGCGCTGCCGGACAGCTTGTCCGCCTGGCCCTCGGCCTGAAGGTCGCGGTTGTCGGTGGCGTCGCCGACCTTTTCCTTGGCAGCACCGCCCGCCTTCTCCGCGGCGTTGCTGATCTTGTCTCCGAGTCCCATGGAATCTCCTTCCGATCGGTGAACAGATGTCCCCAGCCTAGGCCCCTCAGCATGCTGAGGGAAGCGGCGCCGGGGGTGCCGGGCGGATGTTCCCGCACGGCGAACGGGCCGGGTCAGCGCTCGGGCACGTCGAGGCCGGCCGCGGTGAGGCGCTCGCGCAGCCAGTCGGGGATCCTCCGGTCCATCCGGCGGTAGCGGTCCAGGTGCCGCCGCCAGTCCTCGGCCGCGACCGGGTGCGGGGCGTGCGCCGGGAGCGGGGGCTCCTCGGCGTAGTTGAGCACCAGCTCCACCCCGGGGCGGTCCCAGCGCCGTCCGGAGACCGTGACGAGCAAGGTAGCCGAGAGCCAGGTGCCGTCGACCAGGTCGGCGTAGTCGTCCTGGAGGGCGCGGACCAGCCGCCGCGGGGCGCTGCGCCGGCCGGCGACGTCCACGGGGTGGTGGGACGTGGCGGCGCCGCGGACCTCCCGCACCTGCAGACGCAGGTCGCGGCCCACGCTGAGGACGTCCAGCACCAGGGCGTCCCACCCCGGGTCCGCGCCGTGGGAGCGCGTGAGCCAGCGGGCCAGCCGGTCGATGGTCTTCCGCTGCCGGGGGCTCTGGAGTCTGTCGGTCCGCACGGCCACACGCTAGCAACCGCGCGCCCCGCCCGGGCGACGGGTCGCGCCGTCCGGCGCGCTTCCCGCGGTCGGGTCCGGGGCCCGGGGTCACTGGTAGGAGACGAACCAGGGCCGCGGCTCGAGGGCGAACGTCTGCTCCGGGGTGAAGGTGGGGGTGTCCTCGTCGTAGAAGTTCTTCCACGCCATCCGGATCCCCGGGGGCAGGTCCCGCTTCAGTCGCTCCCACGTCCCCGTCTTCAGCTCCGGCGTGCCGTGGCCGTCGGCGTGCAGCACGAGCGCGAGCTCCGGGTGCGAGGCGTCCACCAGGTGCCGGTCCGTGATCATCGACTCCGCGAACTGGTGCAGCAGCACCACCTTCTGCGGCAGGTCGTGGCGGGCGGTGAGGCCGGCCAGCCACGCCGTCGTCGCGTTGATCTCGGCCGCGTCCACCGAGCCGATCTGCACCAGGTGCACCTGCCCGGGGGCGAGCCGCCACTCCGGGTCCAGGGCCAGTCCCACGTTGGGCAGGCGCAGCAGCTCCTCGTACTGCTGCGCCTGGCTCAGGAAGTCCTGGTGGCCGGGCTGCAGGTCGAGCACCACGTAGACGCCGTGCTCCGCGGCGGCCTCCACGTAGGGGCGCAGGTCCTCCACGGCCGACTCCCGGGAGTAGTCCCCGTCCTCGCCGGGCTCCGCCGACGCCGTGGTCGCGATGATCTCGAACGCCGGGACCACCGGCTCCTCGCTGAAGGGCTCGTACTGCGCGGCCAGCTCCTTGACCCGGCGCACCGACTCCCGGGGGCCCTGCTCGCCGAGCGCCCCCAGGGCGGGGGTGCCGGGCTGCCCGTAGAGCGCCACCATCCGGCGCCCGGGGAACACCTCGGTGCCCCCGCCGATCAGCTCGGCGGGCTCCTCCGGCGTGGGGGTGGGAGTAGGGGTGGGGGAGGGCGTCGGGGAAGCGGCGGACGACGACGCGCTCCCGCCCGCCGCGGGCGTGGCGGCCGCCCCCGGGCCGGTGTCCCGGGCGCAGCCCGCCAGAAGCAGCCCGGCGCACAGGACGGGGACGAGGATGCGGGGCAGCGGCGCGCGGGTCATGGCGGGTCCTTCGGCCGGGAGCGGGTCTGCGGCCAGCCTACGCACCCGCGGCACGGGCCGGCGGGCAGGTGCCGCCACGGTCGGCGCCGGGTCGCACCCCGGACGACGACGGACCCCCGCGACCGATCAGCTCGGTCGCGGGGGTCTGTCGGGCGGGGCCGGTGGCGTGCGGCGCCCGGGGATCAGGCCTTCTGCACGGTGATCGACCACTCGGCCGCGCCGCGCTTGGAGAACTGCGTGACGGGGTAGCCGTTCTCGGCCGCCCAGCGCGGGATGGCCTCGGTGCCCTGCGTGCAGTCGAAGTTGATGATGAGCTCGTCGCCGGCGGGCATCTCGGCCATCGCGGCCTTCGCCTCGACGACGGGGAACGGGCAGACGAGACCGTCGGTCTCGAGGATGTGCTGTGCCATGAGGAGTGCCTCCTGGGGGTCGGGGTGGGTGGGGCTCAGACGCCGGCCGGGACGCGGCCCGGGGTGGCGGACTTCTTGCGGGGGGCGATGAAGATCTTGGCGGCCACCCCGGTGCCGAGGATCATGGCGCCCAGGCCGATCCAGCCCTGCCACGAGAACATCGAGGTCTCGACGAGCCCGTTGCCGATGGTGCAGCCGCCGGCCCACGCCGCGCCGATGCCCATCAGGGCGCCGCCGGCGATGGACCGGACGATGGTCTGCGCGTCGGGGACGCGGATCTTGAACTCGCCGGATCCCTTGGCCGCGATGAACGACCCGACGAGGATGCCGACCACCAGGAGCACGCCCCAGTCGACCATCTCGAGGTCTCCGGTGGTGAGGTAGTTGGCGATGTTCGCCGAGGGACCCGTGACGCCGAGGCCGAACTCCCGGCCGGTGGCCCAGCTGGCGGGCCAGGCGGCGATCGCGATGAGGCCGACCACCACGGCGGTGGCGAACGGGTTCCAGGCCTTCTCGAACAGCAGGTGGTTCAGGCCCGTCCGCTCCGGCGGCAGCGTCGCGACCTTCATCCGGGGCTTGGTGAGGTGGTGGCGCGCCCACAGGGCCGCGCCCGTGACCAGCAGGGCCACGAGGATCCACGGGGAGACGTGCAGGGTCTCGTGGATGGTGCCGTGCTCGGTGGTGATCCCCCGCAGCGCCTGCGTGGTCCCGGCGAGCGGGCCGTACTTGGAGATCGCCGCGAACAGGGCGTAGAAGAGCAGGGCGAACCAGGAGCCGACGAGGCCCTCGCCCGCCCGGTAGTACGTGCCGGTGGCGCAGCCGCCGGCGAGGACGATGCCGAAGCCGAAGATCAGGCCGCCGAGGATCGTGGCGAGCCACGCGAAGCCGGTGGAGGCGAGGGTGATCACGCCGAGGGCGTCCAGCAGCCACACTCCGGCCGACTGGACCGCGATGGCCACGAAGAGGGCGGACAGCCACCACGTGTTCTTCGCGATCCAGACGTCGCGGAACGCGCCGGTGACGCAGAAACGGCCGCGCTGGAGGACGAACCCGAGGGCGGCGCCGATGAGAAGACCTGAGATAAGCACCCGGAAATCATATTATTTCCGCCGCAAGCATTCCAGGCTGCCGTCACGCGCCGTAGCATAGTGATGCACCCCTCAGCACATTGTGACGTCCTGTGGCGATCCGGCCGGTCATGGGCGGGCGGGGGGTCCTGCGATCGGCGGCTTCCCGCCCGCCGCGGCGGCGCTAGAGTTGTGCTGCCGGTCACGCCGGAGCCTACTAAAATGAAAGCCGATCATTTAGAGTGGGCGGCACCGTGTTCCCGCCCGCAGAGGAGACCCCACCATGAGCGACGTCCTGCAGAACTACGTCGACGGCGCCTTCGTCGACGCCCACGGCACCGGCCGGATCGACGTGGTCGACCCGGCCACCGGGGAGACGGTGGCCGTCTCCCCGGTCTCCGACGCCACGGACGTGGACCAGGCCTTCGCCGCCGCCAAGAAGGCCTTCCGGACCTGGAAGCGCACCACCCCGAGCGAGCGCCAGCTCATGCTGCTCCGGCTCGCGGACGCGCTCGAGGCGCACAGCTCCGAGCTCGTCGACGCCCAGCACCGCAACACCGGCCAGCCCCGCCAGATGATCGCGGACGAGGAGGTCGGCGCCGGCGCCGACAACCTGCGCTTCTTCGCCGGCGCGGCCCGCCTCCTGGAGGGCAAGGCCGCGGCGGAGTACATGGGCGAGCACACCTCCTACGTGCGGCGCGAGCCGGTCGGGGTCGTCGCCCAGGTCACCCCCTGGAACTACCCGCTGCTCATGGCGATCTGGAAGCTCGGCCCAGCACTGGCCGCGGGCAACACCGTGGTCCTCAAGCCCTCGGACACCACGCCCGAGTCCACCCTCGTGCTGGCACGGCTCATCGACGGCATCTTCCCCGCCGGCGTGGTGAACGTCGTCCTGGGGGACGGCTCCACGGGGGCGCTGATGACCGCGCACCGCACGCCCTCCATGGTCTCCATCACCGGCTCCGTGCGCGCCGGCCGCGCCGTGGCCCTGGCCGCGGCGCAGAACCTCACCCGCGGCCACCTCGAGCTGGGCGGCAAGGCGCCCGCCGTCGTGTTCGCGGACGCCGACCTGCCGGCCGCCGCCAAGGCCCTCGTCGAGTTCGGCACGTTCAACGCCGGCCAGGACTGCACCGCGGTGACCCGCATCCTGGTCCAGGACAGCGCCCATGACGAGTTCGTGCGGCTGCTGGCCGACGCCGCCCGGGAGATCGTGACCGGGGACCCGGACGAGTCCCGGAACTCCTACGGCCCGCTCAACAACGTCCGGCACTTCGAGGACGTCTGCCGCAAGCTCGCCGACCTCCCCGAGCACGCGACCGTGGTCACCGGCGGGAAGCCGGTGGAGGGGGCCCCCGGCTACTTCTTCGAGCCCACCGTGGTGACCGGGGTGCACCAGGACGACGCCCTGGTGCAGGAGGAGACCTTCGGGCCGGTGCTCACCGTGCAGCCCTTCGGCACGGAGGAGGAGGCGCTCGAGCTCGCCAACGACGTGGACTACGCCCTCGCCTCGAGCGTGTGGACCACCGACCACGGCACGGCCATGCGGGTCTCCCGCGACCTCGAGTTCGGCTGCGTGTGGGTCAACACCCACGTCATGCTGATCTCCGAGATGCCGCACGGCGGGTTCAAGAACTCCGGCTACGGCAAGGACCTCTCCCTCTACTCGGTCGAGGAGTACACCCAGGTCAAGCACGTCATGCACGCCCTGGACGCCTGAGCCGGCCGGGCGGGTCAGTCCCGCCCGGCCGCCAGGCGCAGGCGCAGGCCGTCCAGCATGGCCCGCAGCGCCACGTCGAACGCCTCCTCGGCCGCCGCCGCCGCGTCCCCGGGACGCGCCCGCACGGCGTCCGCGAACACCGGGGCCAAATCCGAGCGCTCCCCGGGGTCGAAGATGTCGGCCGGCGCGGTGGCGTCGTAGGCGGCGCCGAAGACCAGGGACTCGACCGAGACGATCACGTCGACGATGTCGCCGCGCGCCCAGCCCGCGTCCGCGAGCCCCCGGGCCACGGTCTCGTACATCTCCAGGGTGTGCGGGGAGTCGGCCACGGGCAGCACGGCCATGATCGGGATCATGGCCGTGTGCTGTGCGTAGCAGTCCCGGTAGGACCGCGCCCAGCGCTCGAGGGCGCGGTCCCACGGGAGGGGGCCGAAGCCGGACCGGTCGATCCCCTGGTTGATCCGGTCCTGGACCCGGATCAGCACGTCCCGCTTCGAGGACGTGTGGTTGTACAGCGCCGAGGTGGAGACCTTCAGCTCGCGGGCGAGCTCCGTCATGGTGAGGTGCCGGTAGCCCCGGGAGGCCACGATCTTCATGGCGGCGCTGGTGATCCGCTCCTCGGAGAGCACCGGCTGGCTCGGGCGCCCGCGACGGCGAGGAGAGGGTCGGGCGGGAGCCATGGGCGGGGTCCTCCTGGACGTCGTGCTGCGGGTCCCGGTGCCGCCGGGCGCGGCCGCCGGGTACGGGTGGTCAGATCGAGTCTAGGTCCGCGACCGGGCGGCCGTGCCCGCGGCCGCCGCAGCCTTGACCGCCGCCGGGGGCGCTCCTAGCGTGTGGACGGTGACGGACGCCGACCTGCACTTCTACTTCGACCCCACCTGCCCGTTCGCGTGGCTGGCCAGCAAGTGGGTCCGCACGGTCGCGGACCGGCGGGACCACCGGGTGGACTGGCGGTTCATCTCCCTGCGCCTGCTCAACGAGCACGTGGACTACGACGCGTGGTTCCCGCCCGAGTACGAGGCCGGCCACACGGCCGGCCTGCACCTGCTGCGGGTGGCCGCCCGCACCCGCGCCGAGCACGGGCGCGAGGCCGTGGGGCGGCTGTACGCGAGCCTCGGGGCGCACACCTTCGACGCCGACCCGGCGCCCGACCCCGGGGCGCCCGCGACGGACCGCCGCGCCACGCCGGCGTTCCTCGAACCCGTCCTGGAGGTCGCTGGGCTCCCGCGCGGACTCGCGGGCGCCCTCGGGGACGAGTCCCTGGACGCGGTGGTCCGCGCGGAGACCGAGGAGGCCCTGGCCCTGACGGGCCGTGACGTGGGCACGCCGATCATCCACTTCGGCCCCCCGGAGGGCGTGGCCTTCTTCGGCCCCGTCATCAGCCGGCTCCCGGGGGAGGACGAGGCCCTCGAGCTGTGGGACCACGTGGTCGCGCTCGCCCGCTTCCCCGGGTTCGCGGAGCTCAAGCGCAGCCTGCGGGAGCAGCCGCAGCTGCGGGGGCTCGGCGCCGTGCCGGAGCGCCCCGGGGCCGAGGAGGACTGGCACGCCGGCAGTCGCCGGACCAAGAAGTAGCGTCCCCGCCGCAGGGCGGACCCGCCGTGTGAATTTTGTGTTGCGGCCCTTGACGGGTCCCGGTGCGCTCCCGCTTAATGAATTTAGTTCATTTTAGCGTGAAGGAGAACACAGTGACCGATCAACGCACCCTGGGCAGCGAGACCGCGATCGAGCGCGACGTCGTCGTCGTCGGAGCCGGCCCCGCCGGGCTGATGGCCGCCCGCGCGCTCGTGGCCGCCGGGCGCACCGTGGCCGTCCTGGAGGCCCGCGACCGCGTGGGCGGGCGCACCTGGTCGCGGACCGTCGAGGGCGCCTTCCTCGAGCTCGGCGGGCAGTGGATCTCCCCGGACCAGACCGAGCTGCTCGCCCTCGTCGACGAGCTCGGCCTGGGCACCTACCAGCGCTACCGCGAGGGCGAGTCCGTCTACCTCGCCCCCGACGGCGCCCGCCACACCTACACCGGGTCGATGTTCCCCGCCGGGGAGTCCACGATCGCGGAGATGGACCGGCTCGTCGGGATCCTCGACGGGCTGGTCGAGCAGATCGGCGTGGCGCAGCCGTGGGCGCACCCGCTGGCCCGGGAGCTGGACACCGTCTCCTTCCACGCCTGGCTGCGGCAGCAGTCCTCCGACGAGGCCGCGTGCGACAACGTCGGCATCTTCGTGGCCGGCGGGATGCTCACCAAGCCGGCGCACGCGTTCTCCGCGCTGCAGGCCGTGCTGATGGCCGCCTCCGCCGGGTCCTTCTCCCACCTCGTGGACGAGGACTTCATCCTCGACCGCCGGGTGGTCGGCGGCATGCAGTCCGTCTCCGAGACCATGGCCGCCGAGCTGGGGGAGGACGTCGTGTTCCTCAACACCCCCGTGCGCACCGTCCGCTGGGCCGGCGAGGGGCAGACCTACGCCGAGCACGTCCCCGGCACCCCCGTGACCGTCTGGTCCGACCGGCTCACCGTGGTCGCCCGCGACGTGGTCGTGGCCGTCCCGCCGAACCTCTACTCGCGGATCTCCTTCGAGCCGCCCCTGCCGCGGCTGCAGCACCAGATGCACCAGCACCAGTCCCTCGGCCTGGTGATCAAGGTGCACGCCGTGTACGAGACGCCGTTCTGGCGGGCCAAGGGCCTGTCCGGCACCGGCTTCGGCGCCCACGAGCTCTGCCAGGAGGTCTACGACAACACCAACCACGAGGACCCGCGCGGCACCCTGGTGGGCTTCGTCTCCGACGAGAAGGCCGACGCGGTCTTCGCCCTGCCCGCCGAGGAGCGCCGCCGGCTGATCCTCGAGTCCCTCGCCCGCTACCTCGGCGAGGAGGCGCTGGAGCCGGTGGTCTACTACGAGTCCGACTTCGGCTCCGAGGAGTGGACCCGCGGCGCCTACGCCGCCAGCTACGACCTGGGCGGGCTGCACCGCTACGGCGCGCACCAGGCCACCCCGGTCGGCCCCATCCGGTGGGCCTGCTCCGACCTCGCCGCCGAGGGCTACCAGCACGTCGACGGCGCCCTGCGCCAGGGCCGGGCCGCGGCGGACGGGATCCTCCGCGCCGGCTCGCTGACGGGAGCGGGGCGATGAGCACCGCCGGGGTGCCGCGCTACGTCGTCGGCTGCAGCGGCGACCGCCGCAGCCGGGACGCCGTGCGGCTGGGCGCCGCGCTGGCCCGCGACGTGGGCGCCGAGCTGGAGATCGTCCTCGTGCTGCGCTCGGACGGCCCGTACCAGCAGGTCTACCCGCCGGTGGGGGACATCTCCGCGGTGCTCCGCGGGCAGGCCCGCCGGTGGCTGCGGGAGGCCGCCGCGCTGGTGCCCGAGGGAGTCACGGTCCGCACCCACCTGCGGGAGGCCCGGTCCGTGCCGGCCGGACTGGTCGAGGCCGCCGCCGAGCTCGGTGCCGCGATGATCGTGGTCGGCGCCGGCACGGGCGGCGGGCGCCTGACCCTGGGCTCCGTGGTGAACTCGCTGCTGCACAGCTCACCGGTCCCCGTGGCCCTCGCCCCGCGCCGGTATCCCGGGGACGAGCGGCTCACCCGGCTCTACGCCGCCGTGGGCACCCGCCCCGGGGCGCACCAGGTGATCCGGGAGGCGGTCGGGGCCGTCGAGCGCTCCGGCCTGGAGCTGGAGCTGATCTCCTTCCTCGAGGGGGAGGCCGCGGACCCGGACGCCACCGAGCAGGCCCGCCGCCGCGTCCAGGAGCACCTGGAGACCGCGGCGGCCGAGGCCCGCCGGACCCGGCCCGTGACCGTGCGGGTTGCCTCCGGGCGGACGCTCAAGAAGGCCGCCCAGGAGGTCGACTGGGCCCCGGGCGGGATCCTGCTCATCGGCTCGTCCCGCCTGGCCCAGGGGCGGCAGACCTTCCTGGGCACCACCGCAGCCCGGCTGCTCAAGCACGTCCCGGTGCCGATGGTCGTCGTGCCCCGGCCCCACCCGGAGGATGCTCCGGGCCGAACCGAGAAGGAGGCCGCGTCATGAGCACCGGCACCGCACCGCTTGCCCACGAGCGCAGGACCGGCCACGAGAAGGGGCTCAGCAAGGGCTCCGTGGGGCTCCTCGGCTCCGTGGTCATCGGCGTGTCCACCATCGCGCCCGCCTACACCCTCTCCGGTGCCCTCGGGCCCACCGCCGCGGCGGTGGGGACCCACCTCCCGGCGATCCTGCTGGTCGGCTTCGTGCCCATGCTCCTCGTGGCCGTCGGCTACCGGCAGCTCAACCGGGCCATGCCCGACTCCGGCACCACCTTCACCTGGGTGTCGAAGGCCTTCGGCCCCTGGGTGGGGTGGATGGGCAGCTGGGGGCTGCTCGCCGCGACCATCCTCGTGCTGTCCAACCTGGCCGGCATCGCCGTGGACTTCTTCTACCTGGCCCTCGCCCAGATCACCGGCAACGACGCCGTCGCGGAGCTCACCCGCAACGTGCCCGTCAACGTGGCCACCTGTCTGGCGTTCGTGGCGGTCGCGGCCTGGATCTCCTACCGGGGCATGGAGGCCACCAAGGTGGTGCAGTACGTCCTGGTCGTCTTCCAGCTGCTCGTCCTGCTGTGGTTCGCCGCCGCGGCCTTCGGCCACGTGGCCGGCGGCACCGCCTTCGACGGCCTCTCCGTGCGCGCCGAGTGGTTCAACCCGTTCGGCGTGGAGACCTTCTCCGCCTTCGCCGCGGGGGTGTCCCTGTCCGTGTTCATCTACTGGGGCTGGGACGTGGTGCTCACCCTCAACGAGGAGAGCCGGGACTCCACCACCGGGCCCGGGCGCTCGGCCATCGCGACCATCCTCGTCATCGTCGCCCTCTACATGGCCGTCTCGCTCGCCGTGCTGTCCTACTCGGGAGTGGGCGCCGCCGAGTTCGGCCTGGGCAACGAGGACATCCAGGAGAACGTGTTCGCGGCGCTCGCCGGCCCGGTCATGGGGCCGTTCGCGATCCTGATGTCCCTCGCGGTGCTGTCCTCCTCGGCGGCGTCGCTGCAGTCCACGATGATCTCCCCGGCGCGCACCATGCTCGCCATGGGCCACTACGGCGCCCTGCCGGCGAAGTACGCCCGGATCACCTCCCGCTTCCAGTCCCCGGGCTACGCCACGATCGCGGCGGCCGTCATCGCCTCGGTGTTCTACGCCGTGATGCGCGTGGTCTCGGAGAACGTCCTGTGGGACACCATCACCACCCTGGGGATGATGGTCTGCTTCTACTACGGCGTCACCGCCCTGGCCTGCGTGTGGTACTTCCGCCGGGACGCCTTCCGCACCGCGAAGGCCTTGCTGACGAAGTTCTTGGCCCCGCTGCTCGGCGGGATCCTCCTGCTGGTCTTCTTCGTCCAGACGTCCTACGACTCCATGGACCCGGAGTACGGCTCGGGGTCCTCGATCGGCGGGGTCGGCCTGGTGTTCGTCCTCGGGGTGGGGATGCTCCTGCTCGGCGTCGTGGTCATGCTCGTCCAGTACCGGCGCAACCCCTCCTTCTTCCGGGAGCGCTTCGAGACCACCGAGCTGCCGGTCCTCGACTGAGCGGATCCGCGGCGGCCCCGGGCGCGCGCCCGGGGCCGCCGACCGTCCGTCCACCGCGCGCCACGACTCCGCCCCGATCGCTCCCAGCCCGACCCATCCCGGCCCGACCGGCCGACGACCCGAGAAAGACCGAGACCATGCACCCCGTCACCCGCCCCACCGCCGACCAGGCCGCGCCGGAGGCGGCGTCGGCCACCGTGATGCCCGCCGAGTGGGCCCCCCACACGCGGACCTGGATGGCCTTCCCGCCCCCCAACGACACCTTCGGCCCCGCCGGCAGCGACACCCTCGCCCGCGCCCGGCGCGCCTGGGCCGCCGTGGCCCGCACCATCGCCGCCCACGAGCCCGTCACGGTGGTGGCGGCACCCGCCGACGCGGACGCCGCCCGGGCCGCGCTGGGGGAGGACGTCGACGTCGTGACGGCTCCGCTCGACGACGCGTGGCTGCGCGACTCCGGGCCGACCTTTGCCCACGACCCGGCCGGGGACGTGGTCGCCGTGGACTGGGTGTTCAACGGCTGGGGCGCCCAGGAGTGGGCCGCCTGGGAGCACGACCAGCACCTGGGCCGCTTCGTGGCGGAGCGGGCCGGGGCCGCGGTGCGGGCCAGCACCCTGGTCAACGAGGGCGGCGGGTTCCACGTCGACGGCGAGGGCACCGTCCTGCTCACCGAGACCGTGCAGCTGGATCCGGGCCGCAACCCCGGGGCCACGAAGGAGCAGGTCGAGGCCGAGGTCCACGCCCGGCTGGGCACCACGACGGCGATCTGGCTGCCGCGCGGGCTCACCCGCGACTACGACGAGTTCGGCACCCGCGGCCACGTGGACATCGTCGCCGCCTTCGCCGGGCCCGGGACCGTCCTGGTGCACCGCCAGGACGACCCGGCGCACCCCGACTTCGAGGTGTCCCGGCAGATCCGTGCGGTGCTCGAGGCCGCCGTCGACGCCCGCGGGCGCCGGCTGCGCGTGGTCGACGTCCCCGCGCCCACCGTGCTCGACGCCGGCGACGGGTTCGTGGACTGGTCCTACATCAACCACTACGTCGCCAACGGCGCGGTCGTGCTGTGCGCCTTCGGCGACCCGCACGACGCCGTCGCCGCCCGGGTCCTCGCCGAGGCCTATCCGGGCCGGACGGTCGAGCTGGTCGACGCCCGCGACATCTTCGCGTTCGGCGGCGGCATCCACTGCATCACCCAGCAGCAGCCGGCGCCCCGCGGCGCCGCCACGGACGGGAGGGGCACCCGATGAGCGCCTCCGGCGTCCCGCGGAACACGCCGGGCGACACGGCCACCGGCAGGTCCGGCCGCGGCATCGAGGTCGTGGAGGCGAGCATCGCCCAGCTGCGCGCGGCCCTGGAGTCCGGGCGCACCACCAGCGAGGAGCTGGTCCGCGCCTACCTCGCCCGCGTCGCGGCCTACGACCGCGGCGGGCCGATGCTCAACGCCGTCGTCGTCGACAACCCCGCCGCGCTGGAGGAGGCGCGCGCCTCCGACGCCCGCCGGGCCCGCGGGGAGGTGCTCGGCCCCCTGGACGGGATCCCGTACACCGCGAAGGACAGCTACCAGGTCGAAGGCCTCACCGTCGCGGCCGGCTCGCCCGCGTTCGAGCACCTCGTGGCCCGGCGCGACGCCTTCACGATCGCGCGGCTGCGCGCGGCCGGGGCGGTGCTGCTCGGGCTGACCAACATGCCCCCGATGGCCAACGGCGGCATGCAGCGCGGCGTCTACGGCCGGGCCGAGAGCCCCTACAACGGGGACTACCTCACCGCGGCCTTCGGCTCCGGCTCCTCCAACGGCTCCGGGACCGCCACCGCGGCCGCCTTCGCCGCGTTCGGCCTGGCCGAGGAGACGTGGTCCTCCGGCCGCGCCCCGGCCTCCAACAACGCCCTGTGCGCCTACACCCCCTCCCGCGGGGTCATCTCGGTGCGCGGCAACTGGCCGCTGGTGCCCACCATGGACGTCGTGGTGCCGCACACCCGCACGATGGCCGACCTGCTCGAGGTCCTCGACGTGGTGGTCGCCGACGACCCCGAGACCCGGGGCGACTTCTGGCGCGTCCAGCCCTGGGTCGAGGTCCCGGCCGCGTCGGCGGTGCGGCCGGCCTCCTACCCGGCGCTCGCGGTGTCCGACGCCGCCGCGGCCGCCGGCGTCCTGGCGGGGCGGCGGCTGGGCGTGCCGCGGATGTACGTCAACGCCGACCCGGACGCCGGTACCGCCGAGCACCCCGGGATCGGCGGGCCGACCGGACGGCGGATCGAGACCCGGCCCTCCGTGATGGCGCTGTGGGAGGCCGCCCGCCGGGACCTCGAGGCCGCCGGTGCCACCGTGGTCGAGGTCGACTTCCCGGTGGTGAGCAACTACGAGGGCGACCGGCCGGGAGCGCCCACCGTCGCCACCCGCGGACTGGTGAGCGCGGCGTACCTGCAGCGGGAGATCCTCGACCTCTCGGCCTGGGCGTGGCACGACTTCCTCGACGCCAACGGGGATCCCGCCCTGCACCGGCTGGCCGACGTGGACGGGTCCCGGATCTTCCCGCACCCGCCCGGCGCCCTGCCCGACCGCTACGACGGGTTCGACGACGACATCGCCGACTACCCGGGGTTCGTGCGGGCGCACGGGGTGCCCGTGCTGACGCGGATCCCGCACCTGGCGGAGGGCCTGCGCGGGCTCGAGGAGACCCGCCGGATCGACCTGGAGCAGTGGATGGACGAGCTGGGCCTGGACGCCGTGGTCTTCCCCGCCGTCGCGGACGTCGGGCCCGCCGGCGCCGACGTGGACCCGGCCGCCGCGGACCTGGCCTGGCGCAACGGGGTGTGGGTGGCCAACGGCAACCTCGTGCCCCGGCACCTGGGCATCCCGACCGTCACCGTGCCGATGGGCACGATGGCCGACACCGGCATGCCCGTGGGGCTCACCCTCGCCGGCCGCGCGTGGGACGACACCGCCCTGCTGCGCCTGGCCGCGGCGTTCGAGGCCACCGGCGCCCGCCGCACCGTCCCCCCGCGCACCCCGCCCCTGGGCGGCTGAACCCACCGGCCCCCGCCCGCGGGGCGGCCCACGGCGGCCCGGCCCGCCGCGTGCCACCCCGCGGGCGGCGGGGCACCGGTCACCAGATGGTGACGCGGGCCTCCGGGGGGAGCCACAGGCCGTCGCCGGGGCGGGTGCGGAAGGTCTCGTGGAAGGCCGCCATGTTGCGCACCACGCCGTTGCAGCGGAACTCGTCCGGGGCGTGCGGATCGCCCGCCAGGCGGTTGATCAGCTCCTGCTCCCGGGCGGTCGAGCGCCACAGCGCCGCGTAGGCGTAGAAGAACCGCTCGGCGCCCGTGAGCCCGTCCAGCACCGGCGCCGTGTCCAGGTCCAGGCCCTGCTCCGCCAGCGCCATCCGGTAGGCCACCAGGGCGATCTCCAGCCCGCCGAGGTCCCCGATGTTCTCGCCCACGGTGAACGCCCCGTCCACGTGGTGCTCGGCGGACAGGCCGCGCGGGACGAAGCCGTCGTACTGGGCCACGAGCGCCGCGGTGCGCCGGGCGAACTCGGCGCGGTCCTCGTCGGTCCACCAGTCCTCGAGGTGACCGCGGGCGTCGTACCGGGCGCCCTGGTCGTCGAAGCCGTGGCCGATCTCGTGGCCGATCACGGAGCCGATCGCGCCGTAGCACACGGCGTCGTCGGCGTCGGCGTCGAAGTAGGGCGGCTGCAGGATCCCGGCGGGGAAGACCACCTCGTTGAGCACGGGGTGGAAGTAGGCGTTGACCCAGTGCGGGTAGAGCAGCCACTCGCCGCGGTCCACGGGCGCGCCCACCTTCCGCACGGCGCGGTCGTGCTCCAGGGCCAGGCCGGCGCGGACGTTGCCGAGCAGGTCCGCGGGGTCCAGGTCCAGGCCCGAGTAGTCCCGCCAGGTGCCGGGCCGGCCGACCTTGACGGTGAACGTGGACAGCTTCTCCAGCGCCCGCGCCCGGGTGGCCTCCGACATCCACTCCAGCCGGCCGATCCGCTCCCGGTAGGCGGCCAGCAGGTGCTCCACGAGCTGCTCCACCCGGGCCTGGTGCGCCGGCGGGAACCAGCGGTCCACGTAGGCCCGGGCCACGTCGTCGCCCAGGATCCGGGTGACCAGGAACTCGGCGCGCTTCCACCGCTCCCGGGGGCGGGTGATCCCGGACAGGGCGGTGCTGTAGAAGCGGAAGTTCTCCGCCACGAAGCACCGGGGCAGGAACGGGGCGCGCCGGGACACGATCCGCCACGACTGCCAGATCCGGATCTGCTGCTCCGACCACTCCTGCCAGAGCTCGCCCAGCCGGGTGGTGAACGAGGGCTGGCGCACGATGATCCGGGTGAACGCCGCCGTGCCCCGCTGCGGGGCGATGCCGGCCAGCCACGCCGCCCAGGGGAAGCCGGGGGCCAGGGCCACCAGGCCGGGCACGTCCACGGGGTTGTGCATCTGCGCCACGTCCCGCGCCGCGACGGTGTCCCAGTGCGCGGCGGCCAGCTGGGTCTCCATGGCCAGCACCGTGCCGGCGGCCTCCTCGCCGGACACGCCACACCGCGCCGGCAGGCCCGCGAGCTCGAGCATCGCCGCGACGTGGTCGGCGAACGCCGCGCGCAGCGGCCCGTGCACGGCGTCGGTGTAGTAGGACCGGGTGGGCAGGGACAGCCCGTCCTGGCACAGGAAGAAGGAGTACCGGGAGGAGTCCCCGGAGTCGTTCTCCACGAAGAAGGACAGCAGGCCGTCCACCCCGGTGCGCTGCAGGGCCGCGGAGGCCCCCGCGAGCTCCGCCTTGCCGCGCGCGGCGCCGAGCAGCTCGAGGTCGGGGTCCAGGGCGGCCCGGCCGCGGCGCTCGACGGCGTCCTCGTCGAGGAAGGAGCGGTGCAGGACCGCCATCCGGGACCCGGCCGGGGCCGCCCGGACGATCTCGTGCACCCGCCGGGCGTTGCGCTCGGTGAGCATCGCAGAGGCCCCGTCGGAGGCGCGGTCCCCGGGCAGGTCGTGGGCGTCGATCCAGCCGCCGTTGACGTGCCGGTGCAGGTCGTCCTGCGGGCGGACGCCGGGGTGGAGGTGCTGCAGGTCGAGGCCGGAGGAGGTCGTCACGGGCGCATCCCCTGTCGTGGTGGTGGGGCGTGCCGGAGCGCACGGGGCCGACGACGTCGCCCGCCCGGTCCCAGCCTACGGACGCGGACGCCGTGGCCCGCGGTCGGCGGGCCACGGCGTCCGTGGTGGTCGTCACACCCGGGCGGGCGCGGGGCGGATCAGCTCGCGGACGGCTCCGGGCTCGCCGAGCCGGCGGCCTCGCCGGTGCCCAGCCACCGGCCCTCGAGCTCCTCGAGGGTGCCGTCCTCCTGCATGGTGGCCAGCGACTCGTTCACCTGATCGAGCAGCGCGGTGTTGCCGGTCTTCACGGCCAGGCCCAGCTGCTCGCCGGTCTCGATCTCCTCGACCAGGCGCAGGTCCGGGTTGTCGGTGATGGCCGGGCCCATCACGGAGATGTTGCCGATCACGGCCTCGACGTCGCCGGTGTTGAGTCCCTGGATCATCAGGGCCGAGTCCTCGTACTGCACGACCTCGGCGTTGTTCTCCTGGGCCTGGGTCTCGCCCGTGGTGGCCTGCTGCACGCCCACGCGCTTGCCCGCGACGTCGGCCACGGAGTCGATGTCGGCGTCCGGGGCCACCAGCAGGGCGAGGTTGTCGTCGAGGTAGGGCTCGGAGAAGTCCATGACCGACTCGCGCTCCTCGTTGATGGTCATCCCCGAGGCGGCGAGGTCGCACTGGTCCGAGTCCAGGGCCACCCCCGACTGGATGCCCTCGAAGGCGGTGCGGATGAACTCCGTCTCCACCCCCATGTCCTCGGCGATGTTGTTGACCAGGTCGATGTCGAAGCCGACGGTCTCCCCGTTCTCCGTGTACTCGAAGGGGCGGTAGGGGATGTCCGAGCACACGGTGAGCGTGCCCGGGTTGATCAGGCTGATCTCCCCGCCGGTCGCGTCGCCGCCGGCCTCCTCGCCGCCGCCCGTGCTCGAGCACGCGCTCAGCGCGAGTGCGGAGGCGGCCAGCACGGACAGGGTCGCTGCCCCGTGGAACCTGCTCTTCATGGGTCTTTCCTTCCCTCGGGAGGTGCTCGCTCGTCCGGCGCGGCGTCGTGCCGGAGCGGGAGCCACTGCTGAATGAGGCTCAGTGTAGGGCGTCCGGGGTTGCCGGTGTGTTGCGCACCACTGGTCAGTAGCACATCGGTTGTCCCCACTGCCGCCCACGTGGGCCGGCGGCCGGGTCCGCGCCGGCGCCCGGTCTTCGGCACAATGGGCTCATGACTCGGACGGAGCACATCCCCGCCCCGGAGGGGCACCGGTGACGGCCGCGCCGGCGAGCGTGCGCGTGGACGCGTGGCTGTGGGCGGTGCGCGTGTTCAAGACCCGGTCCGCCGCCACGGCGGCGTGCCGGGCGGGCCACGTCAAGATCGACGGCACCTCGGTCAAGGCGGCCCAGCCCGTCCGGCCCGGCCAGCGGGTGAGCGTGCGCCGCCCCGGCCACGAGCAGGTGCTGGAGGTCGTCCAGCTGCTGACCAAGCGCGTCGGCGCGCCCGCGGCCGCGGCCGCCTACGTGGACCACAGCCCGCCCCCGCCCCCGGCCCTGCACGCGGCCGTGCCGCGCCGGGACCGGGGCGCCGGGCGTCCCACCAAGAAGGACCGCCGCGAGACGGACCGCCTCCGGGGCCTGTGAGCGCGGCCGGGTGCCGGCCCGTCGGTAGCCTGGTCCGGTGACCACCACCGCACGCCCGCGCGGGCTCAACCGGCAGATCCTGGCCCTGGCGGTGCCCGCCTTCGGCGCGCTCGTGGCCGAGCCGCTGTTCCTGCTGGCGGACACGGCGATCGTCGGCCACCTGGGCACCCCGCAGCTGGCGGGGGTGGGCGTGGCCGCCGCCCTGGTCCAGACGGTCGTGGGGCTGATGGTCTTCCTCGCCTACAGCACCACGCCCGCGGTGGCCCGCCACCTCGGCGCCGGCCGGCCGGCCGAGGCCGTGGCGGTGGGCCGGGACGGGCTGTGGGTGGCCGCCGGGCTCGGCGTGGTCCTCTCCGCGGCCGGCCGGGCGTTCGGCCGTCCCCTGCTGGAGCGGATGGGCGCCCGCGGGGAGGTCCTGGAGCACGCGGTCGCCTACCTGCACTGGTCCCTGCCCGGGCTGACCGCCATGCTGGTGGTGCTCGCCGCCACCGGCGTGCTGCGCGGGCTGCAGGACACGAGGACCCCGCTGCTCATCGCGGGGATCGGGGCGGCGGCCAACGCGGTGCTGAACGTCCTTCTGGTGCACGGCGCCGGCCTGGGCGTGGCCGGTGCCGCGGCCGGCACGAGCGCCGTGCAGTGGGCCATGGCCCTGGCCTACCTGCGGATCGTGCACCGGCTGGCCCGCCGGCACGGGGTGGGGCCGGGGACCTCGTGGACCCGGCTGCGCGCCCACCTGGCCGTGGGGTCCTGGCTGATGCTGCGCACGGTGTCCCTGCGGATCGCCATCCTCGCGACCGTACTGGTGGTCACGGCCCAGGGCGCCCAGAACCTGGCCGCTCACCAGCTCGTGATGACGGTGTTCAGCTTCCTCGCCTTCGCCCTCGACGCCCTGGCCATCGCCGCGCAGGCGCTGCTGGGCCGGGAGATGGGCGCCCGGGACCTGGCGGAGCCGGCCGAGCGGCGGGCGGTCCGCGACCTGATGCGCCGGCTGGTGCTCTGGGGCCTCGGCTTCGGGGTAGTGACCGGCCTGCTCGTGGCCGTGCTCGGGACGCGCCTGGGCTTCCTGCTCAGCCCGGACCCGGCCGTGCAGGCCCTGTTCGCGGCGGCCCTGCTCGTGGTCGCGGCCGGCCAGCCGCTGGCCGCCTACGTCTTCGTCCTCGACGGGGTGCTCATCGGGGCCGGGGACGCCCGCTACCTCGCCGTGGCCGGGGTGCTCAACCTCGCCGTCTACGCCCCGCTGCTGGCGCTCGTGGCCGGCGCCGGCGGCTCGGGCGCCGGCGCGCTCGTGGGGCTGTGGATCGCCTACGCGGGAGGCTACCTGGGGGCCCGGGCGCTGACCCTGGGGCTGCGCGCCCGCGGCGACGCCTGGATGCTCCGGAACGCGCGGTAACAACCGGGAAGCCACGGGGGGACGTGGTGCGGATCACCTAAAATTCCGACCATGGACAACGACTCCCGCACGCAGAACCAGCCCGCTGCCGGACACGATGTCGTGCTCGTCGGGATCGACGGGTCGGACCAGGCCCGGCACGCCCTGGACCGGGCGGTCGAGGAGGCCCGGGCGCACCAGCTGTCGGTCCTCCTGGTCGGCGCCTACCCGGTCATCGGGGTGGGCGACCCCGGGCTCGAGCAGCGTTTCACTGAGGCGGTGACCAAGGAGAACGCTGAGCACCTCGCCGAGGCCCGGCGGGTCGTGGAGGACGCGGGCCTGCCCGTGGAGACCGTCGAGGCCGCCGGGGACGCCGCCAAGGCCGTCGTGGAGCGCTCCGGCAGGGCCGCGCTCGTCGTCATGGGCAAGCGCGGCCGCGGCGGGGCCCTGCGCGGCCGGCTCGGCTCGGTCTCCGCGGCGGTCGCCGCGCACGCCAAGTGCCCGGTCGTGGTCGTCCCCGAGCCGGCCGAGAAGCGGCACAGCGAGCGCAGCCGCGGCGGCACCGACTACGCGCTCGAGGAGCAGGGGCCGGTCAGGGCGGAGGACGTCGACTTCTCGGGGCGGGTGGTCGTGGGCCTCGACGCCCTCGGCTCGCGCAACCCGGCGCTGTGGCAGGCCGTGCGCTACGCCGAGGAGCACGGCAAGCCCCTGGCGCTCGTGTCCGTCAACGGGGCCCTGTCCGGCACGCCCTCCTGGTTCCAGGACGAGTTCAACGAGGCCCGCTACTTCCGCGAGGCCGAGCGCAAGCTCGAGGAGATCTCGCAGGAGATCGCGTCCGAGCACCCCGGCCTCACCGTGGAGCACCACATCTTCGTCGGCCGCCCGGGGCGCATCCTGATGAACGCCACGCACTCCGCGGACCTGGTCGTGGTCGGCTCCCGCGGCATCGGCGGGTTCCGCGGGCTGCTGCTCGGCTCGGTCTCCCAGGCCGTGCTGGAGAACGCCGCCGGACCGGTCATGATCGTGCCCGCCCACCCCGCCTGAGCCGCTCCTCCGGGAGCGCCCGCCGCGAGAACAGGAAGCAGCCGTCCATGGCAGAGCAGATCGTCGTCGGCTACGACGGCTCCGAGAACAGCGACCGTGCCCTCGACTGGGCGATCCAGGAGGCGCGGTCCCTCGGGTCCGACCTGAAGGTGGTGGTCTCCATGGGCCGGCCCGTGGCCGTGGACCCCAGCCTGTACGGACCGTTCCTGGAGGCGATCGAGGCGGAGCGCGACCAGGTCGCCGGCGCCGCCGTGGCGAGGGCCCGCGCGTCCGGCGTTCCGGCCGTCGGCGTCGTCGAGCGCGGCGACGCGGCGGGCGTGCTGGTGCAGGAGTCCGAGCACGCCGCCGCGCTGGTGCTCGGCCGCCGCGGCCGCCGCGGCGTGCGCGGGCGCCTCGGCTCGGTCTCGGCGGCGGCCTCGGCGCACGCCCGGTGCCCGGTGATCGTGCTGCCCGAGCGCTGGGACCCGGAAGCGGTCCGCGGTGCGGAGGGCCCGTTCCGGGGTCGCGTGCTCGTCGGCGTGGACCGGCTGGGCCGGGACAACCCGGCGGTCGTCGCGGCCGCGCGGTACGCCGGGCGGCACGGCGCGGGACTGACGCTGGTCACGGTGGTGCCGGAGGCCACGAGCATGCCCACGGGCTCCGCGGACCTGGACCGGGCGGTGCGCGAGCAGCTCACCGAGCCCGCCCAGGCCCTGGTGGACCAGGTCGCCGCGGCCGTGCGGGAGGACCACCCGGGACTGGACGTCGAGACGTACGTGTTCTCGGGCACGCCCGCGGACCAGCTGGTGCGGGCGGGGCGGGCGGCGGAGCTCGTGGTGGTCGGCAGCCGCGGCTACGGCGGGTTCCGGGGCCTGCTCATGGGCTCCGTCTCCCAGGCCGTGCTCAACGAGGGCGGCAGCCCGGTGATGGTCGTGCCCACCCGCCGGAAGGGCTGAATCGGCCGGAAGGGCTGACCCCGCCGGAAGGGTTGGAGCCACCAGAAGCGCTGGACCCGCCCGGGGCCGTCCGCCCGCAGGCGGAGCGGTCCCGGCCCCGCGGCGCCGGAGCTCGCCCTGCAGGCGGATCCGCCCGCGGCCGCGACCTGCCACGGTGGAACCGGACCCCGGACCGCCCGGGGGCTGGGAGGAGGACCTGTGCGCCGTCGGACCCTGGCCGTGCTCGCCCTGGGCGGCGCCGCCCTCACCGCGTGCTCCGCCCCCGCGCCGGGCGTGCCTGCGCCGCCCGCCGGCTCCGCCGTCCTGGACGCCGCCGACGTCCTCACGGACGCGCAGGAGCGGGAGCTCGACGCCCTGATCGAGGAGCGCAACGCGGCCACGGACGCCGCGCGGGTCGCCGTGCTGACGGTGCAGGAGGCCGGTGGGCCGATCGAGGACCGCGCCCGCGAGATCGCCGCCGCGTGGGAGGTGGGTGACGCCGGGGCGGACAACGGCGTGCTCGTGCTCGCGGCCACCGGGGACCGGGAGCTGCGGATCGAGTCGGCGGACGGGGTGCGGGAGCGGTTCACGGACGACGAGGCGGAGCAGGTCGTGGAGGACGTGCTGGAGCCCGCCTTCGCGGACGAGCGCTACGCGCAGGGCCTGGGCGAGGCCGTGGAGCAGGTCTACGTCTACGCGCAGGGCGGGGAGCCCCCGCAGGACCCCTTCGACTGGGTCCTGCTCGGCTGGGTCGTGGGCGGCGTCGGCCTGGCCGGTGCGCTGGTGGCCTGGTGGATCGCCGCGGACCTCCGCCGCCGGCGGCGGATCGCCGACGAGGAGCTGCGGGCGGCCCGGCAGCGGGATCCCGGCCTGCGGCTCACCGACGAGCAGCGGAAGGCGTACCGGACGTACCGCTACCACCACCGCACGGACGACGCCGTGACGAACCCGGCCGTGTGGCTGCCGCTCTACCTGGCCAACCCGGGGCTGTACTCCGGCGGCTCGGGCGGCGGCGCCGCCGACGGCGGGTCCTCCTTCGGCGGGGGCGGCGGCTTCACCGGCGGCGGGGCCTCCGGCAGCTACTGACCCGCACCCGCCGTACGGCGCCGCGCAAGGCCCCGGTCAGGCGGGTAGGGCCCGCCGGGCGGCGACGAGGGAGAGCAGGTGCCGGTGCACCACGGTCTCCCCGGTCAGCTCGGGGTGGAAGGAGATGCCGACCACGCCGCCGCTCGCCACCGCGACCACCTCGCCGCGGTGCCGGGCCAGCACCGTGACGCCCTCGCCCACGCGCGTCACCACGGGGGCGCGGATGAAGGCCGCGCGCACCGCGGCCCCGTCGTCGCCCCACGCGAGCACGGCCTCCTCGGAGGCCGTCTGGGAGCCGAACGCGTTGCGGGCCACCGTGACGTCCAGGACCTCGAGGGTGCGCTGGCCGGGGGCCGGGTCCTCGATGCCGGAGGAGAGCAGGATCAGCCCGGCGCACGTGCCCAGGGTCGGCAGGCCGCCGAGCACGGCGTCGCGCAGCGGGTCGCGCAGCCCGAACAGGCGCAGCAGCCGGTCCACGGTGGAGGACTCCCCGCCGGGCAGCACCAGCGCGTCCAGCCCGGTGAGCTGCTCGGCCGTCTTCACGAGCACGGGCTCGGCGCCGAGCTGCCGCAGCATCGCGGCGTGCTCGGCGACCCCGCCCTGCAGGGCGAGGACGCCGACCCGGGGCGCGGAGCTCACCAGCCGCGCTCCGCGAGCCGGTGCGGGGCCGGGAGGTCGCCCACGTTGATCCCGACCATCGCCTCGCCGAGCCCGCGGGAGGCCTCGGCGATCTTCTCGGGATCGTCGTAGTAGGCGGTGGCCTTCACGATCGCCTGCGCCCGGGCGGCGGGGTTGCCGGACTTGAAGATGCCCGAGCCCACGAACACGCCGTCGGCGCCGAGCTGCATCATCATGGCGGCGTCCGCGGGGGTGGCCACGCCCCCGGCGGTGAACAGCACGACCGGCAGCTTCCCGGTGCGGGCGACCTCCAGGACGATGTCGTAGGGGGCGGCGAGCTCCTTGGCCTTCACGTAGAGGGCGTCGGGGGAGACGGCGTGCAGGGCCTGCAGCTCCGCGATCTGGCCGCGGATGGTGCGGATGTGCTTGGTGGCCTCCGAGACGTCCCCGGTGCCGGCCTCGCCCTTGGAGCGGATCATGGCGGCGCCCTCGGCGAGCCGGCGCAGGGCCTCGCCCAGGTTGGTGGCACCGCACACGAACGGGACGGTGAAGCGCTGCTTGTCGATGTGGTTGACGTAGTCGGCGGGGGAGAGGACCTCGGACTCGTCGATGTAGTCGACCTCGAGGTGCTCCAGGACCTGGGCCTCCACGAAGTGGCCGATGCGCACCTTGGCCATCACGGGGATCGACACGGCGGCCTGGATGCCCTCGATCAGGTCCGGGTCGGACATGCGGGCCACGCCGCCCTGGGCGCGGATGTCGGCGGGCACCCGCTCGAGGGCCATGACGGCCACGGCGCCGGCGTCCTCGGCGATGCGGGCCTGCTCGGCGGTGACGACGTCCATGATGACGCCGCCCTTGAGCATGTCGGCGAGGCCGCGCTTGACCAGCGGGGAGCCGGTGAGCGGGGTGGCGTCCGCGGAGGAGGCGGTCCGGGAGGAGGACTGGGCAGGAGTGGTCTGCAGATCGGTCATGCGACCATCCTCCGCCCGGAAGTGGTCCACCAACAGGTCCACCAACAGTAGAATCTGTTGGACCACTTCCGGTCCGGCGCCCCGGACCTCGACCCGGGAACGAGGTGCCCGTGCGCCACCCCCACGACGTCGGCCTGCCGGTGCACGTGGACCGCGAGGACCCCGCCCCGCTGCCCGCCCAGCTCGTCCAGCAGCTGCGGGAGCTGGTGGTCTCCGGCGCGCTGCGCCCCGGCGACCCGCTGCCCTCCACGCGCGGGCTCGCCGCCCGGCTCGGCATCTCGCGGGGATCCGTGGTGACCGCCTACGACCAGCTGCACGGCGAGGGCTATCTGCACGCGACCAACGGGGCCACCGTCGTCCACCCGGACCTCGCCCGCTCCCGCGTCGAGCGGGCGGGACCCCGCGCCGGCGGCGGGTCCGGGGCCCGGCCGCCGGCGCCGCCGCCGCGGCGGGGCCGGGACCGGCCCATGATCGACCTCACCCCCGGGCGCCCCGACACCGCGCGGCTGGCCACCCCCGGCTGGCGGGCCGCGTGGCGGGACGCCGCGGCCGCCGCCGCAGGGACGGCCGCGCCCCCGCCCCAGGGCGCCGAGCCGCTGCGCGAGCAGATCGCCGAGCACCTGCGGCTGATGCGCGGCGTGGTCCGGGACCCGCAGGACCTCTTCGTCACGGCTGGGGCCCGGGACGGGCTCCAGCTGCTGCTCGCCGCCCTGGGCGGACTCGCCGGCCGTCCGCTGCGCGTGGCCGTGGAGGACCCGGGCTACCCGTCCCTGCGCCGGGTGCCGGAGCGGCTCGGCCACCGGGTGCTGCCCGTGCCGATCGACGACCACGGCCTCGACCCCGCCCGGCTGCCGTCCGGCGCGTGGTCCGGCGCGTGGCCGGGCGCGTGGTCGGAGGACTGGGAGGTCGACCGCGCCCCCGACGCCGTGGTGGTGACCCCCAGCCACCAGTACCCCCTCGGGGCCTCGATGCCCGCCGCCCGCCGCCTCGAGCTGCTCGACTGGGCCCGCGCCCACGACGCCCTGATCGTGGAGGACGACTACGACTCGGAGCTGCGCTACGTGGGCGAGCCCCTCCCGGCGCTGTCCGCCCTCGACCACGGGCCCGGTGCCGCCGCGCGCCCGCCCGCCCCCGGCCGGCGGCTCGGCGGCGGCGGGCACGTGGCCACGCTGGGGTCCTTCACCAAGGTCCTCGCGCCCGGGCTGGGGGTCGGCTACCTGGTCGCCCCGCCGGCCCTGCGGGAGGAGCTGCTGCGGCTGCGCACCGACCTCGGCAACCCCGCCTCGGCGGTGGCCCAGGACGCCATGGCCCGCTTCCTCGCCGACGGCGGGCTGCGCCGGCACACCGCCCGGATGCGGCGGGAGTACCGGCGCCGGCGGGACCTGCTCGGCACCGCGCTCGCCGGGGTCCGCGGGGTGCGGGCCGTGCCCATGGACGGCGGGCTGCACGCGGTCCTGGAGTTCACCGGGGAGGTGGCCCTCGAGGAGCAGGACGTCGTGGCCCGGGCCGCGGCGGCGGGCGTGCGGGTCGCCGCCCTGGGCTCCTACTGGGCGGAGGGTGCCCGCGGTGGGCGCCGCGGCGTCGTGGTGGGCTTCGGCGCCACCGGCGCCGCCCCGGAGGGGCGGGCCCTGCCGGACGCCCTCGCGGTGCTGGCCCGGGTGCTCTCGGCGCCCCAGTCGGAGCCCGGGCCGGCGCCCGGACGGGCACCCGGGGCCGCTCGCTAGACTGTCCGGTGCCCCGCGGGCCCCGCCCGGGCCGCCGCACCAGGGCCTCCCCGCCGAGCCGTCCCCGAAAGGCCTCACCGTGAACCCCGAACCGAGCACCGGCATCCACCGCGACCTGTTCGCGCCCACGCTGCTGCGCGCGCTCGTGGCCCTGTGCTTCGCCGCCGTGACCATCTTCTGGCAGGAGCCGTCGATGGCCGTGGTGGTGTGGGGCGTGGGCCTCTACCTCCTGCTGACGGGCGCGGCGAGCATCCTGCTGCAGCTGCGGCTCAACGGCAACGACCACGTGGACCTGGGCCGCAGCCGGCAGGTCCCGCAGTCCTACGGCCTGCTCTACGCCGTGGGCGGGGCGCTCACCCTCCTCGGCGCCGACGGCCCCGACGGTCTCGCCCTCTACGCCGGGCTCGTCATGGGCGTCGCCGGGCTCACCGAGCTCGCGCTCGGGCTGACGACCCGCACCACCTTCCCGCTGGGCCGGGACTGGACCATCGCCGGGCTCGTCACGGTCCTCGCCGCCACGGGCCTCGTGCTGGTGGCCGACCTCGGCGCGAAGGCGCTCTTCGGCGTGGTCGGCGCCGCCGCGGTGGTCATCGGCGTCACCCACCTGCTCGCCGCGCTGAGCCTGCGGCACGAGGACCGGCGGGGGCGGGCCCCCGCCGGGACGGCGTAGACTGGACAACCCCACGGCAGGCCCCGGCCTGCCCACCACACCGGTTTCACGAGGAGGACGAGTGGCACAGCGCAAGGGCTCGCGAGGCGGCTTCCGGGCCGACGTCAAGGGCCCCCTGATCCTGTCCGCCGTGCTCGCGGCCGTGGCCTTCGGCGGCGTGGCGATCTTCGCCAGCGGCGGGACCGAGAACCAGCTGCGCGTGGACCTGGCCCTCATCACGGCCGGCATCGTCTTCATCGTGGTCCTGGTGGTCAGCGCCACGCTCATGATCGTCGAGAAGCCCAACGACCCCCATCTGGGGGAGGGCACCGGCGTCAACCGCTCCTCGGCCAAGCTCTACGCCGAGGCCCGCGCCCGCCGCGAGGCCGCGGCCCGCCCGGCCGGCGAGGCCGAGTTCGGCCAGCGCGTCCCCCCCGACACCCGGGGCGAGGACCTCCTCGGCCGGGGCGCCGCCGGGGACCCGCCCCGGGACGCGGGCGGGGACGCGACGGGGGGCCCGGCCGGCGGCACGCGCGGCGACGACGCAGCCCCCCGCTCCTGAGCCCCGGCGGCCGGCCGCGGGCCCCGGGTGCTTGGCCGACGCCCGCCCGCTCAGTAGATTGGGCACCACCTGAGCAGCCGGGCCGCCCCGCGCCCCCGCTCCAGACGCAAGGACGGGAGTCAGCATGAGCCAGCAGCCGGAGCCGCCCACCGAGGGCGACGCGGAGTTCGAGGAAAAGGTCCAGCAGCGGATGGCCGCCACACCGGGCGCCGATGCGCAGGACAGCACCTCGAACGCTCCTCAGGAGGAGCAGAAGAGCGAGCTGCCGGTCCTCGAGGAGGACGAGGACAGCGTGGCCACCCCGGGCAGCAGCGACGCCTGACCCGCGCGCTCCGCACGCGGCGACGCCCCGGGAGGACTCCGGTCCTCCCGGGGCGTCGCCATGTGCTGGCCGGGGTCCGGCTCAGCGGCCGAAGCCGCGCAGCCGCAGGGAGTTCAGCACCACGAACACGGAGCTGAAGGCCATGGCCGCGCCCGCGACCACCGGGTTGAGCAGCCCGGCGGCGGCCACCGGGAGGGCCACCGCGTTGTAGGCGAAGGCCCAGAACAGGTTGGACTTGATGACCGACAGGGTCCGCCGGGACAGCGCGATGGCCGTGGGCACCGAGCCCACGTCGCTGCGCACGATGGTGATGTCCGCGGCCTCGATGGCCGCGTCCGTGCCCGAGCCCATCGCGATCCCCAGATCGGCCTGGGCCAGCGCGGCGGCGTCGTTGACGCCGTCGCCCACCATGGCGACCACGCGCCCGTCGTCCTGCAGGTCGCGCACCACCGCGACCTTGCCCTCCGGGCTGACGTCGGCGACGACGTCCTCGGCGGGGATGCCCACCTCGGCCGCGACCGCGCGGGCCACCGGCTCGTTGTCCCCGGTCAGCAGCAGCGGGCGCAGCCCCAGGCCCTGCAGCCGCTCGACGGCCTCCCGGGCGTCGTCCTTCACCGTGTCGCGCAGGTCCACGAACCCGGCCAGCGCCCCGTCCACGGCCACGAGGACCGTGGTGAACCCGCCCTCCTGGGCGCGCCGCAGCGCGTCCAGCTGGGCCGCGTCGAGGCGCACGCCGTTCTCGGCGAGCCAGGTGGTGCGACCGACCACCACGGAGCGGGAGTGCATCCCGTCCACCACGTGCGCGCGGACGCCGCCGCCGGGGGCCGAGACGAAGCCGGAGAGCGGGAACCGGTGCGGGGTGGCCGCGGCCACGGCCCGGGCGATCGGGTGCTCGGAGTGCTGCTCCACCGAGGCGGCGAGGTCCAGCACCTGGTCCCGGGAGCAGGTCCCCACGGGGGTCACCGCGGCCACGGAGAGCCGGCCGCTGGTCACGGTGCCGGTCTTGTCCAGCACCACGGTGTCCACGGTGCGGGTGTCCTCGAGCACCTCGGCGCCCTTGACGAGGATCCCCAGCTGCGCGCCGCGGCCGGTGCCGGTGAGCAGGGCCGTGGGCGTGGCCAGGCCGAGGGCGCACGGGCAGGCGATGACGAGGACGGAGACCGCCGCCACGAACGCGGCGTCGACGTCATCGGTCAGCACCAGCCAGCCCACCAGTGTGAGCAGGGCCAGTACGAGGACGACCGGGACGAAGACCGCGGAGATCCGGTCGGCGAGCCGGGCCACGGGCGCCTTGGACGTCTGCGCCCGGACGACCGCCCGGCCCATCTGGGCCAGGGTCGTGTCGGCGCCCACCCGGGTCGCCTCGACCAGCAGCCGGCCGTTCGTGGTGATCGTCGCCCCGGTCACGGCGTCGCCGACGCCCACCTCGACCGGCAGGGACTCGCCGGTGAGCAGGGACGTGTCCACGGCCGAGCGGCCCTCGACGACCACGCCGTCGGCGGCGATCTTCTCCCCGGGGCGCACCACGATCCGGTCCCCGGGCTGCAGCTGCTCGGCCGGCACGCTCGTCTCGACGCCGTCCCGGAGGACGACGGCGTCCTTGGCGCCCAGCTCCAGCAGCGCCCGCAGCGCCTCCCCCGAGCGGGTCTTCGCCCGGGCCTCGAGGTAGCGGCCCAGCAGCAGGAAGGCGGTCACGAGGGCGCCGGTCTCGAAGTACAGCTGGTGCCCGCTCATGTCCATGGTGTGCCCGAGCATCGCCCCGGCCGTCATGGCCGGGTCGCGCAGCAGGTTCCACAGCGAGAACAGGTACGCGGCGGACACGCCCAGGGAGACGAGGGTGTCCATGGTGGAGGTGAGGTGCCGGGCGTTGACGGCGGCCGAGCGGTGGAACGGCCAGGCGGCCCACGTCACGACCGGCAGGCTCAGCAGCGCGGCCGCCCAGCCCCAGTGCGGGAACTGGAAGCCGGGCAGCATCGAGATCACGACCACCGGCAGGGAGAGGGCCCCGGCCACGGCCAGGCGCCGGCGCAGGGACCCGGGGGAGCGCAGCGAGGAGGCCTCCCGGCCGGACACCCGCTCCAGCGCGGAGACGGGCGCTCCGCCGTCCCCGTCGTCGTCGGGCCCGGGACGGGGCGCCTCCTTGACGACGGCCCCGTAGCCGGCGCCCTCGACCGCCCCGAGGACCTGCGCGTCGCTCACGCCCTCCGGGATGCGGACCGTGGCGGTCTCCAGGGCGAGGTTCACGGAGGCGTCCACGCCGTCGAGCCGGCCGAGCTTCTTCTCGACCCGGTTCACGCACGAGGCGCACGTCATGCCGGTGATCTCCAGCTCGAGGGTGCGCAGGGGCCCGGCCGCCGGGCCGGGCACCGCCGCGCGCGTGCGGGTCTCAGGCAACCGAGTACCCCGCTTCCTCGACGGCGGCGGCGATCTCCTCGGGCGTCAGCTCCCGGGCGGCGGTGACGACGACGGGGGACACGCCGCCGGCGACGAGGTCGACGTCGACGGACTCGACGCCGTCCAGCTCGCTCAGCTCCTCGGTGACGGACATGACGCAGTGCCCGCAGGTCATTCCGGACACGTTGACGGTGGTCTGCACGGTGGTTCGCACGGGGGTCTCCTCTGGGGGTAACGGTGGGTGGGGTGCGGGGCCGGTCAGCTCTTGAGCAGGCGCGCGATGGCCGCGGACGCCTCCTGGAGCTTGTCGTCCACGCTGGCGACGTCCCCGGACTCCTGGGCGGCCTCGACGGCGCCCACGACGCAGTGGTTGAGGTGCTCGTCCAGCAGGCCGAGGCTCACGGCCTTGAGCGCGGACTGGATCGCGGAGATCTGGGTGAGGATGTCGATGCAGTACTTGTCCTCCTCGACCATCCGGTGGATGCCGCGGACCTGGCCCTCGATGCGCCGCAGGCGCTTGAGGTACGCGTCCTTGTCCTGGGTGTACCCGTGCGGCGGCAGGGTCTGGGTCATGGGTCCTCCTCGGTCGTCCTGCCGTCACTGTATACCCCCAAGGGGTATATTTCAAGGGTCGGGCCGAGGGCCCCGCGGCGATGTGCCAGTCTTGAGGCATGGCTTCACTGATCGAGGACTACGCCCTGCTCTCGAACATGCGCACGGGCCCGCTCGTCTCCCGCACCGGCTCGGTCGACTGGCTGTGCGCCCCGCGCTTCGACTCCCCCTCGGTCTTCGGCGCCCTGCTGGGCGAGGCCGACCACGGGCGCTGGCTGCTCGCCCCCTCCTGCACGGTCGCCGACGAGGCCGGCGGCGAGGTCCTCGACGACGAGGAGAGCGGGGCCCAGGTCGCGGAGCGGTTCTACGTGGAGAACACCTTCGTGCTGCAGACCGTGTGGGTCACGGACTCCGGCTCCGTGCGCGTCACCGACTTCCTCCCGCTGACCTCCCGCACGGACCTGATCCGCCGCGTGGAGGGCCTCACCGGGGAGGTCGAGATGTACCAGGAGCTGCGGGTCCGCTTCGGCTACGGCGCCGTGGTGCCCTGGGTCAGCCGCTTCGAGGGGGAGGAGGACCCCGAGGGCGGGGACCCCGCCCCGCCCATGCTCGTGGCCATGGCCGGGCCGGACGCGCTCGTGCTGCGCGGCGAGCCCCTGCCCGAGTCCTCGGACGACGACGAGCGCCGCCACCGCGGGACCTTCACGGTCTCCGCCGGCCAGGCCCGGGACTTCGTCCTGACCCACTTCCCGTCCCACCGCACGCCGCCCGCGCCGGTGGACGTCAACGAGCAGCTCACCCGCACCGTGGAGCTGTGGCAGGACTGGTCCGGGCTCTACACCCCGCCGGCCGCCGAGCAGGACGAGCCGGTGCACATCGTCCCGGTCCGCGGACACGCCGTGGCCCGCCGCTCGGACGTGGTCCGGCGCTCGCTGCTCGTGGTGCGGGCCCTGATGCACCAGGAGACGGGCGGGCTGGTGGCCGCGCCCACCACCTCGCTGCCGGACGTGGTGGGCGGCGAGCGCAACTGGGACCACCGCTTCTCCTGGCTGCGGGACGCGGCGATGGCCCTGGAGGTCATGCTCGACCACGACCACGACCGGGAGGCCGTGCAGCTGCGCAACTGGCTGCTGCGGGCCGTGGCCGGGGACCCCCACGACCTGCAGAACATCTACGGCGTGGCCGGGGAGCGCCGCGGCCGCGAGCACCAGCTAGACCTGCCCGGCTACGAGCGCTCCCGCCCGGTCCGCGAGGGCAACGGCGCGGCGGGCCAGCACCAGACGGACGCCGTGGGCCACGTCATGGTCGTGTTCGAGAAGCTGCGCCGGCGCGGGGCGGCGGAGGACCACCTCTCCTGGCCGCTCCAGCAGGCGATGCTGCGCTCGGTGGTGGAGAACTACGAGGTCAAGGACCAGGGCCTGTGGGAGATGCGCGGCGAGCGGCAGTACTACACGCACTCCCGGGTGCTCATGTGGGCGGCCCTGCAGTCCGGGGTGGACGCCGTGCGCCTGCACGGGCTGCCGGGGGACGCACCGGTGTGGGAGCAGCTGCGGGACGCCCTGGCCGAGGAGATCTGGACCAGCGGCTACGACCCCGAGGTCGGTTCCTTCGTGCAGTACTACGGGTCGCGGACCGTGGACGCCTCCCTGCTGCAGCTGCCGCAGGTGGGCTTCGTGGCCCACGACGACGAGCGGATGCTGGGCACCGTGCGGCGGATCGAGGAGGAGCTGCGCCACCCGTGCGGGCTGATCCACCGCTACCGCAACGTCCTGGGGCCCGTGGACCCCGAGGACCCCGACGCCTACGCCGGGGTGACCGGCGTGGACGGGTTCTCGGGCCAGGACAACCCGCACCTCGGCGCGTCCCTGTGGCTGGCCACCCAGTACGCCCGCTCCGGGCGCGCCGACAGCGCCCGCAAGCTCGTGGACCTGGTCCTCTCCCGCGCCAACGACCTCGGCCTGCTGTCCACCGAGTGGTCGCCCGAGCGGCGGCGGATGACCGGCAACTTCCCCCAGACCCTCACCCACCTGGCCCTCGTCCAGGCGATGGACGCCCTCGACGCCGCGCAGGGACGCCGGAGCGCGCCGGAGCCCCGGGAGGCCACGGGGGCCACCCCGTGAGCGGCACCGTCCCCGTCGACTGGCGGAGCTCGCCGGCGGTGCGGATCGGGCTGTCCCTGTCCGTGGCCACCGGGCTGTACGGGATCTCCTTCGGCGCGCTGTCCGTGGCGGCGGGTCTGAGCTTCTGGCAGACGGTGGCCCTGTCCGCGCTGATGTTCACGGGCGGGTCCCAGTTCGCCTTCATCGGGGTGGTCGCGGGCGGCGGGGCCGGGGCCTCGGCGCTGGGCGCCGCGACCCTGCTCGGGGTGCGCAACGCCGTCTACGGCATGAGCATGAACGCCCTGGTCCGTCCGCGCGGCGGGCTCCGGCTCCTCGCCGCGCACATGACCATCGACGAGTCCAACGCCGCGGCGTCCTCCCAGACCCACCCCCTCGAGGAGAGGCGGGGGTTCTGGACCGCGGGGGTCGGGGTGTTCCTGTTCTGGAACCTGTTCACCGTGGTCGGCGCGCTGCTCGGCAACGCCCTCGGCGACCCCGCCCGCTGGGGCCTGGACGGCGCCGCCGTGGCGGCGTTCCTCGGGCTGCTGTGGCCCCGGCTCGGCGCCCGGGAGCCGGTGGCGGTCGCGGTGGTGTGCGCGCTCGTCACGGCGCTGACCATCCCGGTGCTGCCGCCGGGGCTGCCGATCCTGGTGGCCGCGGTGGTCGCCGCGCTCCTCGGCCGCTCCCGCCGCCGGGGACCCGGCGCGGCCGGGGCGGCGTCCGGCGGGACGGAGGCCGGGGCATGAGCATGTGGTTCTGGGTCCTCGCGGCGTGCGCGCTGGCCTACGGGCTGAAGCTCGTGGGCTACCTCGTGCCGGACCGGGTGCTGGACGACCCCCGGGTGGGGCGGATGGCCGGCACCGTCACGGTGGGCCTGCTGGCCGCCCTCGTGGTGATGAACGCCTTCGGCTCCGGCCAGGCGCTGGTGCTGGACGCCCGGCTCGGGGCCCTGCTGGTGGCGGGGGCCGCCCTGATGCTGAGGGCGCCGTTCCTGCTGGTCGTCCTCCTGGGCGCGGCCGCCGCCGCCGGGCTGCGGCTGCTCGGGGCGGCCTGAGCCGCCGCTGCGCGCCCCGGCCGCCCGGTGCCCCGCTCCGGCGCGGTGGGCGCGCGCGGTCCGCGGCGGCGTCCCCGCGGTCCGCGGCGGCGTCCCCGCGGGCCCGTCAGGCGGCGCTGGGCACGATGTTGTGGTTGAGCCGCAGGACGTTGCCCGGGTCGTAGCGGTCCTTCAGCTCCACGAGCCGCCGGTGCGTGCGCTCCCCGTAGGCCTGCCGGGCCGCCTCGGGGGTGACGGGGCCCTGCTCGGCGCCGAGGAAGTTCACGTACTGGCCGAGCTCGGCGAACGGCGCCATGGCGGCGTGGGCCCTCCGGGCGAAGGCGGTCAGGCGGACGTCCTCCGCCGGGTCCAGCCAGTAGCCGTAGACGTTGAGCCAGTACCGCGACGACCGGTTGGGGAAGGCGGTCGCCCCGGCGGGCACCCGGCCGAAGAAGCCCTCCATGTGGTGGATGTCGATGCCGGTGCCGAACCAGGTGACCTCGCCGGCGACGCCGACCAGGGCGTCGACCACCTCGTCGTCCAGGCGGGAGAAGGAGGCGTTCTTCCAGTAGCCGCGCGCGCCCCGGGGGAAGAGCTCGTCCATGGCCGACTGCCACTCCGGCCACTGCACCGGGCCGACCTCCTCCTCGTCGGGCGGCGCGTCCGCGCGCAGGCGCTCGATCAGGCGCAGGCCGTCCTCGTGGTCGGGCGACGTCCAGGTGAAGCCGACGATCAGCAGCGGCTCCTCGCCCATGCCTAACCCGGGCGGCAGGCGCAGCATCGAGACGATGCTGTTCATCTCGTCCGGCAGGTCCGCGGTCCAGCGGGCGTAGGCCTGCAGCGCGGCCCGCCAGTGCGCCCGCCGGTAGACCAGGTTCCCGCCGAGCACGGACGGCGGCAGCCGCCGGGCCAGGAAGGTGAAGGAGGTCACCACGCCGAAGTTCCCGCCCCCGCCGCGGATCCCCCAGAACAGGTCCGGGTTGTGCCGCGCGTCGACGTGCAGGTGCTCCCGGGTGCCGGTGACCACCTCGGCGCCGACGAGGTTGTCGAGGGTGAGACCGTTGCTGCGGGTCAGCCACCCCACGCCCCCGCCCACCGTGAGACCGGCGATGCCGGTCGCGCTCACCACGCCCACGGGCACGGCCAGCCCGTGCGGGGCGGTGGCGCGGTCGACGTCGGCGAGGGTCGCACCGGGCGCCACGGTCACGCGCCGGGTCGCCGGGTCCACGTCCACCCGGCGCAGCGCGCCCAGGTCCAGGACCAGACCACCTTCCACCGTGCCGTGCCCGGCCACGTTGTGCCCTCCGCCGCGCACGGCCAGCGGCAGGCCCGTGTGCTGGGCCGCGGCCAGCACCGGGTCGACGTCCGCCGCGGAGCCCGCCCGGGCGACGGCGCGCGGGCGCACGTCGATCATGCCGTTCCAGACCCGCCGGGCCTCGTCGTAGAGCGGGTCGTCGGGTTCGACCAGCGCCCCGGTCAGCCGGGTCCGCAGCGCCTCGAGCGCCCGCGCGACCTCGTCGTCGTGCTCCTCATGGCCCACGATCCCCATCGGACTGGCTCCCTGTGTGCGGGGGCGCTCGCCCCCGGACGGACCTCTGCGACCGGCGGCGCGCACGCCGCCGACGACGCCGGGCCGGCCGCCCTGGTCGTGCGCGCGGGCCGGGCCGGGAACGCGGATCCGGTGCAGGACGCGGACCGCGCACGATGGTGCCGATCCCAGTCTAGGAACGGGTCCGCGGGGGCCACAACGGGCGGCGCGCAACGGGCGGGTCACGGTGGGCCCCACCGGCCCGCGGCGGTTCCCGCTCCGGTGGGCCGGACCTCAGGCGAGCGGCAGGACGGGCGGGATGATGCCGTCCTCCACGGCCCGCTTGTACAGCTCCAGCTTGGTGCGGGCCGGGCGCTCCACGAGGGCGTACTTGCGCCGGGTCCGCTTGAGGTGCTCCTCGACCGTGGACTCCGCGATCCGGAGCCGGGTGGCCACCTCCTGCTCCTGGAGGCCCTCCACGTAGAGGGCGAGCACCTCGCGCTCCCGGGCGGACAGCTTGGCCGGGAGCCGGCTGGGCAGCTCGGCGAGGGAGGCCTGGAGGCCGTCGCTCACGAAGTGGCCCAGCTGCCGGGCCAGCCGCATGGTCCGGAAGACCGCCTTGATCGGCTCGCACTTGCCCACGGCCCCCGAGGCACCGCACGCGAAGGCCGAGCGGACGCGGACGAGCTCGTCCGGCGGCGTGAGGACCACCACGGTGTGCTCGTGCGCCACGAGGTCGGTGATGTTCTGCACCAGGCTGCGACCGTCCTGGGTGTTCAGGCTCAGCAGCACCACGGCGGCCTCCGGGGCGTTCTGGGCCAGGAACTCCGGCACGGTTCCCGCCACGGCGCCGACCCGCACCCCGTGCTCGGGGTGCTCCAGGGACTCCCGCTGCATGGCGAGGCGGGTCATGGGCTGGGGGCTGACGACGGCGGCGGTCAACATGCTGGGAACTCCTCGACTTCTCCCGCGACGAGGCGCGGGCTCTCCGGGGCCGGTCCTGCCCGGACCGGCGACGGTCGGTCGACGGCCCGGGGCGTCCTCCGCGCACCCGCACCGATATGCCGGATCGGGCATATACAGGGGGTCGGCGGAGAGCGGTCCGGGCGGCGGTCCTCGACGTGGTCGCTGCCGGCGGAGACGGTGCTCTGTGGTGCTTCCACGATGACGGACGCGCTCGCAGGCGGACAAGGCAGATCCGTACGGACCTGCAACTCCGTACACCGTACGAGGGACAGCCGGGGCCCGACCCCGTCGTGGGTGTCCCGGCAGGGGTCCGGCTGGGAGACTGGGGGCGCACGAGCCGCCGGAGGAAGGGCCTGTCCCGTCATGCGCATCGACGTCCTGAGCAGCACCAGCGGCCGGGAGCCGCACCTCGGTCGGGAGGCCGAGCTGGACCGGCTGCTCCTGCAGCTCGCCGCACGCGGGGTCGAGGCGGTGCTCGCGCCGCCGGGCGCCCCGCGGCCGGCCGCCGGGGGCGGGACCGGAGCAGAGGATACGGCAGCACCGGGTGCCGCGGCGGAGGCGCCCCCGGCCGCGGAGGGGCTCTTGCTGGTCGGGACCGAGCGCCCCGCCGGCCCGGAGCTGCTCACCGGCTGGCTCGAGGCGGCCCGGGCCGCCGTGGATGCCGGCCGGCCGGTCGTGCTCAGCGGTCTGGCGCTCGACGTCCGCGACGCTCCGGCGGAGGTGCTGCGCGAGCTGCTGGCCGCGGCCGCGTTCGTGGGGCTGCGGGACGGGTCCTCCGTGGAGCTGGCCTCCCGGCTGTGCCCGGAGCACCCCGGCCTGCACCTCGGCTGGGACGACACCCTCCTCCTCCCGGGTCCCGCCGTTCCGGGTCCCGCCGCTCCGCACGCTCCGACGCCCGCCCCGGAGCGGGCGCCGGAGCGTGCACCGGAGAACGGAGCTGGGAACGCACGGGAGGACGCACCGGAGGGCGCACCGGGGCGGACGGCGGAGCGGGTGCCGGTCCACGCACCGGAGCACGCGCCGCCCTCGGTCGTCGCGGTGCTCGAGCGCCCCGCGGGGCCGATCGGCCCGGAGGAGGCCGCGCCGGTGCTCGCCGCCCTGCTGGACGCCCTGGTGCACCGGGCGCCCGGCGCGGTCGCCGTCCTGCCGTGCCGGCCGGAGGACGCGGACTTCGCCGCGGCGGTCGCCGCGCACCTGCCGCCGGACGTCCGGCGGCACCGGCCGGGGGCGGTGGGGTCGGCGGACGCGCTGGTGGACGCGGCCGAGCACCTCGTGACCACCTGCCCCCGCGCGGTCGCCCTCGGACTGGCCGCCGGGGCCGACGTCCTCCCCGTCAGCACGGACACATATGCCGCGCAGCGCATGGATGCGGTGCTGCGCCGGTGGGGGCTGGCCGAGCACGTGGTGCCGCTGGCCGCGCTGATCACGCCCGGTGCCGCGGCGTGGGACACCCGGGCCGCCGTCCAGCAGTGGGCCGCGGAGGCCGTCGAGCACCGGGCCGCGGTCCGGTCGGCGCTGGCCGACGCGGAGCCGGCCCTGCGCGCCGCGGGCGAGCGCTGGTGGGACGGGGTGGTGGAGGCGCTCCGGGGCGGGCGGCCCCAGCCGCCGCCCGCGACGGTCGTCGCGCCGCGCGGGGTCGGGGCCCCGGTGGTGCGCTCCCTCCGGCGCCGCTACGTCGCGCCCGCGGCGCCGCCCGCCCGTCCCACGGTCGCCGTCCTGCTCCGGACCCGCGGGCGCCCCGCGCAGCTGGCCCGCGCCCTCGACGGCGTCCTGGAGCAGACCTTCACCGACTGGCAGCTGGTCGTGCTGGACGACGGCGAGGACCCCGCCGGTGTCGACGCGCTCCTCGCCGCGCGGCGGAGGGCGTTCGCGGGACGGGCGGCGGTCCTGCACCACCGCCGTGGCCCGACCCCGGGGGCCGCGGCGAACCGGGGGCTGCGCGCGGGCGACTCGGAGCTCGTGGTGCTCCGCGACGACCACGACGAGTGGTTCCCCACGGTCCTGCAGCGCGCCGTGGCCCGGCTCGAGGACCCGCTGGCCACGGACGACGCCGTGGTGGTCCCCGGGCAGTCCCCGGACGCCGGGGCGCCGCCGCCCGCGCCACCCAGCCTCACCGGCGCGCTCGGCGGCGACCGCCCGGCGCCCGGGGCGTTCGTGTACCGGCGCGCGGTGCACGGGGTGCTCGGGGACTACGACGAGACCCTGGCCGCCGCCGCGGACTGGGAGTTCCGGCTGCGCTTCCTCGAGACGTTCACCGTGGGCCGCGTCGAGGGGCCGCCGCGCCCCGTGCGGGAGCGGCGGCGCGACGCGCCGGGCCCGGAGCCCCACCTGCGGGACGAGCTGCTCGTGCGCGAGCGCCACCTGCGGCAGTGGACCGCCGAGAACGGCATCGGCCTGCCGCTGTACCTGGGCCGGGAGCTCCGCACGCAGGCGGAGGGGCTGCACGTGCGCCTGGACGGCTCCGAGGCCCTCGCCCGGGAGCTCCTCGACCTCGTGCGCGCACAGTCGGCCCGGATCGAGCGGCTGGAGCGCACGGTCGCGGAGCGGGGGTTCGCCGCCTTCTGGCGGCGCGTGTGGCGGGCCGTGCGGGGGCGCTGAGGCAGGGCGCGCGCCACGCCGGTCGACAGGGTGCTTTCCACCCGTGACCGTGATGTGACATGATTCACCCTCGTGCGCCGGAGCGGGTGCGCCCGGTTCCGTGCCCCCAGGCCGCCCCGGGCCCGCCCTGTCACGGCATGTCCGCAGCAGAGAAGGAGTCGAGGCATGGGCTGGCTGGATCGAGAGCACACCGTGGCACCCCCCGGCTTCAACCGCTGGCTCATTCCCCCCGCCGCGCTGGCGGTGCACCTGTGCATCGGCCAGGCCTACGCCACGAGCGTGTACAAGACCGCGCTGGTGGAGCACTTCGACGCCAGCCTGACGGAGATCGGCATCATCTTCTCCATCGCGATCGTCATGCTAGGCCTGTCCGCGGCCGTCTTCGGCACGTGGGTGGACACCGGCGGTCCGCGCAGGGCAATGTTCACCGCCGCCCTGCTGTGGTCCGGCGGGTTCCTGGTGGGTGCGGCCGGGATCTTCACCGAGCAGCTGTGGCTCGTCTATCTCGGCTACGGCGTGATCGGCGGGATCGGCCTGGGCATCGGCTACATCTCGCCCGTCTCCACGCTGATCAAGTGGTTCCCCGACCGCCCGGGACTCGCCACGGGCATGGCCATCATGGGCTTCGGCGGCGGCGCGCTGATCGCCAGCCCCCTCTCCGCGGCGCTGCTCAACGTCTACGACCCCGAGTCCGGCGGCCAGGGGTGGGTGGCGAGCGGGGACGCCGTGGGCAAGCTCTTCCTGACCTTCGCCGTCGTCTACCTCGCCTACATGCTCTTCGGGGCGTTCACCATCAAGGTCCCCGCCGACGGCTGGAAGCCCGAGGGCTTCGACCCGTCGACGGTCGCGACGAAGGCGCTCGTCACCACGAACCACGTCTCCGCGAACAACGCGATCCGGACGCGGCAGTTCTGGCTCGTGTGGATCGTGCTGTTCTGCAACGTCACGGCGGGCATCGGCATCCTCGAGCAGGCCGCCCCCATGATCCAGGACTTCTTCCGCCAGGCCGACGGGGCGTCCCTCGTGACCGCCGGGGTGGCCGGCGGCTTCGTCGGGCTGCTGTCCATCGGCAACATGGGCGGGCGCTTCGTGTGGTCGACCACCTCGGACATCGTGGGGCGCAAGCGCATCTACATGATCTACCTGGGCGTGGGGGCCGTCCTCTACGCCGTGCTGGCCCTGTTCGGGTTCAGCTCCACGCTCCTGTTCGTGCTGCTGGCCTTCGTCATCATCTCCTTCTACGGCGGCGGCTTCGCCACGGTGCCGGCCTACCTGCGGGACCTCTTCGGGACGTTCCAGGTCGGGGCCATCCACGGCCGGCTGCTCACGGCCTGGTCCGCCGCCGGCATCGCCGGGCCCCTCATCGTGAACGCGTTCCTCGACGCCCAGGGCACCCCCGGGCAGCTCACCGCGCAGGCCTACCAGCCCGCGCTGCTGACCATGGTCGGCCTGCTGGTGGTGGGCTTCGTCGCCAACCTCCTGGTGCGGCCCGTGGACGCCCGCTACCACGAGCCCGAGACCGCCCCGTCCGCCGCCAAGGTCCCCGCGAAGGAGGCATGACATGAGCCGTTCCCGACTGGTCCTCGGCTGGGCCCTCGTGGGGATCCCGCTCCTCTACGGGATCACCCAGACCGCCCTGAAGGTCACCGCCCTGTTCGTCTGAGCGAGCGGCCGCGCCGGGTCTTGGCCGGCGGGTGCGCCGCGCCGGGCCGCCCGTGCCGGCCCGGATTCCTGGCACGATGGGTCCACGACGCCCGGGACGTCCCGGGCAGGCGCCGATCCAGCACCTGACCGACGACAGGGGGGCCACCCGATGACCGAGAGCGACCCGGGCGGGGTCCCCGTGGCGCAGCTGCAGGAGCTGCTGCTGGAGTCCGAGGACATCACCGCGTTCCTCGACGAGTTCACCGCCACCATGGCCCGGGCCCTGTCCGCCAACGGGGACGAGGTGTGGTGCGCGGTGACGCTGCTGCGGCCGCGGCGCCCGGCCACGGTGGCCTCCTCCGGTCCTCGGGCCGAGGCCCTGGACGAGATCCAGTACCACTACGGCGACGGGCCCTGCCTGTCCGCCGCCCGCGAGCACCGGGTGGTGCACGTGGCCGACACCGGCACCGACTCCCGCTGGCCGGCCTACGGGCAGGCCGCGGCCGCGGCCGGGATCGGCGCCGCCCTGGGCGTGCCCCTGGAGCTCGGGGGAGAGGCTGCCGCGGCCCTGGACGTCTACGCCGAGCGCCCCGGCACCTTCGACGCGGCCACCATCGAGGTCGTCACCCGCCAGGTGGCCTCCGTGTCGGCCTCGCTGGCGCTGGCCGTGCGCCTGGCCCGCCACCGCGACACCGCGACCGACCTGCGGGCGGCGATGAGCTCGCGCACCACCATCGACCTGGCCGTGGGCATCGTCATGGCCCAGAACCGCTGCAGCCAGGACCGGGCCGTGGAGATCCTCCGGGCCGCCTCGAGCCACCGCAACGTGAAGCTGCGGGACCTGGCGGCCGAGCTGGTCGCCACCGTGTCCAGGGGGCCGACCGGCACCCACTTCGACGGCTGAGCGACCGTCCGGGGCGCGGCACGTGGTGCCGTGACCCCGCCGCGGTCCGCGGGACCCGCCGCGCCGCCGCCCCACCGGGCGGACCCGGGCGGGGCGGAGCAGGCGGCGTCAGCGGCCGGCGCCGACCGTCTGCTCCCGCAGGGCCGCCACGAACCCGTCGACGTCCTGCTCCGTGGTGTCCCACGAGCACATCAGCCGGACCTCCCCGGTGGCCGCGTTCCACACGTAGAACGGCCAGCGCTCCTGCATCCGTGCGGTGACCCCCGGGGGAAGCAGTGCGAACACCGCGTTCGCGTCCGGCAGCTGCGTCACCGTCACCCCGGGGACGGCGGTGAGGCCGTCCGCCAGCCGCTGGGCCATGGCGTTCGCCCGGCGGGCGGCGGTGAGCCAGAGGTCCCCGGTGTGCAGCGCCAGCAACTGGGCGGAGACGAAGCGCATCTTCGAGGCCAGCTGCGTCGAGAGCTTGCGCACGAACCGGGGCTGGCGCACGGCCTCGGGGGTGAGCACGACCACGGCCTCCGCCCCCATCAGGCCGTTCTTGGTCCCGCCCCACGAGACCACGTCCACCCCCACGTCCGTGGTCAGCGCCCGCAGCGGCAGGTCGAGCGCCGCGGCCGCGTTGGCCAGGCGGGCGCCGTCGAGGTGGACGGTCATGCCCAGCCCGTGGGCGTGCTCGCACACCGCGCGCAGCTGCTCGGGGGTGTAGACCGTGCCGAGCTCCGTCGACTGGGTCACCGTGACCACGCGCGGCTGGGCGTGGTGCTCGAAGCCGAAGCCGTGGGCCTCCCGGTCGATCAGCTCCGGGGTCAGCTTGCCGTCGGGCGCGGGCACCGGGAGCATCTTCACGCCGGCGACCTTCTCCGGCGCCCCGCACTCGTCGACGTGCGCGTGGGCGGTGGCCGTGCAGATCACCGCGTCCCAGCGGTCTGTCATCGCCGAGAGCGCGACGACGTTGGCGCCGGTCCCGTTGAACACCGGGAAGCACTCCGCCTGCTCGCCGAAGTGGTGGCGGACCACGTCCTGGAGCGCCTCCGTGTACGGATCGGCGCCGTAGGCACCGACGTGGCCCCCGTTGACGGTCGCCAGCGCCTGGAGCACCTCGGGGTGGACCCCCGCGTAGTTGTCGCTGGCGAATCCTCTGCGGGCGGGGTCGTGCAGGCGGGTCAGAACGGTCTCGATCACGGTGGGCCTTTCCGGTGGGTCGACGGCGTGCGGGGCCGATTCCGCACTCTACTCGCGCCGCCCGGAGCCGGCGTCCGGATCCCGGGCGGACGGGTGCCCCGGGGCGGGGTGCTCAGGACCTCGCCCCGGGGCGTCGCGGCCCGCGGCTACCGCCGCGTCGCGCGCCGGCGGTCCCAGCGGTGCACCACCGCGCCGCCGAGCAGGGCGAGCATCGCCGCCCCGAGGCCGTGACCCGCGAGCCCGGCGGCCGTGGTGGCCGCCGCTGGAGCCGCCGCGGAGACCGTCACCGGGCCGCACGTCTGTGCCGCGGCTCCGGCGGCAGGCTCTGCCGGGCGCGCGGCGGCCGTCCCGTCGGTGCTGGTGCCGTCGGTGCTGGTGCCGTCGGCGACGGAGCCGGCGGCAATGCTGGCCGCCCCGGCACCGGGTGCCGTGGGCGTCAGGCAGTCGTGCGCCTGGCCGGTCCTCGGAGCCGGGGCCCGGCCGTCTCCACGTGCCGACCGGGCGTGGACCTCGACCTGCGCCTCGAGGGCGACGGGGCGGCCCGCGCCGGGAGCCGCCGCAGCGGTGGGCCCGCTGACGAGTCCGGCGGGGGCGGGACTGCCGTCGGTCGGGGCCGGGGCGTCCTCGAGGGCTCCGCTCGCGCTGGCGCCCCCGGCCCCGGTGTGCGTTCCGGCGCCGGCAGGATTCTCCCCGGTCTCCTCACCGCCGTCGGTGCCGCGCCCGCCGGCCGGCACGGTGCCCGCCTCCGGAGCCGATCCGCCGGCGCTGCTCCGGCCGGTGCCGGTGGTGGGGTCGCCGATGAGGGTGATGGGGTTGCCCTCGACGGTGACGGGAGCGGTGATCACGGGGGCGATCTGATTGCCGCCGGCGAGGCTGTCCTGGCCGGAGGTCTCCGGGGTGCTGCCGTCTGCGGGGACGGTGCTGTCCGGTGTGTTGTTCTGGCCGGTGCCGGTGCCGGTGCCGGTGCCGGTGCCGGTGGTGGGGTCGCCGATGAGGGTGATGGGGTTGCCCTCGACGGTGACGGGAGCGGTGATCACGGGGGTGATCTGGTTCCCGCCGGCGAGGCTGTCCTGGCCGGTGGTCTGGGCGGCCGGGGTCGTGCCCGGGGTGGCTGCGTCTCCGCCGGTTGCGGTGCCGGTGGTGGGGTCGCCGATGAGGGTGATGGGGTTGCCCTCGACGGTGACGGGAGTGGTGATCACGGGGACGATTTGGTTCCCGCCGGCGAGACTATCCCGACCGGAGGTCACCGGGGTGCTGCCGTCTGCGGGGACGGTGCTGCCCGGGGTGTTGTTCTTGCCGGTGCCGGTGCCGGTGGTGGGGTCGCCGATGAGGGTGATGGGGTTGCCCTCGACGCCGACGGGAGCGGTGATCACGGGGGCGATCTGGTTGCCGGCGAGCAGGCCGTCCTGGCCCGAGGTCTCGGCCGCGGATGCCTCCGACGAGCCGATGGCGGCGATGCCGGCGGCGAGGACGAGGCCGTACAGGCCGCGACGGATGTCCTGGTGCATGACTGTTCTCCTGATGTGATGGGGGGGTGACCGCAGGGCGGTCGGATCGGACTGCGTCTGCCCGGGAACGGGCAGGGCAGGCCTCATCAATCAGGTGTGGAACCGGGGTCGAACGCCGGGGGCGCCGGAAAATTCTCCGCGGCCCCGCGCGGCAGCTCGGTGCCGTCGGCCGTCGACCGGGCCGTCAGGTGCAGGACGACGACCTCCCCGGGCATGCCGGGCCAGGCGCCGGCCGCGGCGTCGCCGAACATCGACCCGGTGCCGCCGGTACCGGAGGACGAGGAACTCGTGCCGGTTGTGCCGACCCTCTGAGCCCCCGCGTGGACGCCCGCGTCCGCCGGAGCTGGGGCCGCCGCGACGGCACCGCGGCCGCTCGGGGCGACCCCCAGTCCGCGGAGGAGATCAGCGGGGGAGTCGAGCCCCGTCCGCGGGACCGTCGTCACGGCCGGGGTCACCGTCTCCCCGCGCAGGCCTTCGGCGCCCACGGCGGGCTCGCCGAGCGCAGCAGGCTCGGCGCGTTCGGCCGGCGCGCGGTCCGCAGGAGCAGGGAGCACACCGTCGGCGGCCGGAGTCTCCGGCAGGTCGCCCGGCGACGGGTCGAGCACCGCGGGCGCCGGGGCCCCCGGTGCCTCGTCCGGTGATCCGGCGTCGGGTGGAGCCGTCTGCGGGGCGGACGGAACGGGCGCGACCCCCGGGGCGGGGACGAGCGGCGGAAGGCCGGGCCCGGTGACGGGGTCCTGCCCGACGACGGGTGCCCGGACGAGCACGTCGTCCGCGGTCCCGGTGACGGGCCGGACGACCGCGTCCACCGTGCCGGTGAGGCCCTCGACCCGTGCGGTGGTCTCCCGGACGGCGGTGCCGACGGTACCGGGCGGCACGATCCCGCCGACCACGGGCACCTGGGCCGCCGTGCCGTCCACCGCGTCGGCGAGCGGGGCGGCGACGTCCTCGACCGCCCGGGTGAGGCCGCCGACGCTGCCGGTGACCTCCTCGACGAGCGGGCCGGTGCGCAGCTCGACCGGCGGCAGGAGTGCGGGAGCCGGTGGTTCGGCGGCGGGCGCCGGCTGCAGGACGTCGCGGACCGTGCCGTCGAGGTGGTGGCCGAGCCCGCGCACGGGGGTCTCCGCGGCGCTCGCCCCGGTCGCTCCGAGCAGGAGCCAGCCGAGGGCGCTCAGCCCGGCCAGGAGCGCCAGGCGCAGGGCGGCGGCACGGGAACGCTGCGTCGACGACGTCACGGTGGCACCTCCTCGTTCGCATCCTGACGAGTCCGGCCCGGGGGGGGGGTGCTCCCAGGGTAGGACCGCACGAGGCGCATTTCAATGAATTCGTCTGTAATGCGGCGGCGGGTCCGTGCCTGCCGCCGGTAGTGTCGGGGCATGCGCATCGTCCGGGCCGCCGCGGCGGTCGTCGTCGGCGCGGACGGCCGGCTGCTGCTGATCCGCCGGGGCACGGACCCCCAGCGCGGGTGCTGGAGCGTGCCGGGCGGCCGGGTGGAGCCCGGCGAGACGGTGGCCGGGGCCGCCGTCCGGGAGGCCCTCGAGGAGACCGGTGCCCGGGTGCGCGCCGAGCGCGAGCTCGGGGTGGTGCGCGTCCCCGGCGGGCCGGGCGTGGTGTACGAGGTGCACGACGTCGCGGCGACGTACCTCGGCGGGACGCTGCGCCCCGGCGACGACGCCGACGAGGTCCGGTGGGTCGCCCCGCAGGAGCTCTCGGCGCTGCGGACCACCGACGGGCTGCTCGAGCACCTCGCCCGCTTCGGGATCCCGGTGCGCTGATCCCGCCCTCCCCGGCCCCGGCGCCCGCGTGCTTGGATAGGGGGCATGGCACGGACACAGGGCTTCTACGTCGACACGGTGCAGCGCACCAGCCCGGCGGACCCGGACGCGGTGTGGGCGGTGGTCGAGGGCATCGGCGGGGAGCGCGGCTGGTACAGCACCGACCGCCTCTGGGCGGCCCGCGCCGCCGCCAACCGCCTGGGCCTGCCGCCCGGGCGGCTGCGCCACCGCGAGGACCCGGACCGGCTGGCGCCCGGGCAGCGCCTGGACTGGTGGACGGTCGAGGCCCTCGAGCCGGCACGGCGGCTGCGGCTGCGCGCCCTGGTCCGGATGCCCGGGGAGGCCTGGCTGGACATCCTCCTGGAGCCCCGCGAGGGCGGCGGCTGCCTCTACCGCCAGACCACGGTCTTCCGGCCCGCGGGCGCCGCCGGCCGCGCCTACTGGTACGCCATGCTCGCCCCGCACAAGGCCGTCATGGGCCGGCTGGCCTCGGACATCCTGGCGCACGCGCACGGCTAGGACCCCTGCGGCCGGCGTGCGCGCGGGCTCTTCCGCGGCGGCTCTTCCCCCGGCGGGCCCGCGGCCGTAGCGTTGTCCCACCGGCCGCCGTGACGCCCGGTGGATGCGGCCGGTGGCCGAGGGAGTGCCTCGGCGCCGCCGCCGGGCCGAGCCTCCAGGAGAGTGCCGCCATGTCCGCCGACGCCCCGTCCGTGCCCGACTCCCGCGCCCTGGCCGACGAGGCCGTCGCCCTGGTCCGCGCGTGGCTCACCCGCGCCGCCGACGGCCGGAGGTACCGGGACGGCGCCGCCAACCGCCTGGCCACCGTCCTGCAGGACCCCCACGGGCTCGAGTTCACCGTGGGCTTCGTCGACCGGGTGGTGCGCACCGAGGACGTCCGCGCGGCGGCCCTTGCGCTGCGCTCGGTCGCGGGAATCGTCCCGCGCACCATGCCGGCCGCGGACCGCGCCCAGATCCGGGCCGGGGCCGCCCTGGCGGCCACGGCCCCGCAGGTGGTCGTGCCCGCCGCGCGCGCCCGGCTGCGCCGGCTCGTGGGCCACATGGTCGTCGACGCCCGGCCCGGGCCCTTCGGGCAGGCCGTGCGGAGGCTGACCACCCAGGGGCACCGGCTGAACATCAACCTGCTGGGCGAGGAGGTCCTCGGCCGGGAGGAGGCGGACAAGCACCTCGCCGACGCCGCCGCGCTGCTGGAGCGCGACGACGTCGACTACGTGTCCCTCAAGGTCTCCTCGGTGGTGCCGCAGCTGTCCCACTGGGGCTTCGAGGGCACCGTGGCGGCGGTGGTCGAGCGGCTGCTGCCCGTCTACCGGGCGGCGGCCCGGGCGCCGGCCGGGAGCAAGTTCATCAACCTCGACATGGAGGTCTACTCCGACCTGCACCTGACCACCGAGGTGTTCACCCGGCTGCTCGAGCGTCCGGAGCTGCGCGGGCTCGAGGCCGGGATCGTGGTGCAGGCCTACCTGCCGGACGCGCTCGCGGTGGTCCGGCGGCTCTCCGCATGGTCCGCGGAGCGGGTCGCGGCCGGCGGCGCCGGGATCAAGGTCCGCCTGGTCAAGGGCGCGAACCTGCCCATGGAGCGGGTGGACGCCGAGCTGCACGGCTGGCCCCTGGCCACGTGGGACACCAAGCAGGACACCGACACCAACTACAAGCGGGTCCTGGACTGGGTCCTCCGCCCCGAGCGGATGACCGGGCTGCGGCTCGGCGTGGCCGGGCACAACCTCTTCGACATCGCCTTCGCCCACCTGCTCGCGCAGCGCCGCGGCGTGACGGAGCGGATCGAGTTCGAGATGCTCCAGGGCATGGCGGTGGAGCAGGCCCGGGCGGTCAGCGCGGACGTCGGCGAGCTGCTGCTCTACGTGCCCGCCGTGCGCCCCGCCGAGTTCGACGTCGCGGTGTCCTACCTGGTGCGCCGGCTCGAGGAGAACGCCTCGCCAGAGAACTTCATGTCGGGGATCTTCTGCCTGGCCCCGGACAACGAGGTCTTCGTCCGGGAGGAGCGCCGCTTCCGCGCGGCGCTCGAGGCCCTGGACCCGCGGCAGGACACCGACCCGGTGCCCGCCCGCACCCAGGACCGCGGCGCCCCCGGCGCCGGCTCGGAGCACCTGCCGCTGGACGAGGACTTCCGCAACGAGCCCGACACCGACGTCGCGCTCCCGGCGAACCAGGCGTGGGCCGAGGGCATCGCCGCGCGGATCACGGACCGCGGCTGGTACGAGGGGCTGCCCGTGCCCGGGCCGGTGGGCGCGGCCGACGTGGAGCGTCTCGTGGCCACCGGCCGGGCCGCCGCCGAGGACTGGCGCGGCCGCGGCGCCCGCGAGCGCGCGGAGATCCTCAACCGGGCCGCCGACGTGCTGGCCGCCCGCCGCGGCCACCTGCTCGCCGTGGCCGGCGCGGAGGCGGGCAAGACCCTGGGGCAGTCCGACCCGGAGGTCTCCGAGGCGGTCGACTTCTGCCGCTGGTACGCCCGCCGGTCCCTCGAGCTGGAGACCGTCGACGGCGCGCGGTTCGTGCCCGACCGGCTGGTGCTGGTCACCCCGCCGTGGAACTTCCCGCTGGCCATCCCCACCGGCTCCACGGTGGCGGCCCTCGCCGCCGGGGCCGCGGTGCTGCACAAGCCCGCCCCCGAGGTGCGGCGCTGCTCGACCGCCGTGGTGGAGGCCCTGTGGGAGGCCGGGGTGCCGCGGGACGTGCTCCAGCTCGTGGACTCCGTGGAGGGGGAGGTCGGGCAGGCGCTCGTCTCCCACCCGGGGGTGGACCGGATCGTCCTCACCGGCGCCTACGAGACGGCCCGGCTGTTCGGCTCCTGGCGCCCGGGCCGGCCCCTGACCGCCGAGACGTCCGGCAAGAACGCCATGGTGATCACCCCCAGCGCGGACCGGGACCGGGCGGTGTGGGACCTCGTCACCAGCGCCTTCGGCCACGCCGGGCAGAAGTGCTCGGCGGCCTCCCTCGGGATCCTCGTGGGCAGCGTGGCGCGGTCCCCGCGGTTCCGCCGCCAGCTGCTCGACGCCGCGTCCTCGATGGTGGTGGACTGGCCGCAGAACCTGCAGGCGAGCGTGGGCCCCACCATCGACGAGCCGGCCGGGAAGCTGCGCCGGGCCCTGACCCGGCTCGACCCGGGGGAGGAGTGGCTGCTCGAACCCCGGCAGCTCGACGACACCGGGCGGCTGTGGCGGCCTGGGGTCCGGACCGGAGTGGCCCCGGGTTCCTTCTACCACCGCACCGAGTGCTTCGGCCCGGTCCTGGGGCTCATGGAGGCCGCCGACCTGCACGAGGCGCTCGAGCTGCAGAACGCCGTGGACTACGGGCTCACCGCCGGGCTGCACTCCCTGGACCCCGAGGAGATCAGCACGTGGGTGGAGCTGGTCGAGGCGGGCAACCTCTACGTCAACCGCGGCATCACCGGCGCCGTCGTGCGGCGCCAGCCCTTCGGCGGCTGGAAGAGGTCCTCGGTGGGGCTGGGCGCCAAGGCCGGCGGGCCCAACTACCTCGTCCAGCTCGGCTCCTGGCACAAGGCCCCCTTCGCGGAGGCCCCGGACGGGCACCGCGGCACCGGGGCGCGCCCCGCCGCGCCGGTCGCCCGCCACCTCGAGGCCCTGCGACCCCTGGTCCCGGCGGCCGACGCGGCCTGGCTCACCGCCTGCGCCGAGCAGGACCAGGCCTGGTGGGAGCGGGAGTTCGGCCGCGTCCACGACGCCACCGGCCTGGCGTGCGAGGCGAACCTGTTCCGCTACCGCCCGCGCGACGTCGTCGTGCGCGCCGCGGAGGACGCCCCGCTCACCGACGTGATCCGGGTGGGGCTGGCCGCCGTGCGCTCCTGCTCCCGCGTGGTCCTCGTCCCGGCGGCCGAGGTGCCGGGGGAGGTGCGCGAGCTGTTCCGCTCCGTGCTGGACCCGTGCGGGGACGAGGCCTTCGCCCGGGTGGCCGCCGACTGGTCGGACCCCAGCGGGTCCGGCCGGATCCGGGTGGTGGGGACCGCGCACGGGCTGGCCGAGGCGCTCGCGGGGCGGCCCGAGATCGACGTGCTCGCGGACCCGGTGGTCGGCGCCTCCCGCGTGGAGATGCTCCCGCTGCTCGCCGAGCAGGCCGTCGCCGTCACGATGCACCGCTTCGGCAACCCCTCGGCGGACGCCGAGGCGGTGGTGCACCGGCTGGTGACGGCCTCCCAGCCGGCGGAGGCCCCCGCGCAACCCGCGGACATCTGAGCGTCAGCCCTGGTGGGGGGCGGGCTCCGGTGCCAGCATGAGCCCATGCGCGCATCCCTGAGGTACCTCGCACTGGGTCTGGCCGGAGCGCTCGGCGTCTCCGGCACCGTTCTCGGCGGCTCCGCGGCCGTCGCGCACGAGGATCGGCACCACGGGGGCCGCGGCTCGCCCGTCACCGCGGAGCTGCCCAAGGTCCCCACCATGACCGGCGGCGGCGGGGCGGTCTCCTCGGTGGACCCGCTGGCGAGCCAGGTGGGCATCGACGTCCTCGAACGGGGCGGCAACGCCGCGGACGCCGCCGTGGCCGCCGCCGCCACCCTGGGCGTCACCGAGCCGTACTCCGCGGGCATCGGCGGCGGCGGCTTCTTCGTGCACTACGACGCCGCGACCGGCGAGGTCCGCACGGTCGACGGGCGCGAGACCGCCCCGGCCACCTACACCGAGGACGAGTTCCTGGGCGAGGACGGCGAGCCGCTGGACTTCGCCACCGTGGTCGGCTCCGGGGCGTCCGTGGGCGTGCCGGGGACACTGGCCACCTGGGAGACGGCCGCCGAGGAGTTCGGCACGATGGACCTGCGCCGGCTGCTGCGACCCGCCGAGCGGATCGCCGCCCGCGGCTTCACGGTGGACGAGAACTTCCGGGAGCAGACCGCGCAGAACGCCGAGCGCTTCCGGACGTTCCCCGCGACGGCCGAGCTCTTCCTGCGCGACGGCGAGGCCCCGGCGGTCGGGGACGTGTTCCGCAACCCGGACCTGGCCCGCACCTACCGCACGATCCGGCAGGAGGGCACCGGCGCCTTCTACGACGGGTCGATCGCGGCGGCGATCGTGGACGAGAGCCGCGAGCCCACCACCGCCGAAGGCGCGGCGGTCCTGCCCGGAGAGCTGACCCGCGAGGACCTCCGCTCCTACGAGGCCCTGCTCAAGGACCCGGTCTCCACCGAGTACCGCGGCCTGGAGGTCTACGGCATGGGCCTGCCCAGCTCCGGGGGGATCGCGGTGGCCGAGACCCTGAACCTGCTGGAGGCCTACGACGAGCGGACCGGCACCGCCCTCGCGGACGTCCCCGAGGCCCAGTACCTGCACCGCTTCTCGGAGGCCACGGCCACCGCCTTCGCCGACCGCAACCGGTGGGTCGGGGACGTCGAGGGCGTGCCCGTCGAGGAGCTGACGAGCCAGGAGTTCGCCGACGAGCGCGCCTGCCTCTTCGACGAGGGGACCGCCCAGCCCCGGCCCGTTGCCTTCGGGGAGCCCGACGGGGACTACGCCGCGTGCGGGACGGCACAGGCCCGCCAGCCCGAGCCCGCCGGCGGGGTCTCGACCACCCACCTCAACGTGGCCGACCGCTGGGGCAACGTGGTCTCCTACACCCTCACCATCGAGCAGACCGGCGGCTCCGGGATCACGGTCCCCGGGCACGGGTTCCTGCTCAACAACGAGCTCACCGACTTCAACTTCGCGCCCCTGACCGAGGGCGTGCCCGATCCGAACCTGCCGGGGCCGGGCAAGCGGCCCCGCTCGTCGATGAGCCCGACGATCGTACTGCGCGACGGGGAGCCGTGGATGTCGGCCGGCACCCCCGGCGGGGCCACGATCATCACCACCGTGGCGCAGATCCTCACCGGGCACATCGACCGTGACCTCGCCCTGGTCGACGCCGTGGCCGCTCCGCGGCTGAGCTCCCGCAACGGCACCGAGGGCGCCGACCTGGGTCTCGCCGGCTCTCCCACGGGCGCGCAGCTGCGCGAGCTCGGCCACGAGCTGGAGGACGTGCGCTGGATCGGCAACGCCTCGGCGATCCGGATTCTCGGGGACGGGCGCTTCGTCGCGGCGGCCGAGACCGAGCGCGGCTACGGCGGCTCGGCCATGGTGGTGCACCCGGAGCCGTGAGCCATCGTCGCGGGCCCGGCCCCCTCC
>NZ_JBSJYX010000012.1:0-108868 GCF_053711175.1 Kocuria sp. KH4
GCGGGACCGGGCGTCCGGTCCCGCGGCCCCGGCCGGCGGGAGCCCGTCCGGCGGGGCGGAGCTGCCGGGGCGGGGCTCAGGCGGGGCGGGGGCTCAGTTGGCGTGCAGGGCCGCGTTGAGCTCCACGGTACGGCCGGCGCGCGGCAGCACCTCGACCGCGCCGCTGAGCGAGTTGCGGCGGAACAGCAGGTTCGGGACCCCGGAGAGCTCCGAGGCCTTCGCCGTGGACTGCGCCCCGTCGGCGAGCACGCTCACCCGCGTGCCGGCGGTGACGTAGAGGCCGGCCTCGACCACGCAGTCGTCGCCGAGGGAGATGCCCACCCCGGAGTTCGCCCCGAGGAGCACGCGCTCGCCCACGGTGATCCGCTCCTTGCCGCCGCCGGAGAGGGTGCCCATGATGGACGCGCCGCCGCCGACGTCCGTGGCGTCGCCCACGACCACGCCGGCGCTGATCCGGCCCTCGACCATGGACTGCCCGAGGGTCCCGGCGTTGAAGTTCACGAAGCCCTCGTGCATCACCGTGGTGCCGGGGGCCAGGTGGGCGCCGAGCCGGATCCGGTTGGCGTCGCCGATCCGCACGCCCGAGGGCACCACGTAGTCCACCATCCGCGGGAACTTGTCGACGCTGTGCACGGTCACGTGCCCGCCGGTGGCCTTCATCCGCAGCAGGGCCAGGGTGAGCTCCTCGGCGAGCACGGGGCCGCGGTCGGTCCAGGCGACGTTGGCGAGCAGGCCGAACACCCCGTCGAGGTTCACGGTGTTGGGCCGCACGAGGCGGTGGGAGAGCAGGTGCAGGCGCAGGTACGCGTCGGCGGCGTCGGCGGGGGCGGCGTCGAGGTCGACGACCGTCTCGACGAGCTCGCTGCGGACGTTGCGGTCCGCGTCGGCGGTGGCCGCCAGCCGCAGGTCGGCGTCGAGGGAGGTGTCGACCGCGTCGGACAGGGCCGGGGAGGGGTACCAGACGTCGAGGACGGTGCCCTCCTGGGGGCCGGAGGCCACGACGGTGGCCAGGCCCAGACCGGAGGCGGGACGGCCGGGGGCCGGGCGGCCGGCGGCGGTGCGAGAGGTGGGAGAAGTCATGGCGCCCATCCTACGGGGGGAGCCGGAGCCCGGCCGAGCCGGGCCCGGGGACCCCGCCGCTATGCTGGCAGCCATGATCGCACCCGACCTCGACCTCGCCGCGGACCCTGCCGAGCTCACGGCCGCCCTCATCGACCTGGAGTCCGTCTCCGGCGGCGAGGGGCCCATCGCCGACGCCGTGGAGGCCGCGCTGCGCCGACTCCCGCACCTGACGGTGCACCGGGACGGGGACGCCGTGGTCGCCCGCACCGAGCTGGGCCGGAAGGAGCGGGTGGTGCTCGCCGGGCACCTCGACACCGTGCCCCTGCCCGCCGTGCCCGGCGCCCGCGGGACCGTGCCCTCGTCGTGGGAGGACGCCGGCGGCCGCCGGGTGCTCTACGGCCGCGGGGCCACCGACATGAAGGGTGGCGTGGCCGTCCAGCTCGCGCTCGCGGCGGCCCTGACCGCGCCCGGCCGGGACGTCAGCTACGTCTTCTACGACCACGAGGAGGTCGACGCCGCGGCCAGCGGCCTGGGGCGGCTGCAGCGCAACGCCCCGGAGCTGCTCGAGGCGGACTTCGCGGTGCTGCTCGAGCCCACGGACGGGACGGTGGAGGGCGGGTGCAACGGCACGATGCGCTTCCGGATCACCACCACCGGGCGGGCGGCCCACTCGGGGCGGTCCTGGATCGGGGAGAACGCCATCCACAAGCAGGCCGACGTCCTGGCCCGCCTGGCCGCCTACACCCCGCGCACGATCACCGTGGAGGGCCTGGACTACCGGGAGGGCCTCAACGCGATCCGGATCGGCGGCGGCGTGGCCGGCAACGTCGTCCCGGACACCGCCCACGTGGAGGTCAACTACCGCTTCGCCCCGGACAAGACCCCGGAGGAGGCCGTCGCCCACGTCCGGGAGGTCTTCGCCGGCTACGAGCTGGAGGTCACCGACCTCTCGGCCGCGGCCCGCCCCGGCCTGGACCGCCCCGCCGCCGCGGCGTTCGTGGCCGCGGTGGGCCAGGAGCCGAAGCCGAAGTACGGCTGGACCGACGTGGCCCGCTTCTCCGCGATGGGGGTGCCGGCGGTGAACTTCGGCCCCGGCGACGCCCTGCTCGCCCACACCGACGACGAGCACGTCAGCGCCGACGCCGTGCGGGAGTGCTACCGGGCCCTCGCCGCGTGGCTCACCGGCTGAGCGGGTCCCCGACGGCGGCCTCCTCGGCGGCGAGGGGGCCCTCGGCCGGCTTGGTGGAGCCTCCCGTGCGGTAGCTGAGGAACCGGGAGAGCCACGCCGCCAGCAGCGTCAGCAGGTAGTTGATCAGCACGAAGACCAGGGCCACGACGAACAGCGTCTGGAGGATGTTGCCGTCCCCCGAGCCCAGGCGCCGCCCGCTGGCGAGCAGCTCGGGGTAGGTGATGATGTAGCCCAGGGCCGTGTCCTTGAGGATGACCACGAACTGGCTGACCAGCGAGGGCAGCATGGCCGTCAGCGCCTGGGGGAGCTCGATCAGGCGCAGCGAGCGGGACGGCGTGAGCCCGATGACGAGCCCGGCCTCCCGCTGCCCCTTCGGCAGCTGGTGGACGCCGGAGCGGATCAGCTCGGCGATCACGGACCCGTTGTAGAACATCAGCCCGAGGACCACCGCCCAGAAGGGCACGTTCGACGGCTCGACGAGCCCCGCCCGCCCGATGCCCAGGTAGAAGAAGATCATCATCACGAGCACCGGGACGGCGCGGAAGAACTCCACGACCACGGTGGAGACCCACCGGACGGGCCCGAGCTGGGAGAGCCGGCCGAGCCCGAAGACCAGGCCGAAGGCGATGGAGAGGACCACGGCCAGCAGCGCCGCCCGCAGGGTGTCCCACAGGCCCGGGAGCAGGAAGTTCTCCCAGGCGCGCGCGGTCAGCAGCGGGGTCCACTTCTCGGCGTCGAGCTGGCCCTTCTCGGCGAGCTCGCCCAGCACGATCCAGGCGAGGGCCGCCGCGAGCAGCACGCCGAGCACGTTGAGCGCCGCGCTGATCCGCCGGCCGCGGGGTCCTTGGACGTCGAAGAGGACGTTCTGGGTCTTGGCCATCAGCGCTTCACCGCCAGTTTCCGGGAGGCCCAGGTGGTGAGCAGGCCCACCGGGACCACGATGAGGACGAAGCCGAGGGCGACCACCAGGAAGATCGCGACGATCACGTCCGGGCGGAACTCGATCATGGTCTTCATGAGCGAGGAGATCTCGGTGACCGACGCGGCCGCGGCCACCGTCGTGTTCTTCGTCAGGGCGATCAGGGTGTTGCCGAGCGGCGTGACGGCCCCCCGCAGCGCCTGCGGGAAGATGATCAGCCGGGCGGCGGGCAGGAAGGACAGGCCGATGGCCCGGGCGGCCTCGGCCTGGCCGGCCGGGACGGTGTTGACCCCGGAGCGGATGGCCTCGCAGACGAAGGCCGCGTGGTAGAGGCTCAGGCCGATGACCGCCCAGGTGAAGAAGTTCTGGTCGAAGTCGCCGGAGAGGTTGATCCCCAGCTGGCTCCACACCCCCAGGACCAGGAACACGAGGATGATGGTCAGCGGGGTGTTGCGGAACAGGTTCACGTACCCGGTGCCCAGCAGCCGCAGCGACGCGATGGGGGAGATGCGCATCAGCGCGATCAGCCCGCCCAGGACGGCCGAGCCGATGGCGGCCCAGAACGTCAGCCGGAGGTTGACCCAGAACGCGGCCAGGACGTCGAACTGCTCGAACAGGCTGGCGAAGTCTGCCAGGTAGTCGCTCACGGGAGCTCCCGGGGATCGGGGTGGTGCTGGGTCACGCGAGGGCCCTTCGTCGTGGATCGGTCGGTGTGCTGCGGGGGCGCGCCTCCCGTGGCCGGCCGGAACCGGCCGGCCACGGGCTCACGCGTCCGTGGTCACTCGCCGCAGGGCTCGGGCTCCGGCGGGTTCAGCTCCGCGTTGAACGAGTAGTCGGCCCCCTCCGTGTTGGCGGTGACCGCCTCCTCCCAGGCGCCCTCCTCGACCATCTTGGTGATGGCCTCGTTGACGGCCTCGCACTGGTCGGAGCCCTGGGGCAGGCCCACGCCGTAGCGCTCCTCGGAGAAGGTGTTGCCCACCACCTTGAACTTGCCCTGGTTGGCCTCGGTCGCGGCCAGGCCCGCGAGGATGATGTCGTCCGTGGTCACGGCGTCCACCTGGCCGGACTCCAGCGCGGTGAGGCAGTCGGCGTAGCCGGGCTGCTCGACGAGGTTGGCGCCGGGCTGGTCCTCCTTGACCTTCTGCGCGGAGGTGGAGCCCGTCACCGAGCACAGGTTCTTGCCCTCGAGGTCGTCCGGGCCGGTGATCGAGGTGTCGTCGGTGCGCACCAGCAGGTCCTGGCCGGCCACGAAGTAGGGGCCGGCGAAGTCCACGGTCTGGTCGCGCTCCTCGGTGATCGAGTAGGTCGCGAAGATCATGTCCACCTGGTCGTTGGAGAGCATGTTCTCGCGGTTGGCCGAGGGGGACTCGACCCACTCGATCTGGTCCTCCGAGTAGCCGAGCTCGGTGGCGACGTACTTCGCGACGTCGACGTCGAAGCCGGTGTACTCGTCCCCGTCCCGGAAGCCGAGGCCCGGCTGGTCGTACTTGATGCCGATCCGGACGGACTCGCCGGACCCGCCGGTCTCCCCGCCGCCGGCCTGCTCTTCGCCGCCGCCGCACGCGGTGAGGGTCAGGGCCGCGGCCGCGGCCATCGCGGCGAGTCCGAGGGGCTTGGTGTTGCGCATGGTCTGCTCCTTGCAGTCGGGGTGGTGACGTTCGGTTCGGAGGGGCGGTGGACGGTCAGTGGCCGAGGATCTTGCCCAGGAAGTCCTGGGCGCGCGCGGAGCGCGGACGGGTGAAGAACTCCTCGGGGGTGTTCTCCTCGACGATCTGCCCGTCGGCCATGAACACGACGCGGTCGGCGGCCCTGCGGGCGAAGCCCATCTCGTGGGTCACCACGATCATCGTCATCCCCTGGCGGGCCAGGGCCACCATGGTGTCGAGCACCTCGTTGATCATCTCGGGGTCGAGGGCGGAGGTCGGCTCGTCGAAGAGCATGACCTTCGGCTCCATGGCCAGGGCGCGGGCGATCGCCACGCGCTGCTGCTGGCCGCCGGAGAGCTGCGCCGGCAGCTTCTCGGCCTGGTTCGCCACGCCCACCCGGGTCAGCAGCTCCATCGCCCGCTGCTTCGCCTCGGCCGCCGAGCGGCCCCGGACCTTCACGGGCCCCAGGGTCACGTTCTGCAGGACCGACTTGTGGGCGAAGAGGTTGAACGACTGGAAGACCATGCCCACGTCCGCCCGCAGCCTCGCGAGGGCCTTGCCCTCCTCGGGCAGCCGCTTGCCGTCGATGAGGATCTCCCCGTCGTCGATGCTCTCGAGCCGGTTGATCGCGCGGCACAGGGTCGACTTCCCGGACCCGGACGGGCCGATCACCACGACGACCTCGCCGCGGCGCACCTCCAGGTTGATGTCCCGGAGCACGTGGAGGTCCCCGAAGTGCTTGTTGACGTGCGACATGCGGACCAGGGCCTCGCCCGTGCCGGGCGCGGCGGCGGACGGTGCGGCGGCCGGCGGAGTGGCGTGTGACATACCGGAAAGATAGCCCAGATTTCTTCCGTGTGATGGCGAACACGTTGCGGGCACGTTAAATGCGTACCCATCCGTAGGAATGTTTCGCCGGCGGGCGCCCGCGCAGTCGCCGGGCGGTGCGGGCGCGGCGCATAGCCTGGTGCCATGACCGAACTCTTCGTGGTGCTGACCGGCCTGGTCCTGCTGCTGACCGTCTCGGGCGTCGTCCTGCTCGGCCGCGACCGGCTCTCCGCCTGGACCGCTCCCGCCCGGGACGGGATCCGCGCCGAGCGCGCCCCGGACGCCCCGCTCGTGCTGCCCGAGATGATGACGCGCGAGGACGTCGGGCGGATCGCCTTCTCCGTCCGGCGCCGCGGCTACGACCCCGGGGAGGTGCACGCCGTGCTCGAGCGCCTCGCCCGGCAGCTGCCGGACCGGGACCCCGGATCCGCTCCGGCGCGGGGAGCGTGAGCTCCCGGCTGGCCGCCGCCCCCTGGTGGGTGCAGACAGCGCTCGTCTGGGCGGCCTCCCGGGTGTGGGCGTGGGCCGTGTTCACCACGGTGGGGCGCCAGCAGGGCCCCGGCCCGTGGGGGGACGGCGCCCTGGGCTACCTCGCCTTCACCGGCATCTGGGACTCGGACTGGTACGAGCGGATCGCCCGGGAGGGCTACCCGGAGTCCGTGCCGCGGGACGAGGCCGGGCGCGCCCAGGAGAACGCCTGGGCGTTCTACCCGGTCTTCCCGCTGCTCGTCCGGGCGCTGACAGGGCTCACCGGAGCCGGCTGGGACGCCGCGGCCTCGGCGGTGTCCCTGGCCGCGAGCCTCGCGGCGGCGCTGCTCGTCCACCGGCTCTTCCTCCGGTATGCCGCCCCCGACACGGCCCTGTGGGGCCTGGCGTTCGTGGCGTTCAACCCGGTGGCCCCGGTGCTGCAGGTGCCCTACGCCGAGTCCCTGCACCTGGCGCTGCTGGCCGGGGCCCTCCTGTTGGTGTCCCGGGGCCGCTACCTCGCGGCGGCCCCGGTGGTGCTCGTCATGTGCCTGACCCGCCCGGCGGGCGTGCCCTTCGCGGCCGCCCTCGGGATCACCTGGCTCGTGCGCACCGCGGCCCGGCACCGGGACGGGCGGCTGCACCGGGCGGCCGACGCGTTCGACGGGCTGTTCGCCCTTGCGGTGTTCTCCTGCGCCGCCGCCCTCGCCTGGCCGGCGATCGCCTGGTGGGTCACGGGGGAGCCGACGGCGTACACCGAGACGGAGACGGCCTGGCGGGGCGGCGGGCTGGTCCCGGTGGTCCCGTGGTTCGACGCCGGGACGGACCTCTTCGGCCCGGTCGCCGGACTCGCCGCACCGGTGCTGCTGGTGGCGGGCGGTGTCCTGGTGCTGCGCTCGCGGGTGGTGCGCGAGCGGCTGGACCTGCTCACCCGGGTGTGGCTGGCCGGCTACGCCGGCTACCTGCTGCTGTTCCTGCACCCGCAGACCAGCACCTTCCGGCTGCTGCTGCCGCTGTTCCCGCTCGCGCTGCCGCTGGCCGCGGTCTCGGACTCGCGCGCCTACCGGGTCGCGTGCGTGCTCTCCGGCGCCGTGCTCCAGCTGGTCTGGGTCGGCTGGCTGTGGCACTGGAAGCAGCTGCCCGGGGGCGGGGACTATCCGCCGTGAGCCGCTTCCGGGGTGCACCGGCGCGCGCCGTCCCGGCTCCGGACCGGCCCCGTCCTGTGCCGTCCGGGTCCACGGCGGCGGCTCGGATAGGATGTGGAGAACACCAACTGAGGAAGAGGAGTTCCCACATGGCGGCCATGAAGCCGAGAACCGGTGACGGACCGATGGAGGTCACCAAGGAGGGGCGCAGCCTCATCATGCGCGTGCCGCTCGAGGGTGGCGGCCGGCTCGTGGTCGAGCTGAAGCCGGGCGAGGCCGCGGAGCTCAAGGAGTGCCTGGCCGGCGTGACCGAGTGACGTCCCGCCCGGTGCGGTCCTGTTCGGTGCGGCCCCGTCCGGGGAACTCCGGCGGGAGGCTTCCTCTCCGGGGGCCGCGTCAGCGGCGGACGGCGAGGAGCAGGCCCGAGCCGGTGGTGAGCAGCGCGGTGCTGAAGCGCTCGTCGTCCCGGAACAGCCGGTGCACGGCCCGCATGGTCCGGGTGTTCTCCTCGCGGTTGGCCGGCTGCGCCACCTTGTCCTGGTGCAGGGCGTCGTTGACCACCAGCAGCCCGCCGGGACGCAGCAGCCGCACCGCCTCCTCGGCGTAGCCCAGGGTCCCCTCGGAGTCCGCGTCGAGGAACACGAGGTCGTAGGCCCCGGCGCTGAGCCGGGGCAGCACCAGGGAGGCGCGACCGGGGATGGTGCGGGTCCGGCTCGTGGGCACCCCGGCCTCCCGGAAGGTGTCCCGCGCCGCGCGCAGGGCCCGGATGTCGGAGTCGATGGTCGTCAGCACGGACGCGGCGGGCAGCCCGCGCAGCAGCGCGAGCCCGGAGACCCCGGCCCCGGTGCCCACCTCCACGACGGTGGCGGGCCGCGCCGACGCGGCGAGCACCGTCAGGGCGGCGGCCGTGCCCGGGGTGACCGGCGGGACGCGCAGGGCGAGGGACCGCTCCCGGGCGCGGTAGGCGAGCTCGTCCTCCACGGCGAACGCCTCGGCGTACGACCAGCTCGTCGTCTTGTCCGCGCCCATGTTCCGCCCTTCGTCGCTGTGGTCAATGCGCGTCATCCTACCGGCTGGGTCCCCGCGCCCGGCCATCGTCCAGTCCGCGCCCAGCTTGCCCGCCGATCATGGGACCGACGCCGCGCCCCGCGCCGGCTCCGCCCACCCGCCCCGCACGAAGGAGCCCCGATGCCCCGCCCGGACCGCGCCGCCCCGGTGCCGGCCCGCCCCCGCAGCAACGCGGTGCCGGTGGCCGCCGCGACCGTCAGCGCGGTGCTCACCCTGCTGCTGGGCTCCGGCTACGCGGTCGGGCGCTCCGTCGTGGCGGAGTCCGTGGCGTCCGCGGGTCCCGCGGAGCAGGTCCCGGTCTCGGCGTGGCACGGCACCGGCGGGGTGCTGCACGCGGACGAGGCGTCCGCGGACCGCTGGCGCGCGGAGGGCTGGACGCTGCCCACCCTCGCCGCGGACGGCTACCAGGTGCTCTCCATGGCCCGCGACACCCGCTCCGGCCACCCGGTGGTGGAGGTGCGGCTGCAGCGCGGCGAGGAGCTCGTCGTCGTGGTCGAGCAGCGCGGCGGGATCGACCGGGAGAACCCCATGGACGGGATCACCGGGCTGCCCGTGAGCGCCGAGGGGCTGAGGCCCTCCCCGGTCGAGGGCGTCCCGCTCTGGCTGGAGGCCGGCCCGCCGTGGCGGGTGGTGCTCGTGGGCGAGGACGTGGTGTACACGGTCACGGGGGACAGCGGCCCGTCCGCGATGGCCCGCACCGTCCACCACGTCCTGGCCGACGAGCTCAGCCGGGTGGCCGAGCCCGCCGCGGAGGATCCCGGCGTGGCCGAGACGGTGGCCGCCGGGCTGCGCCGGATCTTCGGCTGACCCGGCCGGCCCCTCCCGACTGGTAAAATTCCATCCTGTGCTCGGCATCAACGGCGGCGAAGCGATCATCCTGGTGCTCCTTGCCCTGTTCATCATCGGGCCGGAGCGGCTGCCGGAGTACGCGGAGAAGCTCAAGGAGCTCGTCAAGGCGGCCAAGCGCTACGCCACCGGCGCCACGGAGGAGCTCAAGGAGACCCTCGGGCCGGAGATCGCCGACGTGGACTGGCGCCGGCTGGACCCCCGCCAGTACGACCCCCGCACCATCGTGCGCCAGGCCCTGCTGGAGGACGACGAGCCGGCCCGGCCGGCCCCGCAGCGCAGCACGCCCCCGCTGACCCGGCTGGCGCCCGGGGAGCGCGCCCCCTTCGACACCGAGGCGACCTGAGCCACCCGTTCGGGACGACCAGAGCCACCCGTGCGGGACGACCGGCTCCGGGAGGCCGGCGGGCGCGGAGCGGTCAGCGGGGACCGAGGCCGAGCGGGCGGCCGGCCAGCCCGAGCGGCCGGGAGCCCAGCACGTCGGCCACCCCGCGCAGCGCCGCCGCCGCGGGCGAGTCCGGGGCCGACCACACCACCGGCCGGCCCGTGTCCCCGCCCTCCCGGAGGGCGACGTCGAGGGGCACGCCCCCGAGCAGCGGCACCTCGTAGCCGAGCCGGCGGGTCAGCGACTCCGCGATCCGGGCGCCGCCGCCGGCCCCGAACAGCTCGAGCACGCTGCCGTCCGGCATGGGCATGCCCGCCATGTTCTCGATCACCCCGGCCACCGTCTGACCGGTCTGCACGGCCAGGGCCCCGGAGCGCTCGGCCACCTCGATCGCGGCCTGCTGGGGGGTGGAGACGACCAGCACCTCGGCGGTGGGCAGCAGCTGGGCCACGGAGATCGCGACGTCCCCCGTGCCCGGCGGGAGGTCGAGGAAGAGGTGGTCCAGGTCCCCGAAGTGCACGTCCGTGAGGAACTGCTCGACCGCCCGGTGCAGCATGGGCCCGCGCCAGGCGACCGGCTGGTCCGGGTCCACGAACATCCCGATCGAGATGACCTTGAGCGCCCCGGCGCGGCCGGTGTCCTGCCGGGCGGCCGCGGGGACCTCCACCACCGGGGGCAGGATCATGTCCCCCACCTGGGTGGGGGACCGGTCGATGCCCAGCAGCCCCGGGACGGAGAAGCCGTGGACGTCCGCGTCCACGATCCCCACGGACCGGCCCCGGGCGGCCAGCGCGGCGGCGAGGTTCACGGTGACGGTCGACTTGCCGACCCCGCCCTTGCCGCTGGTCACGGCGTGCACCCGGGTCAGGGAGGACGGGTCGTTGAAGGGCACGGTCCGGGTGTGGCCCACCCGCTCCTTGAGCGCGGTGCGCTGCTCGGCCGTCATCACCCCGACCTCCACCGCCACGGAGCGCACGCCCGCCACGGTGGACACGGCCTCCCGGACGTCGTGCTCGATGGTCGAGCGCAGGGGGCAGCCGCTGATCGTCAGCAGCACGTGCACCGCGGCGCGGCCGGCGTCGTCGAGGGCGGCGGAGCGGATCATCCCGAGCTCGGTCACAGGCCGGCGCAGCTCGGGGTCGAGCACGCGGTCCAGGGCCGCGCGCAGCGCGGGGTGCAGGTCCTCGGGGGCGAGGACGTCCTCGGCACGGGGGTCAGACACGGGGGATTCCTCTGGTCTCGGGGGCGGGGACGCGGTCGAGGCTCCTGCTCCGGCGGCGGGGGCCCCTGCGCGGGTGCGCAGCCGGCTCGTCGGCGTCCGGCGCGTCCTCCTGCGCCTCGAGGAGCTCCTCGAGCACCGAGCGCAGCTCGGAGCGCACGAAGTCGCGGGTGGCGACCTCCCGCAGCGCGATCCGCAGCGACGCGATCTCCCGGGTCAGGTACTCGGTGTCGGCCAGGTTCTGCTGCGCCCGGCGCCGGTCCTCCTCCTGGGTCACCCGGTCCCGGTCGTCCTGCCGGTTCTGCGCCAGCAGCAGCAGCGGCGCGGCGTAGGAGGCCTGCAGGGACAGCATCAGCGTCAGCAGCGTGAAGTTCAGGGCCCGGGAGTCGAACTGCAGCTCCCGCGGGGCCAGGGTGTTCCAGCCCAGCCACAGCGTCACCAGCACCGTCATCCAGAACAGGAACTGGGGCGTGCCCATGAACCGGGCGAAGCCCTCCGTCCACTTGCCGAACGCGTCCGGGTTCGGCCGGAACCGGTCCAGCAGCCCGGGCCGGTGCTCCCGGGGCTGGTCCAGTGCGTTGACGCGGGCGCGCCGGGCCTCCCGCTCACTCATACCGCTTGCCCACCTTCCGGATCGGGGTGCCGTCGTCGGCGGTGCGCCAGTCCTCGGGCAGCAGGGCGTCGAGGACGTCGTCGATCGTGATCGCCCCCACCACCCGGTCGTGGTCGTTGACCACGGGGATGATGGTCAGGTCGTAGGTCGCCAGCTCGCGGGCGACGTCCTGCAGGGAGGCGAGGTCGGAGACCGGCTCGAGCGAGCGGTCGATCAGGTTGCCCACGGCCTCGGGCGGCGGATAGCGCAGCAGCTTCTGGGTGTGCACCATGCCCAGGTACTTGCCGGTGGGGGTCTCCAGCGGCGGGCGGGAGACGATCACGGCCGCCGCGACCGCGGGGCTGAGCTCCTCCTGCCGGATGTGCGCGAGGGCCTCGGCCACGGTGGCCTCCGGCGGCAGGATGATGGGCACGGGCGTCATCAGCGAGCCGGCCGTGCCCTCCTCGTACTCCAGCAGGCGCCGGACGTCCTCGGCGTCCTCGGGCTGCATCAGGGCGAGCAGCTCCTCCGCCTGGGCGTCGGGCAGCTCGTTGAGCAGGTCGGCGGCGTCGTCGGGCTCCATCTCCTCGAGCACCGTGGCCGCGCGGTCCCGCGCCATGTTGGTGAGGATGTAGACCTGGTCCTCCTCCGGGAGCTCCTCGAGGACGTCGGCGAGCCGGTCGTCCTGCAGCTCGTGGGCGATCTCGAGCATGCGCTTGGCCGACATGTCGTGGATCTCGTCGGCGAGGTCGGCGGGCTGCTGCTCCTCGTGGGAGGCCACCCACTGGGTGGCCGGCTGGTGGCCCGCGGCGGACGGGTCCCCGGCGTCCTCCCAGTCGATGATCAGCGTCTCGTTGCGCCGGCGCATCAGGCCCCCGCCGGTGCCGGTGCGGCGGACGAAGAGCTGGGTGATCAGCCAGTCGCCGGTGTTGCGCTTGCGCTCCATGGCCATGTCCTCGACCGTGGCCTCCCCGGAGCCGTCGCGCAGCACCACGGTGCGGTCGAAGACCTCGCCCACGGCCAGGGTCTCCGCGCCGCGCTGCTCGAAGCGGCGCAGGTTGACGAGCCCCGTGCTGATGATCTTGTCCGCGTCGATGCTGGTCACCCGGGTCATGGGCACGAACACGCGCTTCTTGCCGAGGACCTCCACCACGAGGCCCACCACGAGGGGGCGGCGGGAGGAGCGCCCGTACCGGGCGCTGCCGCGCATCAGCACGACGACGTCGCGCAGCCGGCCCAGACGGTCCCCCAGGGGGTCGAAGACGTCGAGGCCGACCAGGCGCGCGATGAAGATCTTGTCGATGTTGCTGCTCACCGTACAAGACTACCCACCGGGTCCACGGGGCCCGATCCGGCCGGGGCGGGACCGGGGGCGCCGGGCATGGGGGAGAATGGGACCATGAGCACGCCACGGTCCCTGCCCCCCGCCAGCCCCGCCGTCCGCGGCCTGCCCCGCGGTGAGGTGATCGGCCGCTACGGCACCTACGCCGACGCCCAGAAGGCCGTGGACCACCTCGCCGACGAGCAGTTCGAGGTGGACCGGATCGCGATCGTCGGCAACGACCTGAAGTCCGTGGAGCAGGTGACCGGCCGGCTGAGCTATCCGAGGGTCGCCGGCCAGGGCGCGCTCAACGGCATGGTCTTCGGCGCCTTCCTCGGGATGATCCTCTCCCTGCTCGCCGGCGGCGAGTGGGTGTCCTCCCTGCTGGTGTCGGTGCTGCTCGGCGGGGCGTTCTGGATGCTGCTGGCCACGGTGACCTACGCGATGCAGCGCGGCAAGCGGGACTTCACCTCCACCAACCAGATCGTCGCCACCTCCTACGACGTCGTGGCCGCCCCGGAGGTGGCCCAGCGCGCCCGGCAGGTGCTGCAGGGGCTGCGCGGCCTGCAGAGCCTGCCGCTGGGCGGCTCCTTCCGGCCCGGCCCCGCCCAGGGCCCGGTGCACGGCCGGCATCCGCAGGGCCCGGGCGCACCGGGGGCCCCGTGGCAGCGTCCGGCCTACGGCGCCCCGGCCGCTCAGCAGGGCCCCGGGCAGGAGGGCGCCGCTCCGCAGGGCACCGCACCGCAGGGCCCCGCGGACCCGGTCCCCGGGCAGCGGGCCGAGGAGCCGGCGCCCGGGCGCTCCGCCGCCTTCGAGGACCTCCCCGACGGGCGGCCCCAGTACGGCATCCGCCTCCCGGCCGGGGAGCCCGCCCGCCGCGACGCCGGGCCGGACGGGCGCGGGGCCGCCCCGGGGAGCGGACCCGGCGAGCCGTCCGCCGGCGGGAGCACCGCGGCCGACGACCCCCGCTGACGAACGGGAGGCCCGCCCGCGGCGTCGGCTCCGGCGGGAGGACCCCCGCCGGAGCGCGGCCGCTCAGCTCGGGTCGACGCCCTCCCGGGCGTGCCACAGGCCCGTCATCCAGGCCTCCACCTCGTCCGGGGTGCGCGGCAGCCCCGAGGAGAGGTTGACGTTGCCGTCCTCGGTGATCAGGACGTCGTCCTCGATCCGCACCCCGATGCCCCGGTACTCCTCCGGCACGGCGAGGTCCTCGGCCTTGAAGTAGAGTCCGGGCTCGATCGTGAACACCATCCCGGGCTCGATCACCCCGTCCACGTACAGCTCCCGCTTGGCCTGCGCGCAGTCGTGCACGTCCAGGCCGAGGTGGTGGCTGGTGCCGTGGGGCATCCAGCGCCGGTGGTGCTGGCCCTCCGCGGACAGCGAGACCTCCGCGGCCACGGGGAGCAGCCCCCAGCTCTCGAGCCGGCGGGCGAGCACCTCCATGGCCGCGGCGTGCACGTCCCGGAAGCGGTTGCCGGGCACCGCGGCGTCGAACGCGGCGTCGGCGGCGTCGAGGACCGCCTGGTAGATCCGCCGCTGGACGTCGGTGTAGCGCCCGTTCACCGGCAGGGTGCGGGTGATGTCGGCGGTGTAGAGCGAGTCGGCCTCCACACCGGCGTCCACGAGGATCAGCTCCCCGGGGATCACCCGGCCGGTGTTGCGGATCCAGTGCAGCACGGTGGCGTTGTTGCCGCACGCCGCGATGGTGTCGTAGCCGAGGTCGTTGCCCTCGGTGCGGGCGCGGGCGAAGAACGCGCCCTCGACCATGCGCTCGCCGCGGTGCCGGTGGCCGGCGGCCGCCGGGAGCACGTGCACGATGTCGGTGAAGCCGGCGATCGTCGCGCGCACGGCCTCGCGCAGCTGCTCGACCTCGTGCTCGTCCTTGACGAGGCGCAGCTCCGAGAGCGCCTCGGTGAGCTCGCCGTCGAGGGCGTCCGAGCTCTCCAGCTCCACACCAGTGTTCATCCGCGAGGTGTCGACCAGGGCGTCGACGTCGAGGTCGACCTCGCGCACCAGCCGGATCCGCACCCCGCCCAGGGCCGCCGGCCCCGCGTTCTTGGTGACGGCGTCCTCGAGCCCGCCCAGGTCCCGGGTGCGCAGCCCGTAGGCGGTGCCCAGCTCCTCCAGGGTCGGGCGGGGCCCCACCCAGAACTCGCCGTTCTTGGCGTCGGCGTAGAACTCCTTGGAGTCGCGCCCGGCCATCGGGTGGAAGTACAGGGTGGCCTCGTGCCCGCCGCCGTCGTCCCCGTGGCCCTCCGCCACGGGCTCGAGCACCAGGACGGCGTCCGGCTCGTGGTCCACGCCGAGACCCGTGAGGTGGGCGAAGGCCGAGTGCGGGCGGAAGCGGTAGTCCGTGTCGTTGGAGCGGACCTTCAGCGGCCCGGCGGGCAGCACGAGCCGCTCGCCGGGGAACCGCTCGGAGATCCGCCGGCGCCGCCGGGCGGCGAAGTCGGCCACCGGCTCCCGCTCGGTCCCGGCCGGTTCCGGGTCGGCCCACTGGGAGGCCATGAACTGCTGGAAGGCGGGGGAGTCGGGCCGCTGCGACCGGTTCTCGACCCGGTCGGCGAGCGGCTGGTCGGCATCCTGGGGTGTGCTGCTGTGCTCTGTCATGGTTCCTTTCCTCGTCTCGTCCGTCTCATCGTGCCACGGCGGGCCGCGGCCCGTCCCCGCCGGGACCGGTATCGTGGAGGGGTGAAGATCGACCTGCACACCCACTCGGCGGAGTCCGACGGCACCGAGCGCCCCGCGGACGTCGCCCGCGCCGCCCACGCGGCGGGGCTGGACGTGTTCGCGCTGACCGACCACGACACCACGTCCGGGTGGCAGGAGGCCGGGGACGCGGCGGTGGCCCTCGGGGTCGCCTTCGTCCCCGGGATGGAGATCTCCTGCACCACGGACACCGGGATCTCCGTGCACCTGCTGAGCTACCTGCACGACCCCGCGGACCCGGCGCTGCTGGCCGAGGTCGAGTCCTCCCGCGGCTCCCGGCGCACCCGGGCCCAGCGCATGGTCGAGCTGCTCTCGGAGGACTACCCCATCGACTGGGACGTGGTCCTGGACCACGTCCACGAGGACGCCACGGTGGGGCGCCCGCACATCGCCGACGCCCTGGTCACGGCCGGCGTCGTGGAGGACCGCAGCGCCGCCTTCGCCTCGGTGCTGCACAGCCGCTCCCGGTACTACGTCCCGCACTACGCCCCGGACCCGGTGCACGCGGTGCGCCTGGTGCGCGCCGCCGGCGGGGTCCCGGTGTTCGCCCACCCGCTGGCGGCCGCCCGGGGCCGGGTGGTCGGCCCCGAGGTGTTCGAGGCCATGATCGACGCCGGCCTGGCCGGGCTGGAGGTCGCCCACCGGGACAACCCGGACGACGCCCGGGCGCGGCTGGTGCAGATGGCCTCCGAGCACGACCTGCTGGTGACGGGCTCGAGCGACTACCACGGCACCGGCAAGCCCAACCGCCTCGGCGAGAACCTCACGTCGGTGCAGTCGCTCGTGCGGATCGAGGAGCAGGCCACCTCCGGCGTGGCCGTCCGCTACCCCTGAGCCGGCCGGCTCAGCTCCGCACGGCGGCGTGCGGCAGGCGGGCCCGCATGACCTCGACCGCCTCGGGGTTGCGGTCCACGCACACGAACCGCCGGCCCAGCTGCTGGGCGGCGGCCCCGAGGGTCCCGGAGCCGGCGAAGAAGTCCAGCACCCAGTCCCCGCGGGCGGAGCTGGCCGCGACCATCCGCCGCACCAGGCCCACGGGCTTCTGGGTGGGGTAGCCGGTCTTCTCCCGCCCGGTGGGGGAGACGATGGTGTGCCACCACACGTCCGTGGGCAGCTTGCCCCGCTCCACCTTCTCGGGGGTCACCAGCCCCGGGGCCATGTAGGGCTCCCGGTCCACCTCCGTGCTGTCGAAGTGGTAGCGCTCCGGGTCCTTGACGTAGACCAGGACGTTGTCGTGCTTGGCCGGCCACCGGCGGCGGGAGCGCCCGCCGTAGTCGTAGGCCCAGATGATCTCGTTGAGGAAGCACTCCCGGCCGAAGATCGTGTCCAGCATGACCTTGGCGTAGTGCACCTCCCGGTAGTCCAGGTGCAGGTACAGCGTCCCGTCGTCGGCCAGCACCCGCCACGCCTCCCGCAGCCGGGGCTCCAGGAAGCCCCAGTAGTCGGCGAACGCGTCGTCGTAGCTGCGCAGCGCGCCCAGCACCGTCGTGTAGGAGCGCCCGGCGAAGCCGGTCCGGTCGCCTTCCCCGTCCGCCGCGGGGGTCATGCTGGAGGCGCGCCGGCGCTGGGTGCGGCCCGTGTTGAAGGGCGGGTCCACGTAGATCATGCGGAAGGCCCCGCCGGGCAGCCGCCGCAGGAGATCCAGGTTCTCCGCGGCGACCACCGCGTCGGGGCCCTCGGCGTCGAAGACGAAGGGGATCACTCGGCGGCGGTGCCGCTCTGCGCCCGCTGGGCCTCGCCCCCGCCCTGGCCGCCGCGGCGGCGCCGGCGCCGGCGCGTGGCGCCGTCCGAGGTGCGCTCCACCGTGGTCTCCCGGGGGGTCTCCGGGGCGGCATCCCGGGCCTCCCCGCGCTGCTCGCCCGTCCCCGGGGTGTCCTCCCGGCGGCCCCGGCGCCCGCCGCGGTCCTCGCGGCGCTCCTGGCCCCGGTCCGGGCCCCGGTCCTGGCCCCGGCGGGAGCCCCCGCCGGAGCGGCCGGCGTCGCGGTCACGGGAGCGCCCGCCCCGGCCCTCGCCGCGGGGGCCGGCCTTGCGTCCGCCGGGCTCGCCGAGATCCTCGAGCACCTCGGCCTCGAGGCCGGCGTGGGTGCGCCGGGAGCGGGGCAGCCGGCCCTTGGTGCCCTTCGGGATGCCCAGGTCCTCGTACAGGTGCTCCGAGGAGGAGTAGGTCTCCCGCGGCTCGGGAATGCCCAGCTCGAGGGCCTTGTCGATGAGCCGCCAGCGGGGCACGTCGTCCCAGTCCACGAACGTGACGGCGGTGCCCTTGTTGCCGGCACGCCCGGTGCGCCCCGTGCGGTGCAGGTAGGTCTTCTCGTCCTCGGGGCACTGGAAGTTGATGACGTGCGTGACGTCCTCCACGTCGATGCCGCGGGCGGCGACGTCGGTGGCCACGAGCACGTCCACCTTGTCGTTGCGGAAGGCCCGCAGCGCCTGCTCGCGCGCCCCCTGCCCCAGGTCGCCGTGCAGCGGGGCGGCGGCGAAGCCGCGGGAGATCAGCTCGTCCGCCAGCTTGGCGGCGGCGCGCTTGGTCTTCGTGAAGACGATCGTGCGCCCGCGGCCCTCGGCCTGCAGGATCCGGGCCACGACCTCGTCCTTGTCGAGGTGGTGGGCGCGGTAGACGACCTGGCGGATGTCCTTCTTGGTGGCGCCCTCGTCCGGCGCGGCCGCCCGGATGTGCATGGGCTTGGTCATGTAGCGCCGGGCCATGGCCACCACGGGGCCGGGCATCGTCGCAGAGAACAGCATGGTCTGGCGGACCTCGGGCACCGCCGCGAGCAGCTTCTCGACGTCGGGCAGGAAGCCCAGGTCCAGCATCTCGTCGGCCTCGTCGAGCACCACGGCGCGCACCGCGGAGAGGTCGAGGTGGCGCTGCCGGTTGAGGTCGATGAGCCGGCCCGGGGTGCCCACGACCACCTCGACGCCGCGCTGGAGCTCCTCGATCTGGGGCTCGTAGGCCCGGCCGCCGTAGATCGTGGCGACGCGGGCGTCCCGGGTCCGGGCGGCGGTGGAGAGGTCCTGGCCGACCTGGACGGCCAGCTCGCGCGTGGGCACCACGATGAGGGCCTGGGGGGCGCCCGGCTTCCTCAGCTGCGCCCAGCCGGCGTCGCCGCGGCCGACGACGCGCTGCACCACGGGGATGCCGAAGCCCAGGGTCTTGCCGGTGCCGGTCTTCGCCTGGCCGATGATGTCCTGCCCGGACAGGGCCACCGGCAGGGTCATGGCCTGGATGGGGAAGGGGTGGACGATGCCCTCGGCGGCCAGGGAGTCCACGATGTCCTGGCGCACCCCGAACTCGCCGAAGCCCTGCGGCAGCGGCTGGGGGGTCTCGTCGGTCTCCACGACGACGTCGGGGGTGCCGTCCGGCGTCGTCCCGCCGGACGTGAGGTCCTCGGGTGCGGTGTCGGTGATGTAGTCGGTCACGATGCGGGTTCCTTCGTTCGGGCACGCCCGCGCCAGGTGCGCGGACCGGGGTCCGGCCGCGGGCCGCCGTGGAGGCGGCCGCCGGGGGCGTGCGGTGGGTGGAAGCCGATCGCGAGCGTGCGCCGCCCCGACCGGGCGCGCCACGGGATCGTGGGGCCCGGCTCCGGTCCCGTGCGCGGCCGCCGTGCGGGGCCAGGTCGCCGGGAGCGGGGGCGAGAAGGTGTCTGTCGTTCGTGGGATCGCGGGTACGACCGGTCATCCAGTGCGCTTAACAGTGTAGCCCGACGACCGCGCACACTCCGTGCGGTCGCCGGGCCGGGTTCCGCCGTGCTCGGCGGGAGGGCGCTCAGTCGTCCTTCGTGAAGGGCATGAACCCCACGGGCCGCTTCTGCTCGGCGCCGACGGCGGCGTAGCCGATGACGTTCGCGGGGACGACGGTCACGTTGCCCTTGGCGTCGGTGAGGGTCAGCGGGGTCCCGGAGGAGATGGCCGCGGTGATCTGCTCGACGGCCTCCTGCGCCTCGAGCGCGGAGTCGACGACGATCTCCCTCGCGACGTGCTGAACACCGATCTTGATCTCCATGGGTCCTCCTCGGGAACGGGGCTGCGGGTGCGTCCCGGTCAGTCTAGGGAGGGGCCTACTCCCAGTCCTCGTCGATCACCGAGATTCCGCCCCAAGCTAAACGGAAGATCTGCCGCTGGGCCTCGGCGCGCCCGCCGGTGCCCGGGTTGCGGATCCAGTGCACGGCCGCGGTCTGCGCCATGCCCGTCAGGGACCGGGAGACGAGCACCGCGTGCGGGTGGCTGAGCCCGGCGTTGGGCCCGAGCACCGTGGCGATCGCACCGGCCACCGCCAGGTGGAAGCTCTCGAACCGTTCGGCGACCTCGGGGTCGGCGAGCAGGTCCGACTCGAAGATCAGCCGGTGGGCCTCCGGGTTGGCCTCCACGAAGCCGAAGTAGACGTCCAGCATGGACTCCACCCGCTCGCGGTTGACCTCGCTGCCCTGCAGCGCGGCGACGAGGGCCTCCGAGAGCTCCTGGAGGTAGTAGTCGACGAGCGCCAGGTAGAGCTCGCGCTTGCCGGGGAAGTGCTGGTACAGCACCGGCTTGCTCACCTGGGCGGCGTCCGCGATGTCGTCCATCGACGACCCGTGGTAGCCATTGGAGGAGAACACGGTCAGCGCCGTCTCCAGCAGCTGCCGGCGGCGTGCCTCCCGCGGCAGGCGCGCGGGGCGGCCTCTCCGGGTCTCAGTCATGAACCGTTCCTCCTCAACCGGCCGGCGGAGCCGGCCGCACGAAATGCTGCCCTACCCCGCCGCCTTCGGACGGTGGTCGATCTCCGCGGGCGCGGTCCGCTCGGCCGGGGCGGCGGGGACCTCGATGCCGTACAGGGCCTCCAGGCCCGTGATGTACTCGTCCTGCCGGCCCTGCGCGGCGAGCTCCCGGGCGCGCACGGTGGGGGTGTGCAGCAGGGAGCGCACCATGCGGCGCATCGCCAGCTCGATCTGCTCCTTCGCGGCCGTGCAGCCGTGGTGGGACGTGACCTTCTCGAGCTCGGCGTCGAGCACGGCCATGGTGTGCCGGCGCAGCGCCACGATCGCGGCGTCCATGTCCCGTCCGTCCTGGCTCGCGGCGAACTCCTGGGCGGCGTGCTCCACGATGCCGGTCGCGGCCTCGACCGACTCCCGGGTCTCCTCGGGGGCGGCCAGGCGCACCGACTCGAGGGTGATCAGGTCCACGCCGGGCAGGTCCGCCACGGCCGGGTCGAAGTCGCGGGTGAGCGCCAGGTCCACGACGGTGCGCGGCCCGGCGGGCAGCGCGGACGCGCCCATGGGGGAGGAGCCGCCGCTGCAGCCGATCACCACGTCGGCGCGCTCCAGGGCCGCGGGCAGCCCCGCGGGCTCCACCGGGGTCCCGCCGCGGTTCTGCGTGAACTGCTCGGCGCGGCCGGAGGCGGAGAACACCTCGATGTCGGCGCAGCCGCGGTCGCGCAGTGCGGCCATGGTCGCCCCGGCGTAGGCGCCGGTGCCGAACACGAGGGCCCGGCGCGAGGCCCAGGTGCCGGTCGTGACGTCGTCGGCGAGGTCCAGGGCCACGGAGACGATCGACCGGCCGCGCTCGCCCAGCGCGGTCTGCGTGCCCACCTTCCGCGCCGTGCGCGCGGCCGCCTCGAACAGGCGCAGGAGCCGACCGGAGACGGTACCCTCCCGCTGGGCGTCGTTGAGCGCCCGCCGGACCTGCCCGGTGATCTCGCGCTCGCCCACCACGGCGGACTCCAGGCCCGAGACGACCGTGAAGAGGTGGCGGGCGGCGCCCGCGTCGGTGAAGACCCGCAGCGCGCCGGTGACGAACTCCGGGTCGAGCCCGGAGCGGGAGCCGATCTGCTCGGCGAGCTCCGCGAGGACGTCGTCCAGGTCGGCCCGGGGGGCGGAGCCCGGGCCGGGGGCCAGCTCGCCGTAGAGCTCCAGCCGGTTGCACGTGGACAGGGTCACGGCCCCGTGGAGCCGGCCGGAGCGCACCATCTCCTCGGACAGCCCGAGGGCACCGGTGCTGAGACGCGCAACGGTGTTCAGATCGACGTTCTGATGTGAGGCGACGAGTGCGAAGAGGACCACAGTCCATTCATACTAGACGGTCACCGTCCCTGCGCACCCCGGTGACGCGTGAGAGGCCGCTCACCCCCCGGCGGTGACGCTGCGTCGGTAAACGACGTCGGTGTTCCTTGGCACAATGGAGGCACTATGCCTACCACTCCTGAGACGGCGAGCACGCCGGACACGTCGACCGCAGCCGTTCCCGGGCATCCCACGGGCGGCACTCACCCCACGGCGGCGTTCGAGCGCCTGACCGGATCGCTCGGGGCCCTGCCGGAGCGCCATCCGCTGCGCGCCGCCGGGACGGCGGACGCGCCGCTGCTGCAGGCGCTCACCGGCCGCACGCCCGACCGCCGCCCGGTGTGGTTCATGCGGCAGGCCGGCCGCTCCCTGCCGGAGTACCGCAGCCTGCGCCAGGGCACCGCGATGCTCGACGCCTGCCTCGACCCGGCGATGGCCGCCGAGATCACGCTCCAGCCGGTGCGCCGCCACGACGTGGACGCCGCGATCTTCTTCTCCGACATCGTCGTGCCCATGCGGGTGGCCGGGGTGGACGTCGAGATCGTCCCGGGCCGCGGGCCCGTCCTGGAGCATCCGGTCCGCACCGCCGCGGACGTCGCCGCGCTCCCGGAGCTGGCGGACGCCGCCCTGGACCCCGTCCGGGAGGCCGTTTCCCGCACCGTCGCGGAGCTCGGGGCCACCCCGCTGATCGGCTTCGCCGGCGCCCCCTTCACCGTGGCCGCCTACATGGTGGAGGGCGGGCCCTCGCGGGACCACCTCCTGCCGCGCACGATGATGCACGCCGACCCCGCCGCGTGGCGGGCGCTGGCCGAGTGGGCGGCCCGGACGTCCGGGGCGTTCCTGCGCGCCCAGGTCGAGGCGGGCGCCTCCGCCGTGCAGCTGTTCGACTCCTGGGCGGGCTCCCTCTCGCTGGCCGACTACCGGGAGCACGTGCTGGAGCACTCGACGGCCGCCCTCGGGGCCGTCGCCGACCTCGCCGTCCCGCGCGTCCACTTCGGGACGGGCACCGGCGAGCTGCTCGCCGCCATGCGCGACGCCGGAGCGGACGCCGTGGGCGTCGACTACCGGCTGCCCCTCGAGGAGGCCAACCGCCGGCTCGGCGGGACCACGGTGCTCCAGGGCAACATCGACCCCGCCCTGCTCGCGGCCCCGTGGCCGGTGCTGACCGAGCACGTGCGCGAGGTCCTGCGCGGCGGGGACCGGGCGCCGGGCCACGTCGTGAACCTCGGCCACGGCGTCCCGCCCGGGACCGACCCCCAGGTGCTGACCGATCTCGTGCGCTTCGTCCACGACCAGCCGGTGGAGCGGACCCCGGGCGGGAGCACGCCGTGAGTCCCCGTCCCACCGGCCGGCCCGCCCCGCCCCGCTCCGCCCTCGTGGTCGGCGGGGGCGTCTCCGGCCTCGTGGCCGCCCACGACCTCGCCGCGCGGGGCCTGCGCGTCACGCTGGTCGAGGCGGAGGACCACCTGGGCGGCGCCGTCGGCGCCCACCAGGTGGCCGGCCTCGTCATGGACTCCGGCGCGGAGTCCTTCGCGACGCGCTCCCGGGCGGTGCCCGACCTCCTGGAGGAGCTCGGGCTGGGGGGCCGCGTGGTGCAGCCCCGCCGGGGCGGCTCCTGGCTGTTCCTGCCCGACGGCGCGGTCCCGGCCCCCGACTCCGGGATCCTGGGCATCCCCGCCGATCCGACCGCGCCGCGGCTGCGGGCCGCCATCGGCCGCGCGGGCGTGGTCCGGGCCGGCCTCGACCGCCGGCTGCCCGCCTTCGTGGGGATGACCGAGCGCTCCCTGGGCGGTCTCGTCCGGGTGCGGATGGGGGAACGGGTGCTGGAGCGGCTCGTCGCCCCGTTCACCACGGGCGTGCACTCCGCCCACCCCGACGACCTCGACGTCGACACGGTGGCCCCCGGCCTGCGCCGGGCCCTGCGCGAGCACGGCTCCCTCGGCGCCGCCGCCGGGGCCCTGCGCCGGGCCGCCCCCGCGGGGGCGAACGTGGCCGGGCTGCGCGGCGGCATGAACGCCCTGTCCGAGGCCCTCGTGCGCGAGCTCGAGGGCGCGGGCGTGAAGCTGGTCACCGACTACGACGTCATCGCCCTGGACCGCGATCCCCGCCGTGAGGGCTGGATGGTCATCCAGCGCCAGCCCCGCCGCGGCGAGAAGACCGCGGTGGCCCGCGGGGAGCTGCTGGTCATGGCCACGGACGGCGCGACCGCCGTCCGGCTCCTGGCCGGGCACCGCCACGAGCTCCAGCGGTTCACCCCCGAGCCGGGCCCCCAGGTCGCGCTCGCCACGCTCGTGGTGGACGAGCCGCGCCTGGACGGCGCCCCGCGGGGCACGGGCCTGCTCGTCAGCGAGGACGCCCGCGCGGTGCGGGCCAAGGCCCTCACCCACGCCAGCGCCAAGTGGGACTGGCTGCGGGAGGCCGCCGGCCCGGGCCGGCACGTGCTGCGCCTGTCCTACGGGCGCGCCCAACCCGACGCCTCCGCGGTGCCGCCCGAGGTCGCCCTGCCCGAAGAGCAGCTGATCCGGCTGGCGCTCTCCGACGCCTCGACCCTGATGGGGGTGCCCCTGCGCCCCGCGCAGCTGGTCGGCGCGGACATCGTGCGCTGGCGCTCGGCGCTGCCCCGCGCAGGCGTCGGCCACGCCCGCCGCGTGACGGAGTTCCGCCGGGCGGTGGCGCAGCTGCCCGACGCCGTCGCCGTCGGCGGCTGGCTGGCCGGCACGGGACTGGCCTCAGTCGTCGCCGACACCCGCTCCCAGGTCCGCGCGCTCCTCGCCGAGGCCGGCGTCCCGGAGGCCGCCGCGCCGCCCGGGCCCGCCCCGGCCCGGACCGACACCGACCCCACCCGACGAAAGGACTGATCCTTGAGCCACGACACCAGGCCGCAGTCGCACGACGGCCGTCCCGCCGCCGAGCCCGAACAGGCGCAGGACGGGGGTGCGGAGCGGCTCTACTGGGCCGTGTGGAGCGTGTTCGCCCGGCCCGCCGGGCCCTCCGGGACCGCCGCAGACGGCTCCGCCGCGGAGTTCGACGGCGTCGTCGAGCAGCTGGCCGCCGAGGGCGTGACGCTGCGCGGGGTCTACGACGTCTCCGGCATGCGCGAGGACGCCGACGTCCTGACCTGGCTGCACGGCGAGGACCCGCAGGCCCTGCAGGCGGCGGTCCGCCGGCTGCGCCGCACCGGCCTGCTGGCCGGCACCGACCAGGTCTGGAACGCGATGGGCGTCCACCGGGAGGCCGAGTTCACCCGCAACCACTCCCCGTCCTTCGCCCGGGGGGTCCCGGCCGAGCAGTGGGTGTGCGTCTACCCGTTCGTGCGCTCCTACGAGTGGTACTACATGAACCCCCAGCGCCGCGGCGAGATGCTGCGCAACCACGGCATGGCCGCCCGGGACTACCCCCAGGTGCTCGCCAACACCATCGCCTGCTTCGGGCTCAACGACTTCGAGTGGCTGCTGGCCCTGGAGGCGCCCGAGCTCGTGGACCTCGTGGACGTGATGCGGGCCTTCCGCAACACGGAGGCCCGGCTGCACGTGCGCGAGGAGACGCCCTTCTACACCGGCCGCCGGATCGGCACCGGGGAGATCGCGGAGGTGCTGCGATGACCGCCGAGAACGACCTGTCCCGCGCCCGGGCCCACCGGCCCGAGGACTACGACGCCGTCGTCCTCTCCTCTTTTGGGGGCCCCGAGGGCCAGGACGACGTCCTGCCCTTCCTGCGCAACGTCACCAAGGGCCGCGGCATCCCCGACGAGCGGCTCGAGGAGGTCGCCACCCACTACCGGGCCAACGGCGGCGTGAGCCCCATCAACGCCCAGAACCGCGCCCTGCGCTCCGCCCTGGAAGCGGAGCTGCTGGGCCGGGGGATGCACGTGCCCGTGCTGTGGGCCAACCGCAACTGGGCCCCCTACGTGACCGACGTGGTGCGGGAGTGCCACGCCCGGGGCATGCGCCGGCTGCTGGTGCTGGCCACGAGCGCGTACTCCAGCTACTCCGGGTGCCGGCAGTACCGCGAGGACTACGGCGTCGCGCTCGAGGAGCTCGGCCTGCAGGACGAGATGCACATCGACAAGGTGCACCAGTACTACGACTCCGAGGGGTTCGTGCAGCCGTTCGTCGAGGGCCTCCGGGACGGCCTCGCGCAGGTCCGGGACCGGCTGGGCCCCGAGGGCGGGCGGATCGCGATCCTGTTCTGCACCCACTCCATCCCCACCACCGACGCCGAGGCGGCCGGGCCGGCGCGGATGGAGTTCGAGGAGGACTCCGCCTACGTGGCGCAGCACCTCGCCGTCGCCCGGACCGTGCTCGAGCGCGTCGGGCCCGAGGAGCTGGGGGACCACACCTGGGACCTCGTCTACCAGTCCCGCTCCGGGCCCCCGCAGGTGCCGTGGCTCGAGCCGGACGTCAACGACGCCCTCGAGGAGCTCGCCGCGCGCGGTGTCGCCGGGGCGGTGCTCGTGCCGCTGGGCTTCGTCTCCGACCACATGGAGGTCAAGTGGGACCTCGACACCGAGGCCCTGGAGACCTGCGAGCGGCTGGGCCTGCCGGCCGTGCGCACCCCCACCGCCGGCATCCACCCGGCCTTCGTGTCCGGGCTGGCGGACCTCGTCGAGCAGCGGGTCGCCGGCCGCGCCGCACCGCCGCGGGTCTCCGCGTGCGCCGAGGGCACGTGGTTCGACGACTGCGCCCCCGACTGCTGCGTCAAGGTGCTGCGCGGTGCGGCCGGGCCGCGCCCGACCATCGCCCAGCGGCCCGCGGGCGAGCCGATCCCCGTCGGTCTCGACGGGTCCGGGGAGGTGCGGTACGCGTGACGGCCGAGACCGCCCCGGACCGGCCCGTCCTCCGGGTCGGGACCCGCGGCTCCCAGCTGGCCCTGACCCAGACCGGCACGGCGGCGCGCGCCGTGGCGGCCGCGGGCGGCCTCGAGCCCGAGCTCGTCACGATCCGCACGGAGGGTGACGTCCTGACCGGCCCGCTGTCCCAGATGGGCGGCACCGGGGTCTTCGCCACGGCCCTGCGCGCGGCGCTGCTGGCGGGCTCGGTGGACCTGGCCGTGCACTCGCTCAAGGACCTGCCCACCGCCCCGGTGCCGGGCCTCGAGGTGGCCGCCGTGCCCGAGCGGGAGGACCCGCGGGACGCCCTGTGCGCCCGCGACGGGCTCACCCTGGCCGGGCTGCCGGCCGGGGCGAGGGTCGGCACCGGGTCCCCCCGGCGGGCTGCCCAGGTGCGCGCCGCCCGCCCGGACCTGGAGATCGTGGACATCCGCGGCAACGTCGGCACCCGCCTGGCCCGCGTGGCCCCCGGCGACCTCGACGCCGTGGTGCTCGCCGCCTCGGGGCTGCACCGGCTGGGCCGGCAGGACGCCATCACCGAGCTGATCGACCCCTCCGTGATGCTCCCGGCACCCGGCCAGGGCGCCCTGGCCCTGGAGTGCCGGAGCGAGGACGCCGCTGGGGACGCTCCGCTGGCCGTCGCCCTGGCCGCCGTGGACCACCTGGAGACGCGTCTCGCCGTGACCGCCGAGCGCGCGCTGCTGACCCGTCTCGAGGCCGGCTGCGCCGCGCCCGTCGGCACCTACGGGCGCCTCCGGGACGGCGAGCTGGTGCTCGACGTGGTCGTGGCCGACCCGGACGGCAGCCGGGTGATGCGCCGCGGCGGCAGCACGGCGGAGCGCACCGTCGACGCCGCCCGGGAGCTCGGGATCCGGCTGGCCGACGAGCTGCTCGCCGACGGCGCCGGCCGACTGGCCCGGCTGACGCTCTGAGGCCCGTGCCGCGCCCCGGCCACGACGAGCGCCCCGGTGCCCTGTGCGGGGCCCGGGTCGTCGTCACGCGCTCCGCCGGGCGGGCCCGGGAGCTCGTGGCGCTGCTGCGCGCCGACGGGGTCCGCGTCCGGCTCGCGCCGCTGCTCGAGCCGACCCTGCCGGAGGACACCGCGGCGCTGTCCGCGCTGCTGGACCGCGCGGCGGCGCCCGGGGCCGCGGGGCACAGCTGGCTGGCGGTCACCTCGGTCAACACCGTGCACGCACTGCAGGCGGTGGCCGGAGCGCCGGGGCTCGGCGCGCGGCTGGCCGCGGCCCGCGGCGCGGGACTGCGCGTGGCGGCGGTGGGGGACGCCACGGCGGCGGCCCTCGCCGCCGCCGGACTGACCCCCGACCTCGTGCCCGGCGCGGCGCACTCGGCCGCGGGGCTGCTCGCGGACTGGCCGGACGATCCGGCTCCCGGCACCGTCCTGTTGCCGCTGTCCGCCCGGGCCCGGCCGACCCTGGAGGCGGGCCTCACCGCCAAGGGGTACCGTGTCCTCACGGCCACGGCCTACGACACCGTCCCGTGGCCGGCCCCGGAGCCCCTGGTGCCGGAGACCGCGCAGAGCACCGGCGACGTGCCGCTGCTGGACCGCGCCGGGGCCCTGGCGGCCCTGGCCGCCGGCGAGGCCGACGCGGTGGTGCTCACCGCGCCCTCCCACCTCGCCGAGCTGGTGGGCGAGGACCCCGCCGTGCTGGCGGGCACCGCCCTCGTGGCCATCGGCGAACCGACCCGGCAGGCGGCCGCCGACCGCGGGCTGACCGCCCTCGCGGCGGCCCGCCCCACCCCCGCGGCGGTGCGCGACGCCCTGGTCCGCGCCCTCGCGGACCCCGGCGGGCCGCCGCGCCCGCACCCGACGACACCGACGACATCCCCGACCGAGGAGACGACTCCCGTGACCCACCGACCCCCGCGCTACGACCTCGTGTCCCGGCCCCGCCGGCTGCGCACCACTCCCGCCGTGCGGCGCCTGGCCGCCCAGACCCGGGTGCACCCGTCCGACCTCATCCTCCCGGTGTTCGTGCGGGAGGGCCTCACCGAGCCCGCACCGCTCGGCTCCATGCCGGGCGTCGTCCAGCACTCCATGGACTCCCTCCGCCGCGCCGCGGCCGAGGTCGCGGCGAAGGGCCTGGGCGGGATCATGCTCTTCGGCGTGCCCGCGCAGCGAGACGCCCGGGGCAGCGCCGGGTGCGACCCGGAGGGCGTGCTCAACCGCGCCCTGCGCGCCGTGCGCGCCGAGGTCGGCGACGACACGGTGGTCATGGCCGACCTGTGCCTCGACGAGTTCACCGACCACGGGCACTGCGGCGTCCTGGCCGAGGACGGGACCGTGGACAACGACGCGACCCTGGAGATCTACGGCCGGATGGCCGTGGCCCAGGCGGAGGCGGGCGCGCACGTGCTCGGGCCCTCCGGCATGATGGACGGCCAGGTCGGGGTGATCCGCGCCGCCCTCGACGAGGCGGGCCGGTCCGACGTGGCCGTCCTGGCCTACTCCGCGAAGTACTCCTCGGCGTTCTACGGCCCCTTCCGGGAGGCGGTGGACTCGCAGCTGCAGGGTGACCGGCGCACCTACCAGATGGACCCCGCCAACCGGCGCGAGGCGCTCCACGAGCTGCAGCTGGACCTGGACGAGGGCGCCGACATGGTCATGGTGAAACCCGCCATGAGCTACCTCGACATCCTGCGCGACGTCGCCGAGGTCTCCCCGGTGCCCGTCTCCGCGTACCAGATCTCGGGGGAGTACGCCATGATCGAGGCCGCCGCGGCCAACGGGTGGATCGACCGGCGCGCCGCCGTCCAGGAGTCGGTGCTCTCCATCCGCCGCGCCGGGGCCGACTCCGTGCTGACCTACTTCGCCGTCGAGCTCGCGGACTGGTTCCGCGAGGAGAACGGCCTCTCCTGAACCCCACCGTCCCCCGAGCCGGCACCCCCGGCGGAAGGAAGCAGACCGAACCCATGAGCGTCTCCCAGGAACTCTTCGACCGAGCCCGCAAGGTCATGCCCGGCGGGGTCAACTCGCCGGTGCGCGCCTTCGCCTCCGTGGGCGGCACCCCGCCGTTCATCACCGCGGCCAAGGGCCCGTACCTCACCGACGTCGACGGCCGCGAGTACGTCGACCTCGTCAGCTCGTGGGGGCCCGCCCTCATCGGCCACTCCCATCCCGCGGTCATCGAAGCCGTGCACGAGGCCGTGGAACGGGGCCTGTCCTTCGGGGCGACCACCCGCGGCGAGACCGAGCTCGCCGAGCTGGTCGTCGACCGGATCGGCGCCATCGACGAGCTGCGGATGGTCTCGACCGGCACCGAGGCGGCCATGACCGCGATCCGCCTGGCGCGCGGGGTGACCGGCCGGGACCTGATCGTGAAGTTCGCCGGCTGCTACCACGGCCACGTCGACTCCCTGCTGTCCGAGGCGGGCTCCGGCGTCGCGACCCTCGCCCTGCCCGGCTCGGCCGGCGTCACCACCGCCACCGCCGCCGAGACCCTCGTCCTGCCCTACAACGACCTCGCCGCCGTCGAGGAGGCCTTCGCGGCCCACCCCGGCCGGATCGCGGCCGTCATCACCGAGGGCGCACCCGCCAACATGGGCGTGGTGACGCCCCTCGAGGGCTTCAACGCGGGGCTGCGCCGGCTCACGCGCGAGCACGGCGCGCTGATGATCTTCGACGAGGTGCTGACCGGCTTCCGCGTGCACGAGGCCGGGTACTGGGGCCTCACCGCGGCCGGCGAGGACGGCTGGGAGCCGGACCTGTTCATGTTCGGCAAGGTCATCGGCGGCGGGCTGCCCGTGGCCGGGGTCGGCGGCCGCGCCGAGGTGATGAACCACCTGGCGCCGCTGGGCCCCGTCTACCAGGCAGGCACGCTGTCCGGCAACCCCGTGGCGATGGCCGCGGGCGCGGCGACGCTGCGCACCGCCGACCGGATCGCCTACCAGACCGTCGACCGCCGGTCGGCCCAGCTGCAGGAGGCCGTGCGCGCCGCGCTGGACGAGGCCGGGGTCGACCACTCGATCCAGTCGGCCGGCAGCCTGTTCTCGGTGGCCTTCGGCACCTCGGCCACCGGGGTGCACGACTACGCGCAGGCCAGGGCGCAGGAGGCGTTCCGCTACCCGGCCTTCTTCCACGCCATGCTGGATCAGGGGGTGTACCTGCCCCCGTCGGTGTTCGAGGCGTGGTTCCTCTCCGCCGCCCACGACGACGCGGCGATGGACCGGATCGTCTCCGCCCTGCCGGCGGCGGCCCGCGCCGCCGCCGAGGCCCGGCCGGCCGCCTGAGCGGCGTCCGCCCCGGCGGCGCTCAGGCGTCCCCGGGGCGGCGCAGCGGCCAGGCGCCGTCCACCACCGCGTCGGGCCGGGTCCGCCGGAAGTACTCCTGCAGGCTCGCGGCCTGCTCCGCCGCCCAGCCCACCTGGTCCTCGTGCAGCGCGGCGGCCGGGCGCACGAGCTCGGGGAACCGCCGCGCCATCAGCACCGCCAGCCGCTCGGTGGCCACGGAGTCCGCGGCCGAGGTGTGCGCGGCGGTGAGCTCGACCCCGTACTCCTCGCACAGCGCGCCGAGGGTGCGCTTGCCGCGCCGGTACCGGTGGACCTGCTTGTTCAGGACGTAGGGGTCGAGCACCGGGAACGGCTGCGGCACCTCGACGCCGTGCCGCCGGCCCTCGTGGGCGAGGACCGTGAAGTCGTAGGAGGCGTTGAACACCAGCACGGGCGTCCCCGCGGCGAACAGCTCGGCCAGGACTGCGGCGATCTGCGCGACGACCTCCGCCGCCGGCCGGCCCTCGGCGCGGGCCCGCTCAGTGCTCACCCCGTGCACGGCGGCCGCCTCCGCCGGGATCTCGACCCCCGGGTCCGCCAGCCACTCCCACTCGTCCGTCACCGTGCCGTCGGCGTCGGTGCGCACGACGGACGCCGTGACGATCCGGGCGGTGTGCGGGTCCCGTCCGGTCGTCTCCAGGTCGAAGGCCGCCCGCGGCTCCTCGGTCCACGCCGGGGCGGCCCCGGGCGCGTCCGGGGGAGGGGCGAGCTCGAACAGGACGTCCTGCTCCGCGCCGGCGTCCGAGGGCGCCGGCGGCGCGGCGGGCAGCGGCGCGGCGTCGAACAGGGACGGCTGGTCGGTGGCGTCGGCGGGGCGTGAGGGCATGGGACCACCGTACCGGCCCCGTCCGACCCCCTGCGCCGCGCCGCCGGGCCGGACCGGGCGGCGGACCCGTCGCCGGGGCCGGGCGGCCCCCGGCGACGTCCGGGGCCGGCGCCGCCGCCTCCGGACGGCGAGCGCGGCCGGCGACGTTATCCCGTCCGGGCGCCGTGATGGGATGGGTCCCATGCGCCACTCCGAGGACAGCACCCAGACCACCGGCCCCGCCGCGGCACCCGGGGCGGGACCGATCCGCTGGACCCTCGTGCCCCCGTCCGGCGCCGGCCCCGCCCGGCCGCCGTGGCGCCCGAGCGCGGAGCAGGAGGCCGTGGCCGGGCTGCCGGCCGGGTGCGGACCCCGGCTCGTGCTGGGCGGACCCGGGACCGGACGCACCCGGGTGCTCGTAGAGCTGGCGGCGCGCCGGATCGGGGCGGGCCTGGATCCGGACCGGCTGCTCGTGCTCACTCCCTCCCGGCTGTCCGCCGCCCGGGTGCGGGACGAGCTCACCGCGTCCGTGTCCGCCACCATGAGCACCCCGCCGGTGCGGGCGTGGCAGTCCTACGCCTTCGACCTGCTCCGGCGCGCGCAGAACCAGGACCTGCTGCCCGGCGTGGCCCGCAGCCCCAAGCTCCTGTCCGGCCCCGAGCAGGACGTCCTGATCGGCGAGCTCATGGCCGGCCACGCCGCGGGGGAGGGCGCCGCGGTCGTCTGGCCGGCGGACCTGCGAGAGGCGCTGGGCACGCGAGGCTTCCGGCAGGAGGTGCGCGAGCTGTTCGACCGGATGTCCGAGTACGACCTGGCGCCCGGGGACCTGCGGGAGCTCGCCCGCCGGCTGGGCCGCCCGGACTGGGCCGCCGCCGCCGCGATGCGCGCCGAGTACCAGGCCGTGCGCCGGCTGCGGATGCCCGAGTCCTACGACCCCTCGGCGCTGGTGACCGAGGCGGCGCGGGTCCTGGAGGAGCAGCCGGAGTTCCTGCGGGCGGAGCAGGAGCGCCTCGACCTCGTGCTCGTGGACGACCTCCAGGAGGCGACGCCCTCGATCCACCGGCTGCTCGCCGTCCTCTGCCGGGGCCGGGACGCCGTGCTGACCGCCTGCACGGACACCGTCGTGCAGGGCTTCCGGGGGGCCCGGCCGGACCTGCTGCGCACCCTCGACGACCGCCTGGCCGAGCCCGGCCGCCCGCTCCGGCGGCACCTGCTGGGGGAGGGCCTCCGGATGCCGCCGGCCGTCGCGGACGTCTGGCAGCGCGTCGCGGAGCGCATCCCCGCCGTGGCCGGCGCCCGGCACCCGCGGCGGCCCGAGGCCTCCGGCGCCGTGGCGGGGGAGGGGGAGGTCGTCACCGTCGTGCTCTCCTCCCCGCTGCACGAGGCCCGCTGGATCGCCCACGAGATCCTCGAGCGCCACCTCGTGCGGGACGTCCCGCTGGCGGACATGGCCGTGGTCGTGCGCAGCGGCCGCTACCTGGAGAGCCTGGAGCGCCAGCTCTCGGCCCTGGGCGTGCCCGTCAGCACGTCCGCCGCCGAGACCCCGGTGCGGGACGAGCCGGCGGTCCGCCCGCTGCTGGGCGCCCTGCGGATCGTGACCGAGGCCGACGCCGCCGCCGGACCGGACGGGGGCGGGCACTTCGCCGCCCTCACCGTGCAGGCGGCCGTGGAGCTGCTGTCCTCCCGGATCGGCACCGCCTCCCCGATGGACGTCCGGCGGCTGCGCCAGCGGCTCCGGGCGGAGGAGCTCGCCGCCGGCGGCGGCCGGACCAGCGACGACCTGCTCGTCGAGGCCCTGGTGGCCCCCGGCGCGCTGGACGCGGCCGGAGTGCGCTCCGTGCCGGCCCGCAGGATCGCCCGGATGCTCACCGCCGGCCGCCGCGCCCTGCACGAGGAGGGCGCCACCGCGGAGACGGTCCTGTGGGCGCTGTGGGAGGCCGCCGGGGTCGCCGAGTCCTGGCGCCGCCGCGCCCTCGAGGGCGGACCCGCGGGCGAGCGGGCCGACCGCGACCTCGACGCCGTCGTGGGCCTGTTCGAGGCGGCCGAGCGCTACGTCGACCACCTGCCCGGGGCGAGCCCCGCGCAGTTCCTGGACTACATCGACAGCCAGGAGCTGCCCATGGACACCCTGGCCGCCCGCGCCCCGACCGACGAGACCGTCGAGATCATGACCCCGGCCACCTCCGCCGGCCGGCAGTGGCCGGTCGTCTTCGTCGCCGGGGTCCAGGAGGGCGTGTGGCCGAACACCCGCCTGCGGGGGCAGCTGCTGGCCGCGGACCTGCTCACGGACGCCCTCGACCTCGGCGTCGAGCAGGCCGCACGGGTCACCCCGGTCACCCGGATGCGCGAGGTCCGCCACGACGAGCTGCGCTCCTTCTCCGCCGCGGTCTCCCGCAGCCGGGGCACGCTCCTGGTGACGGCGGCCTCCGACGAGGACCAGCAGCCCTCCGAGTTCCTGGACCTCGTCGACCCGCCGGGCACGGGCCCCGGCGACGGCGTCCGCGCCGTCGTGGACGCCCCCCGGCCCATGACCCTGCGCGCCCTCGTGGCGGAGCTGCGGCAGTGGGTGCAGCTGCACGACGAGGACCCCGTGCGCGCCGAGGCCGCCGCCCGCCTGCTGCACCGCATCGCCTCGTCCCCGCGCCCGGTGCCCGGGGCCCACCCCGACACCTGGTGGGGCGCGGCCGAGCTCTCCAGCACGGCCCCGGTCTTCGACGAGGGGGTCCCGGTCCCGGTCTCCCCGTCCCGGATCGAGACCATCCACCGGTCCCCCCTCGACTGGTTCGTGGCGGCCTCCCGGGCCGAGGCCGCCACCGACCTCAGCCGCAGCCTCGGCTCGCTCGTGCACGCCGTCGCCGAGGAGTTCCCGGAGGCCCCCGGGACCGAGCTCGTGGCCGAGCTCGAACGCCGCTGGCCCACGCTCGGGCTCCCGGAGACCTGGGAGTCCGCGGTGCAGCTGGAGCGTGCCCGGCAGATGCTGCGCAAGTTCGCCCAGTACGTGGTGGACGCCCGCAGCCGGCACGGCCGGCGGCTGGCCTCGGTGGAGGGCTCCTTCAGCGTGCTCGTCCAGGGCAGGGCCCGGGACGCGCTGCTCCGCGGCCGGGTGGACCGGCTGGAGCTCGACGAGCAGGGCCGCTACGTCGTCGTCGACCTGAAGACGGGCCGGAACCAGCCGGCCGGGGCGAAGATCGCCGAGCACCCCCAGCTGGCGGCCTACCAGGTGGCGCTGTCCGCGGGCGCGGGCACGGCCATGGTCGCGGGCGAGGACGAGACCGTCCTGGAGCTGCCCGGCGGCACGGTCACGGAGCTGCCCGGCGGTGCCCTCCTCGTCCAGCTGGGCACCCGGGCGAAGTCCCCCTCCGTGCAGCAGCAGGACCCCCTGGACCCGGCCGACACCTGGGCGCGGGACCTGATCACCCGCGCCGCGGAGCTGGTGGCCGGGGAGCACTTCGTCTCCCGCCACGACCAGGCGGAGGGCGCCTTCGGCGGGCACGGGTGCCGGTTGCCGCAGATCTGCCCCCTCTGCGCCGAGGGCCGGCAGGTGAGCGAGCCGTGAGCACCGCCCCCGGCTCCGCCGGACCCCACGCCGGGCGCCCCGGCGCCACCGCCCCCCGAGCACAGGAGGATCCCGTCCCCATGACCGAGGCCCCCACCGCCTCCACGGCGCGGACCGGGCACGACCCGGACCACCCCTACGGCGGGATCGATCCCCGGCACAGCCCCGAGGAGCTCGCGGAGCTGCTCGGCGGCAACCGCCCCACCGCCCAGCAGTCCGCCGTGATCTCCGCCCCGCTCTCGCCCCGGCTCGTGGTCGCCGGCGCGGGCTCGGGCAAGACCGCCACGATGGTCGACCGGGTCGTGTGGCTCGTGGCCAACGGCATCGTGGCCCCCGACCAGGTCCTCGGCGTCACCTTCACCCGCAAGGCCGCCGGGGAGCTGGGGGAGCGGATGCGCTCCCGGCTCGCCCGCCTGCGCGCCGAGGGCCTCGTCGCGCCCGCCGGCGCCGAGGACGACACCGTCCCGGCCGCGCCCCAGGACCCGGTCGTCAGCACCTACCACTCCTACGCCAACACCCTCGTGCGCAACTACGGGCTGCGGATCGGCATCGAGCCGGACACCACGCTGCTGGGCCAGGCCCGGACGTGGCAGATCGCCGCGCAGACCGTGGAGGCGTGGACCGGGGAGCTGCTCGAGGCCATGCCCGCGAAGTCCACCATGGTCCGCGCCGTCCTCGACCTCGCCTCGGCGTGCGCGGAGCACCTCGTGGAACCGGCGGCCGTGGAGCGCTTCGCGGCCGGGCTGCTGGGCGAGCTGGCCACCACCCCGCCGGGCCGGCGGAAGAAGACCCTCGGCGCGGCGCTGAAGAAGGTGGAGGAGAACCAGCGCACCGCGTGGGTGCTCGCCGAGCTCGTGGCCGACTTCGCCCGGCGCAAGGAGGAGGCCCAGGCCATGGACTTCGGGGACCTGCTCTCCGCGGCGGCCCGGCTGGCCGAGCAGGACCCGGCCGCCCGCCGGACCGAGCGGGAGCAGCACCGCGTGGTGCTCCTCGACGAGTTCCAGGACACCTCGCACGCCCAGCTGCGGCTCTTCGCGGCCCTGTTCGGGCAGGGCCACTCCGTGATGGCCGTGGGCGATCCCCAGCAGTCGATCTACGGCTTCCGCGGAGCCTCGGCCGGCCAGCTGTTCGGCTTCTACGACTCCTTCCCGGTGGCCCCGGGCCAGGACGGGGACCCCAGCTTCCTGACCACGGCGTGGCGCAACGACGCGAGCATCCTCGACGTCGCCAACACCCTCGCCGCCCCTCTGCGGACCCTGCCGGCGTGGGCGCGGGGGACGTCGCCCCTGACCGTCCCCGAGCTCACGCCCCGGCCCGGCGCCGGCTCCGGGCACGTGCGGCTCAGCCGGTACGCGACCGACGTCGAGGAGGCCGCCGCCCTCGCCGAGCAGGTCCGCGCCCGCCGCGAGGAGCACCGCGGGGACCCGGAGGACGAGATGCCCACCATGGCGGTGCTGTGCCGCAAGCGGTCCCAGATCGAGCCCGTGCGCCGGGAGCTCGCGGCCCGCGGCATCCCCTACGAGGTCGTGGGCCTCGGCGGGCTGCTCAGCACCCCGGAGGTCTCCGACGTCGTGGCGACGCTGCGGGTGCTGGACGACCCCGGCCGCTCGGACGCCCTGGTGCGCCTGCTCGCGGGGGCCCGGTGGCGGATCGGGACCCGGGACCTCATGGCGCTGTCCGACTGGGCGTCGCACCTGGAGCGGCGCCGCACCGAGGCCGCGCAGGCCGGTCGCCCGGAGGACCTCGAGAGCCCCGTGACCGCGGAGGAGGCCGACGAGGAGGCCCTGGTCGAGCCGGACCTCTCCGACCACGCCTCGCTCGTGGAGGCGCTCGAGACCCTCCCGCGCCCGGGCTGGACGTCCGCGCACGGCCGGTCCCTGTCCGAGGCCGCCCGGCACCGGCTCGGCAGGCTGCGCACCGAGCTGGAGCACCTGCGCTCCTACCTCTCCGACGACCTGCCCAGCCTGCTGCACGAGATCGAGACGGTCCTCGGCCTCGACATCGAGGTCGCCGCGCACCCGCACCGCTCCTCCCACCAGGCGCGGCGCAACCTCGACGCCTTCCAGGAGGCGGCGCAGTCCTTCACCGCCTCGTCCGCGACCGGCGACGTCTCGGCGTTCCTCGCCTGGCTCGACGTCACACTGGCGGAGGAGAACGGGCTCGAGCCGGGCCCCGACCGCGTCCGGCACGACGCCGTGCAGCTGGTCACCGTGCACTCCTCCAAGGGCCTCGAGTGGGACCACGTGTACGTGCCCGGTCTCAACGCCAGGAACTTCCCGACCGACAACCCCGCGCGCTGGACCCTCGACACGGGTGCCCTCGCGTGGCCGCTGCGCGGGGACGCCCGGTTCCTGCCGCAGTGGTCCGTGGACACCACCGACCTCAAGGCCCTCGAGGAGTCCCACACGGAGTACCTCGAGCTCGCCGCGCAGCACGCCGAGGACGAGGAGCGGCGACTGGCGTACGTGGCGGTGACCCGCGCCCGGACGGTGCTGGAGCTCTCCAGCACCGTCTTCCGCGGCACCGCCGCCAAGGGCCAGGAGCCCTCCACGTTCGTGGCCGAGCTGACGCCGCTGACCGAGGGGGCGGCCCCGCCCGTCCGGCTCGGGCCGTGGGCCGCGGTGCCCGAGGGGACGCGCAACCCGGCCGCCGCCACCGTGCTGAGCGCGCCGTGGCCCTACGACCCCCTGGAGGGGCCCGAGATCACGGAGACGGTCACGGCGGAGGACGGCACGCAGACCGTGCGGGTGAGCCCGCCGGCCCACCTCGGGCGCCGGTCCCGCCTGGAGCAGGCCGCCCGGGCGGTCCGGGAGCGCGGCTTCGAGGCCACCGCGGACCTGGACGTGGAGGACCTGCTCGGCGCCGGGGAGCGCGACGGACGCTCTCCGGACCCGCGGCGCTGGTCCGAGGAGGCCCGGATCCTCCTGGCCCGGCACGAGGACGCACGGGCCGAGCGGTCCGTGCCCATGCCGTCCCACGTCTCCGCCTCGACGCTCGTGGCGCTGTCCCGCGACCCGCTCGAGGTCGTCTCGGGGCTGCGGCGCCCCATGCCCAGGCGGCCCGGGACCGCCGCCCGCCGCGGCACCACCTTCCACGCGTGGATCGAGCAGTACTACGGCAGCTCCGCGATCTTCGACGTCGGCGAGCTGCCCGGCACGGCCGACGAGTACGTCGACGAGGCCTACGACCTCCCGGAGCTGGCGGCCACGTTCCGGTCCGGCCCCTGGGCGGACCGGCAGCCGCACGCCGTGGAGTTCCCGCTCGAGACCCCGATCGCCGGGATCACGGTGCGCGGACGCGTGGACGCGGTGTTCCGCAACGGCGACGGCACGTGGGAGCTCGTCGACTGGAAGACCGGGCGGGCACCGGCCGGTCGGGAGCTGCGGGAGCGCTCGGCGCAGCTGGCCGTCTACCGGCTCGCGTGGTCCCGGCTGCGCGGGGTGCCGCTCGAGGCGGTCACCGCGGCGTTCTACTACGTGGCCGAGGACCGGGTGGTCCGCCCGCACGACCTCTCCGGGGCCGAGAAGCTGGAGGCGGTGATCCGCGAGGCCTACGACGTGGTGCTGCGGTCCTGACCGGATCCGCCCGCCGACGGCCTCCCCGCGGGCCGCGGCTGCGCGACCGGCGACGGGGCGCCGCCGGCAGCGCGGTCCCCGGTGCCGTCCCCGGTGCCCTCGTCCCCGGACCGGCCGTCCGGGACCGCCGGGTCCCCGGGGGAGCGCCCCTCGGGTCCCGGAGCCGGGGGAGCCGTGGGCGCCGGGCCCTGCGCGGGGCGCTGCGGGGCGGCCGGTGCGGTCGCCGGCGCGGTGGCCGCCGCGGTGGCCGCCGCGCCGGCCGCCGCCTCCGCGGCGGAGCGCCGGGCGACGTCCTGGGCGAGCGTGTCCAGCATCTGCTCCGCGTCCGCCACGAGGCCGTCCATCCCGCGGTCCACCGCGCGCACCAGCCACTGCGCCAGGGCGAGCTCCGCGTCCAGCCGGGCGCGGTCCAGCAGGTGCGGGTCCGGCTCCCGGTCCGGGGCCTGGAACGAGGTGCGGCGGCAGGCCGCGGCGTAGGCCTCCAGCACGCTCTCGGCGAGGCGGGCGTCGCGCGCCGCGAGCAGCCACGCGAAGTCCCCCGCGGGATCGCCCACGTGCAGGTCCGTCCAGCCGGTGACCCCCCGCACCCGTCCGCGGGAGATCAGCAGGTCGTCCTCCTGCAGGTCGCCGTGGACGACCCGGGGCGGGAACCGCCACACGGCCCGGTCCTCGAGGACCCCCTTCCACCGGTCCAGCAGCGCGGCGGGCACCCGGCCCGTGGCGGCGGCCCGGCCCAGCTCCACCAGGCGCCGCTGCCGGCACTGCTCGGCCGTGTAGCTCGGCAGGTCCGCGTCGAGGACCAGCGCGGGCGGCAGGGCGTGGATCGCGGCCAGCAGGCGCCCCAGCTGCACGCTCAGGGTCGGGGGCGGCTCGGCGCTCGGGACGTGCCGGTGGTGCTCCGGGTCCGGGGCCGCGGCCATGCGGGCGAGCTCGTCGATGTCCAGCGGCGCCCCCTCGATGTGCGAGTGCACGAAGGCGTGCAGGTGGCCGTCCTCGACCGAGCCCGCCGCGGTGGGCACGAGGAAGGGCAGCCGGGAGCGGATCGCGGGGGTGAAGCAGCGCAGCACGAGGTGCTCCGTCTCCAGGCGCACGCTCGCCTCGGGGCTCAGCGGCGAGCGCACCCGCCACCGGCGGCCCGCGGCGTCGAGGACCACAGCGGAACGGAAGTCGGCGTCGTCGTCCGGGGAGGGACCCACGGCCACGGGCGCGAGTCCGGGGACGCCTGCGGCGGCGACGGCGGCCAGGTGCTCGAGGGAGGTGCTCACGGCGTTCACCCTACAAGAGGCCCGGTCGGGGACGGCCACCGTCGTCCCCGGTCACCGCCGGGACCGGGCCGTGGGTCGGCCGGGATCGCTACAGTGGGGAGCGTGTCCGCCTCCACCGTTCCCCTGCCCGAGCCCGGCCCCGGCGCGTCCTCCGCACCGGCCCCCGGGCGCCTCAGCGCGGCCCGGCTGCCGTTCGCCGCGACCGCCTTCGACCGCGACGCCGTCGACCGCGAGCTCGAGGACGTCCGCGTGCTCGCCGCCCAGGACCCGTCCTCGCTCGTGCTGGTGCTCGCCGGCGGCCTCGCTCCCGTGGCCGGCGACGCCCTGGTCCTCGTCCCGGTCGGCGAGGTGCCGCGCGTCGACCACGACCCGCGCCGGCCGGAGGTCTACCTCGGCCGGCTGCCCGGCGCCGAGGGCGGGCGGGGCCCACGCGTGCTGCTGCGGGCCGTCCCGGCGGCGGAGCCCGCGGACGGGGACGCGGCGGCCGAGCCGTTCGCGGTGCCCGAGCCCGTCGTGGCGGCGGTGACGGCCTCGGCCGCGGCGCGCGGCGTGGACGGGCTGCGCTGGGCCGGGCTGCGGGAGCTGGGCCCCGTGCTCCCCGCCGCGGACACCGCGCTGCTGGTCACCGCGCAGTCCGTGGCGCTGTGGCACCGCGACCACCCCCGGTGCCCGCAGTGCGGGGAGCCCACCGAGGTGATCCGCTCCGGCTGGGCGCGGCAGTGCCCCGACGACCGTTCCCTGCACTTCCCGCGCACCGACCCGGCGATCATCGTGGCCGTCAGCGACGGCCACCCCGACCCCGCCCGGGAGCGGCTGCTGCTGGGCCGCTCGGCCCTGTGGAAGGGCAACCGGTTCTCGACGCTGGCCGGGTTCGTGGAGCCGGGGGAGTCCCTCGAGCAGGCCGTGGTCCGGGAGGTCGCCGAGGAGGCGGGGCTGGTCGTGGGGGACGTCCACTACCTCGGCTCCCAGCCCTGGCCGTTCCCGCGCTCCCTGATGCTCGGCTGCCGGGCCGTGGCGCGCTCCGGGGCGGCCGTGCCGGACGGCCAGGAGATCCTGGAGCTGCGCTGGTTCACCCGGGCGGAGCTGCGGGACGCCGCGCGCACCGGGGCCGTGACGCTGCCCGGGCGGGTCTCGATCGCCCACGCCCTCATCGCGCACTGGCTCGGCGAGGACCTGCCGGAGACCGCGTGGTGAGCGGGGAGGACGCCGAGCAGCTCCCGGACGCCGGCCCCGAGGAGCGGATCCTCGCCGGGCTGGACCCGGAGCAGCGGGAGGTGGCGACGACGCTGCGCGGCCCTGTGTGCGTCCTGGCGGGGGCCGGCACGGGCAAGACCCGGGCGATCACCCACCGCATCGCCTACGGCATCGCCACCGGCGTCTACACCCCGCAGAAGGTCCTGGCCCTGACGTTCACGGCGCGCGCCGCCAACGAGATGCGCAACCGTCTGCGCGGCCTGGGCGCCGGCGGGGTGCAGACGCGCACCTTCCACGCCGCCGCGCTGCGCCAGCTCCAGTACTTCTGGCCGCAGGCCGTGGGCGGGCCCCTGCCCGGGCTGGTGGAGCACAAGGCCCGGCTGATCACCGAGGCCGCGCAGAACATGCGCCTGTCCACGGACCGCGCGGCCGTGCGGGACCTCGCCGCGGAGATCGAGTGGGCCAAGGTCTCGATGCTGACGCCCGACACCTACCCGGCCCGGGCCGCCCGGCGGGACATGCCGCTGGGCTACGAGGTGCGCACCGTGCAGCGGCTCTACCAGTCCTACGAGGAGCTCAAGACCGACCGGCACCTCATCGACTTCGAGGACGTCCTGCTCCTGACCGTGGCCGTGCTGGAGGAGGACGAGCGCGTGGCGGCGACCGTCCGCGAGCAGTACCGGCACTTCGTGGTCGACGAGTACCAGGACGTCTCCCCGCTCCAGCAGCGCCTGCTCGACGCCTGGCTCGGCGGGCGGGACGACGTCTGCGTGGTGGGCGACGCCTCCCAGACGATCTACTCCTTCACCGGGGCGAGCTCCCGGCACCTGCTGGAGTTCCCGCGCCGGCACCCGCAGGCCCGGGTGATCCGGCTCGTGCGGGACTACCGCTCCACCCCCCAGGTCGTGGAGACCGCCAACCGCCTGCTGGCCGCCCGCCGGCCGGGACCGGACTCGACCCCCGGCTCCTGGGCGACCCCGCTGCACCTCGAGGCCCAGCGCCCGGCGGGCCCCCGCCCGTCCTGGAACGAGTACCCCGACGACGAGGCCGAGGCCGCCGGGACGGCCGCGCGGATCCAGGACCTGATCGACGACGGCGTGCCCGCCTCCGAGATCGCCGTGCTGTTTCGCACGAACGGGCAGTCCCAGGCCTTCGAGACGGCCCTGGCCGAGGCGGGCATCGGCTTCCAGCTGCGCGGCACGGAGCGCTTCTTCAACCGCCCGGAGGTCAAGCAGGCCGTGGTGCAGCTGCGCACGGCCGCGCGGGCCGCCGAGGCCTCGGACGAGCCCACCCGGCTGGTGCGGGACATCCTCTCCTCGCTGGGCTACTCGGACCGGGCGCCGCGCTCCACCGGTGCCGTCCGGGAGCGGTGGGAGTCCTTGGCCGCCCTCGTCTCCCTCGCCGACCGGATGGCCGAGGACGCCGCGGCGCGCGGGGAGCAGCTCCTGCTGCCGGACCTCGCGGCCGAGCTGGAGCGCCGCACGGCCCAGCAGGACGCCCCCGTGATGAACGGGGTGACCCTGGCGTCCCTGCACTCGGCCAAGGGCCTGGAGTGGGACGCCGTGTTCCTGGCCGGGCTCAGCGAGGGGCTCGTGCCCATCGGCTTCGCCGAGACCGCGGACGAGATCGACGAGGAGCGCCGCCTGCTCTACGTGGGGATCACCCGGGCCCGCGAGCACCTGGTGCTGTCCTGGACGCTGTCCCGCACCCCGGGCGGTCGGCCCACGCGCAAGCCCTCACGGTTCCTGGACGGGCTGCGCGAGGCCGAGCCCGCCCGGGCGCACGGGCGGCGCAGCCGGGGCGCCCGGGCTCACGCCTGAGCGAGTCCGCACAGGCACAGGCCGCGGTCGAGCTCCAGCAGCACCTCCGCACCGGGCCACGGCGCGCCCAGCAGCCGGGCCGGCGGTGGCCCGCCGTCCGTTCCCCCCGCAGGACCCGGCGGCTCCTCGGGGAGACCCGCGCCCGGCGGGGCGCCGCCCCATAGCCCGTCCAGGGCCACGGCGAGCACCTCGGCCGCCAGGGCGCCGGCCACGGCCTGCGCGTGGGCGGGCCGCGCCCACGCGGCCAGGACGGCCCCCGGACCCTCGGGCCCCGGGCCGGGTGCCCGGGCCCCGAGGGTGGCCCGCAGGCAGTCCGGGCAGGGCCGCTGCGCCCAGGGCACGGTGGGCCAGCGCAGGAGCGCGCCGCCGGCGTGGTGCAGCGGCACCAGGGGGTGGCGCGGGTCGAGGGCCGGGTCCGGCCACGCCGCGCCGTGCCCGCCCGCCGGCAGGTGCTCGGTGCTGCGCACCACCACCGTGCCCGGCAGCAGCGCCGAGGGGAACAGCTCGGGCGCGCTGACCGGGACGCAGCGGGCGTCCAGCGCGCGCAGCCGCCGGCGCAGGGCCTCGTCCCGCGGGCGGCCGAGATCGGCCGGACGGTACACGCCGGTGCCCAGGTCGGCGGCGGCCACGGGCGTGCCGTCGTCGACGTTGAGCCCGAGCACCCCGCAGCGCAGCAGGAGCACGGCCAGCGCGGCCGCGAGGCCGTCGAGGCCCAGCAGCAGGACGTGCACCTCCTCGGGGAGCGGCGGCTCGGGAGGAGGCGGCTCGAGGAAGGGCGGCTCGCGGCGGGACGGCTTGCAGCGGGACGGCTCGCGGCGGGACGGCACGGGACGGGGCGGGCCCGGCGGCGGGGCGGAGCGCGGGCCGGGGACGGAGGGGAGCGGCACGGGGCACCTTCCGGACGGGCGGGCGGGGTGCTCCCACCATGGCCCGGACCGGAGCCGCCGCGCGGTCGCGCGCGGACCGTCCACTGTCCACGTCGGGGGCCGTCCACACGCCCGGCCCGCCGGTTCGCGGCCGGCGGTGCGGGCGTGTTCAATGGCCTCATGCCCGTACCGTCGCAGCCCGAGGTCGTCGTGCGCCGCTCCGCCCGCCGCCGCAAGACCGTGTCCGCGCACTGGAGCGAGGACACGGTGGTGCTCTCCGTCCCGCAGTCCGCGACGCGCCGGGAGATCGAGCACTGGACCCGGGAGCTCGTGCCCCGGGTCGTGGAGCGCCGCCGCCGCGAGGCGGTCAGGGGCGCCGACCGCCGCTCCGACGACCGGCTGCTGGAACGGGCCCGGGAGCTGTCCCGCCGCCACCTGGAGGGCCGGGCCCGGCCCTCCGACGTCCGCTGGTCGGCGCGGCAGAACACGCGGTGGGGCTCGGCGACGCCGGCCACCGGGGTGATCCGGATCTCGGCGCAGCTCCAGGACGCCCCGGAGTGGGTGCTCGACTTCGTGCTGGTGCACGAGCTGGCGCACCTGCTCGAGGCCGACCACAGTCCCCGCTTCCGGGAGCTGGAGGCCCGGTACCCGCGGGCCGGGCAGGCCCAGGCGTTCCTCGACGGTGCCGCCTGGGCCCACCGGACGGGGCGGGCCGCGGGGGATCAGCGGGGCGCGTCCCCGTCCTGAGGCCCCTCGCCCTCCGGCCGCTGCGGGCCGGCGCCGCCGTCCGCGCCGGGGCCCTCGTAGCCGCCCGAGAGCAGCCGCTGGAGCGCGGCGTCGACCTCGTCCTCGGAGGCGGTGAGCAGCCCGCGGCGCTCGGAGAAGCCCGCGGGGTCGTCCAGGTCCTGGTCGGTGGGCAGCAGCTCCGCGGCCTCCCACAGCCCGTCGCGGTCCTGGATCCCCCGGCGCTCGCCGACGTACTGCCAGAACTCCGCCGCCTCGCGCAGCCGGCGCGGACGCAGCTCGAGGCCCACCAGGGCCCCGAAGGCGTGCTCGGCCGGGCCCCCGGAAGCACGGCGGCGCCGCACCGTCTCCGAGAGCGCCCCAGCGGAGGGCAGGTTCGCCGTCGAGTCGACCGTGACCACGTGCACCCAGCCCTCCACGAGCGCCAGGACCGTCTCGAGCCGCTTGAGCGTGGCCTCCTGGTCCGGGGTCTGCTGCGGGGCGAAGATCCCGGAGGAGAGGGCGTCCTGCATGCTCGAGGGATCCATGGGGTCGATGTCCCGCGCCGCCTCCTCGATCCGGGACATGTCGATGTGGATGCCCGCGGAGAAGCGCTTGATGAGCTCCAGGATGTGCTCCCGCAGCCAGGGGTTCGCCGCGAACAGCCGGACGTGGGCGGCCTCGCGCACGGCGACGTAGAGCATGATCTCCTGCGCCGGGATGTCCAGGCCCTCGCCGAACTGCCGGATGCTGGCGGGCAGCAGCCCGGACCGGCCCTCCGCCAGCGGCAGCCCGATGTCGGTGGAGCACAGCACCTCCCGGGAGAGTCCGCCGATGGCCTGCCCCAGCTGCATGCCGAACAGCATCCCGCCGGCGCCGGCCAGCATCCCGGAGGCCCCGCCCATCATGCTCGACAGCTCCGCGGGCAGCTGCTGGGTGAGGGCGTCGGTGAGGGCCTGGGTCACCGACGCCGCGACGGGACCGGTCATGTCCTTCCACGTCTCCTGCGTGGCCTCGATCCACTCCGCGCGCGACCACGCCTGCGGGCGGATCGCGGTCTGCCCGAACTCGGTGTGGTCCACCAGCCACAGCTCGGCGAGCCGCATCGCGTCCTCCACCGCCCCCCGCTGGGCCGCGGTGACGGAGGGGTCGCCGTCCGCCGCGGCGATCCGGCGGGCCTGGTCGTGGGCGAGCTTCCAGTTCACCGGGCCCTCGCCGGCGCCGGCGCCCATCATGGACTGGATCTGCTGGAACATCATGGACATCGCCTGCGGGTCCATCGGGATCCCGGCGCGGCCCAGGTCCTCGGGGCTCATCCCGCCCTGGCCCATGAGGCGCTCCAGCATCTCCTGGAAGGGATCCTTGCGGTGGTCCCCGGAGTCGTCCCCGGGGGTGTCGCCGGGGGTGTCCCCGGAGCGGTCGTTGGGAGGCTGCGGAGTCATGGGTCCACCGTTTCGTCGGATCGGTCACGGGATCGGGGCGCGCGGGCGCGCCCCGACGTCTCTGCGTCCAGCCTAGCGATCCCCGGTCGGGGCCGACCATGGGCCAACTCCCAGTTCGCTGGTAGCTCACGGGAGGCTCCGCCGCGATAAACTGGACCGTCCGGACCGGGAGGCTCCCGGCCCCCGGGGCCCACCGACGACCGCCGAGGACTGCCCGTGACCGTTTCCCCCCGCCCGCGCCGCGGCCTGCGCCGCCGGAGCCTCGAGTCGTGGGCGCTGCTGGGGTCCGCCGGGCTGCTGCTCGCCGGGACGGTGCTGCCCGCGCCGTACGTGATCGAGTCGCCGGGGCCCACGTTCAACACGGTGGGGGAGCACGACGGCCGGCAGCTGCTGGGCGTGAGCGGCGCGCCGACGTATCCGAGCGACTCCGTGCTGGACCTCACCACGGTCTACGTGACCGGGGGCCCGGCCCGCGACGTCAACGTCCTCACCGTCCTGGGGTCCTGGCTGGACCCCTCCGCGTCCGTGGTGCCGGCCGACAGCCTCTACCCGCGGCAGGTCTCCGGCCAGGACGTGGACGACGCCGGGACGCTGGCGATGTCGTCCTCGCAGGAGCACGCCGTCGCGGCGGCCCTGGGCCACCTGGACATCGGCTACGGCACGGAGCTGTCCGTGCACGGCACCGTGCCCGGCGGCCCGGCCGACGGTCTCCTGGAGAGCGGCGACGTGCTGCGCCGCGTCGACGGCTCGGCCGTCTCGTCGGTGTCCGGCCTCAAGGACGCGCTCGACGCCGCGGGGGAGGAGGGCGTGCGCCTGGAGGTGGAGCGCTCCGGCGAGCCGCGCGAGGTCGCGGTGGACACCGTGCGCGACGAGGCGACCGGCGCCTGGCAGCTCGGCGTCCTCCTCGTGCCCGACTTCGACTTCCCCGTGGACGTGGACTTCGAGCTCGACGAGGTCGGCGGCCCCAGCGCGGGCATGATGTTCGCCCTCGGGATCGTGGACGAGATGACCCCGGGCTCGCTGGCCGGCGACCGTCACCTGGCGGGCACCGGCACCATCACCCCGGAGGGGGACGTCGGTCCCATCGGCGGGATCCGGCAGAAGCTCGAGGGGGCGCAGCAGGCGGGGGCCGAGGTGTTCCTGGTCCCCGAGGGCAACTGCGCCGAGGCGCGGGGCCACGTGCCCGAGGGCCTGACGGCGGTGTCCGTGCGCACCCTCGACGACGCCGTGGCGGCCGCGGAGGCCGTCGCCGAGGGCCGGGACCTCTCGGCGCTGCCCGGGTGCACCGCCGCATGAGGGCCGCCGCGTGCACGATTGCACCCCCGAGAACGGCCCGGGCAGAATGGTCGGGGCCCCCCGTCGATGCGTCGGCGGACCCGATCCCTCCCGGGTCGGCGCAGCACCCACGACACCACGCACCACACCTGACGATCGACGCGAAATGCAGAGGTAACCAGTGACCGCCGGACCCACAGCCCCCCGACCACCGAGGCAGCAGCCAGCAGGACAGCGGCGGAAGCGGGGTGCGCTCTGGCCGACCGTCGTCATCGTGCTCGTCCTCGTGGCCGCCTTCGTGGGGCTGACCCAGCTCTACACGGACGTCCTGTGGTACGACCAGCTGGGCTACCTGAGCGTGTTCTTCACCGAGAACGCCACGAAGATCGCGATCTTCGTGGTCTCCGCCGTGTTCGTGGCCGCGCTGATGTTCGGGAGCCTGTTCCTCGCCTACCGCAGCCGCCCCATCACGGCCGAGTCGATCGTCGACGACAACCTGCGCCGCTACCAGGAGGCCCTCGAGCCGGTCCGCAAGATCGTCATGGTCGTCGTGCCGGTGCTGTTCGGGCTCTTCGCGGCGAGCACGGCGATGACCCAGTGGGACACGGTCCTGCTGTTCCTGAACCAGGAGCCGTTCGGCCAGGAGGACCCGCAGTTCGGCCTGGACCTGGGCTTCTACGTCTTCACCCTGCCGTTCCTGCGCTTCCTCATCGGCTTCCTCGTCTCGGCGATCCTGCTGGCCGGCGTCGCCGGCATCCTGATGCACTACGTCTACGGCGGCATCCGGATCACCGAGCGCGGGCTGTCCACCTCCCGGGCCTCCCGGGTGCACCTGGGGGTGCTGGCCGCGCTGTTCCTGCTGCTGCAGGCGGCGAACTTCTGGCTGGACCGGTACTCCACCCTGCAGTCGACCTCCGGGGAGTGGACGGGCGCGCTCTACACCGACGTCAACGCCGTGATCCCCACCAAGGCGATCCTCGCCGCGGCGGCGCTGATCGTGGCGGTCCTGTTCGTCGTGGCGTCCTTCGTCGGCCGCTGGCGGCTGCCGGTCATCGGCACGGCCATGCTGCTCGTGGTCGCGGTCGTGGCCGGCGGGATCTACCCGTGGATCGTCCAGCGCTTCCAGGTGCTGCCGACCGAGCAGGCCCTGGAGAGCCAGTACATCGAGCGCAACATCCAGCTCACCCGCTCCGCGTACGGGCTCGACGCGGCCGAGGTGACGCCCTACGACGCCACCACCCAGACCGAGCAGGGCGCGCTGCGCCAGGACACCGAGACGACGTCGAACATCCGCCTGCTGGACCCCAACGTGGTGTCCTCCGCGTTCTCCCAGCTGCAGCAGTTCCGCCCGTACTACCAGTTCCCCGACACCCTCAACGTGGACCGCTACGAGATCGACGGCGAGGTCCAGGACACGGTGATCGCCACGCGCGAGCTGAACCCGGACCAGAACCAGGGCTGGTACAACCAGCACGTGGTCTACACCCACGGCTACGGCGTGGTCGCGGCCTACGGCAGCCGGGTCGAGGCGGACGGCAAGCCCCAGTTCATGCAGTCCGGCATCCCCTCCCGGGGCGTCATCTCCGAGGACTACGAGCCGCGCATCTACTTCGGCGAGAACTCCCCGTCGTACTCGATCGTCGGCGGCGGGGAGGGCGACGAGCCGCTCGAGCTTGACCGCCCGCAGACCGCCGGGGACGAGGCCGGCGACGCCAAGACCACGTTCACCGGCAACGGCGGGCCCAGCATCGGCAACTTCTTCAACCGGCTCGCCTACGGCATCAAGTTCCAGTCCTCGGACCTGCTCCTGTCGGACGCGGTGCGCCCGGAGTCGCAGGTCCTCTACGACCGGGACCCGCGCGAGCGGATCGAGAAGGTCGCCCCCTACCTGACGGTCGACGGCGCCCCGTACCCGGCGATCATCGACGGCCAGGTGCAGTGGATCGTCGACGCCTACACCACCTCCGACGCCTACCCGTACTCGACGCCGTCGGTGCTGCAGGAGGCCACGCAGGACACCCAGACGGCCCAGGGCGCCGCCGCGACCCTGCCGCCGGAGCGGGTGAACTACATCCGCAACTCGGTCAAGGCCACGGTCAACGCCTACGACGGCTCGGTCTCCCTGTACGCCTGGGACGACCAGGACCCGGTGCTGAAGGCGTGGCAGAACGTCTTCCCGGACACGCTCAAGCCCTACTCCGAGATGTCGGCGGAGCTGATGGCCCACGTGCGCTATCCGCAGGACATGTTCAAGGTCCAGCGCGAGCTGCTCAACCGCTACCACGTGACGGACCCGAACAGCTTCTACCAGAACGACGACGTCTGGTCCGTGCCCAACGACCCGACGCAGGACTCCGAGGTCGCGCTGCCCCCGTACTACCTGTCGATGCGGATGCCCGGCGAGGAGGAGGCCAACTTCTCCCTCACCACGTCCTTCATCCCGCAGCAGTCCGAGACGGGCAACACCCGCAACGTGATGTACGGGTACCTCTCCGCCAACTCCGACGCCGGCACCGGCGAGGACGGCGTGAAGAGCGAGGAGTACGGCAGGCTGCGCCTGCTCGAGCTCCCGCGCTCCTCGGTGGTGCCCGGCCCCGGCCAGGCGCAGAACCTCTTCAACTCGGACACCGACGTCTCGACGGAGCTCAACCTGCTCCGCCAGGGCGCGTCCGAGGTGATCAACGGCAACCTGCTCACCCTGCCCGCCGGCGGCGGCATGCTCTACGTGCAGCCGGTCTACGTGCAGTCCTCGGGCGACGCCGCGTACCCGACGCTGCGGCGCGTGCTCGTGGGCTTCGGCGAGGAGGTCGGCTTCGCGCCCACCCTCGAGGAGGCGCTCGACGAGGTCTTCGGCGGCGACTCCGGCGCCCAGACCTCCACCGGCGCCGGCGTCAACGACGCCGAGGCGCAGTCCCCGGACGGGGAGGCCCCGGCGGACGGTGACGCCCCGGCGGACGGTGACGCCCCGGCGGACGGGGACGCCCCGGCCGGCGGCGGCGGCCTCGACGACGCCCTGCTGGAGGCCAACCGGGCGATCCAGGAGTCGGAGCAGGCGCTCTCGGACGGCGACTGGACCGCCTACGGGGAGGCGCAGCAGCGGCTGCAGGACGCCATCGAGCGGGCGCTCGAGGCGGACGGCGTCGTCGCCCCGGAGGCCGAGGGCGCCCTGGCCCCCGAGCAGCCCGCCGGGGAGCCGGCCGAGTAGCCGGTTTGCGGCGCCACCCCGCGGCACGTATAGTCGTACCTGTCGCCGCGGGGTGGAGCAGTTCGGTAGCTCGCTGGGCTCATAACCCAGAGGTCGCAAGTTCAAATCTTGCCCCCGCAACCACGGAAGGCCCCCGGACCGTCACAGTCCGGGGGCCTTCGTCATGCCCGTCGTGCCCGTCGTGCCCGCCGCGGACCTCGTCGGCCCGGCGGGACGGCACCGCGCGCACCCGGGCGCGGCACCGGCCCCGCGGCCGTGCGCCGCGGGGCCGGTCCGGCGCCGGGGCGCCCGCCCGTCAGACCTCTTCGGAGGAGACGATCTTCTCGGCGTTGCGGGACTTCAGCGCCGCCAGCCGGGCCTCGATCTCGCTCTGCTGGCCCAGGGCCTCCAGGGACTCGAACTGCGCGTCGAGGGAGGACGAGGCCAGCTCCTGCTGGCCGAGCAGGCGGGCCTCCTCGCGGCGGATCTTGTCCTCGAAGCGGGAGACCTCGCTGGTCGGGTCGAGCACGTCGAAGGCCTTGATGGCGTCCTGGACCTGCGACTGCGCCTGCACGGACTTCTGCCGGGCGTTGAGCTCGTCGCGCTTGTTGGACAGCTCCTGCAGCTTGCCGCGCATCCGGTTGAGCCCGTCCTTGAGCTTGTCCACGACCTGGGTCTGGGACGCGATCTGCGGCTCGGCGCCGCGCGCCTCCGTCTCGTACTGGATCTGGCGCTGCAGGGCGACCTTGGCGAGGTTGTCGAACTTCTCGGCCTCGGAGGACCTGCCCGAGGCGCGGAACTCCTCCGCCCGGTTGGACGCGGCCAGGGCCTTGTTGCCCCACTCCTGGGCCTCCCGCACGTCCTCCGCGTGGTCCTGCTCGAGCAGGCGGAGGCTGCCGATGGTCTGCGCCACGGCCGCCTCGGCCTCCCGGATGTTCTCGGTGTAGTCGCGCACCATCTGGTCCAGCATGAGCTGGGGGTCCTCGGCGGCGTCGATCATGGCGTTGATGTTGGCCTTCGCGAGCTGGGCGATGCGGCCGAAGATGGACTGCTTGATCATGGTTCCTGCTCTCCTCTGGTGCGTCCGGGAGGGGTCTCCCGGATCGTCGGACGGTCGTGGTCGGGATCGTGGAGGGGGTCGTGGACTGGGTCGAGGTCGGAACGGACGTCGTGGTGGAGGTCGGGGCGGGAGTCGTGGTCCCGGCGCGGCGGGCGGCGGTCCGGTCGGGCGGGGGTGCTCAGAACCCCCCGCCGATGTCGCCGCCGAACCCGCCGCCGAAGCCCCCGTCGAAGCTGCCGCCGAACCCGCCCCCGCCGTCGCCGCCGCCGCTGAAGCCGCCCCCGCCGAAGCCGCCTCCGCCGTTGAGGATGGAGCCGAGCAGGATCCCGCCGAGCATCGCCCCGCCGAGCCCGCTGTTGGACCGGCCCCGGTGGCCGCCCATGCCCATCGGGCCGCCGAAGCCGCCGTAGGAGAAGGACTCCACGTCCCGCTGGGCGGCGTACTGGGCGTCCCCGGCGAGCCGGATCGCCTGGTTGGCGTAGCCGAGGGCCTCGGAGGGCTGCGCCTGCCGTGCCCGCTGGGCGGCCTCCAGGCACCGCTCGGCCTCGGCGAGGCGGGTGCGGGCCTCCGGGCCCACGCCGCCGCGGCGGGCCCAGATGTACTCGCTGGCGGAGCTCACCTGGGCCTGGGCGGAGACGAGGGTGTGGGCCAGGGTCTCCCGCGCGGAGCGGTCGCGGTCGTTCTGGGAGCGCACGGAGGCGAGCCCCTTGTCGAGCTCGTCCTTGGCCACGGCCAGCCGGCGGCTGAGGCCGAGGGGGTCGATGCGCCCGGCGCGCATCTGCTCCTCGACGGTGCCCAGCACGGCGGCGACGCCGGCCACGGCCCCGGCCAGCTCGGGGTTGGACCCGCGCCGGACGAGGGCGTCCGCCTCGGCGACGTCGCGCTGGGCGATCGTCACGGCGTCCCGGAGGGACTCCTCGGCGGCGGCGAGCTCGGTGGCGGCGTGGTCCACGGCGTCGAGCAGGCCGCGGGCCTGGCCCACGCCCTCCTCGGCCGCGCGGATGTCCACCACGGCGTCGCTCGTGCGGCCGGCCGCGAGCTCCCCGCGGGCCTCGGCCACCGCGGCGCCCACGAAGTCGAGGCGGTCGCGGGCCTGGTCGATGTTGTCGCGGACCGGCGCGAGCGCGGTGTCGTGGTAGCGGGCGGCGAGCTCCCGCAGGCGGGCCTCCGCGGTGCCGAAGCGGGGCTGCACGGCCTCGGCCTGGCGCTGGACGTCGGCGAGCGCGTCCGGGGCCCGGGTCTCCAGCTGCCGCAGGGAGCTGAAGGCCTGCTGGTGCTCCTGGAGGGGGCGCTGGGCGTCCTGCGACCGGGCGATGATCTCGGCGAGCCAGGCCCGCTGCTGCTCCTCGGTGTCCGGGATGTGGTCCTCGAGCTGCTGCTGCAGGGCGAAGGAGGCCTGGAGGTGCTTCTTGGCGTCCTGGACGGCCCGGCGGAAGGGCTCCACCTGCTCGTCCCCGTACTGCAGCTGGGCGAAGGCCAGTTCCTGCTCGGAGTGCTGGATCGCGTTGTCGGTGGCCACCAGCAGCGTCCCGGCGCGCTTGCGCAGCTCGCCCACCGGCACGTCCGGATAGGGCCCGGCCGGGTGCTCCTGCGCGGCCTGCCGGCCGTCGTGCTGCTGCCCGCGCTGCCGGCGCCTCTTGTTCCGCGAGGCGATGCCGTAGACGGCCAGCCCGCCCAGGCCCAGGGCGCCGAGGCCCAGGATGCCCGCGCCCGCGCCGCCGCCGGTCTCCGCGCCGCCGGCCGCCGCGCCGCCGCCGCCGAGCTCGGTGTCGATGCCCTCGACCGCTCCGCGGACCGCGCCGTCCCAGTCCTCCGTGGCCAGCGCGGGGGAGACGTGCTCCCGGTAGATGCGCTCCTGCTGCGCCCGGTCCAGGGGGCCGGCGGAGGAGGCCGCGAAGCGCGCCTGACGGTCCTCGGTGGCCACGACCAGCACGGCGTCGGAGCTGCCGAAGCCGTTGAGCGCGGCGAACTCCTCCAGCCACGCCTGCGGATCGCCGGGGCTGGTGAAGGTGTCGACGAACACCGCCGTGAGGTTCACGCCCTCGTCCGCGGCGAGGCCGCGCACGTCCTCCTCGAGCGCCGCGGGGTCCTGCAGGACCCCGGAGTCGTCGACGATCCGCTCGCCCGGGGGCACGTCCACGGGCGGTTCCGCGACGGCCGCCCCCACGGGCACGAACAGGGCGAGCGCCAGGCCGCAGCCGGCGGCGGTGCGGCGGGACACGGGGCACCAGTGCATGATCTCCCTCACGTGGTCGGTGCTCCCGATTCTAGGGCGGGGCCGGGGCCCCGTGCCGGAAGACGTCATGCCTACGCGCAGGGCGAAATCGCAAGGAGGCTGACGACCCCACCGCGGGCGTCCGGGCCGCGTCCGGGGAGCACCCGGGCGGTTCCCGGGCCGCTCCCGGACCGTTCCCGGGCGACGGGGAGGCCTCTCAGCGTAGTTTCAGTGCCGGGCGGGATACTGGGGAGCAGATCCGCCCGTCCCGCCCCGCCCGGCGGTCCGGGCCCGGCCGTTCCCAGGAGGAGAGCCCCCATGTCCGATCCCCGCGACCCGCGCTTCGACGCCGAGACCCAGCACACGCAGCCGATCCCGCCGGTCGGCGGCCGTCCCTCCCCGGACCCCTGGTCCTCCGGCGCGGCCTCCGGGCCGGGCGCCCGCCCGGTCTACGGGGCCGCGCCGGACGGGCCCGGGCAGCCCGCCGCGGGGCCCGGGTGGGGGAGCAGCGCCGGGAACGGCACCGAGGGGGCCCGTCCCGGCCGGCGCAGGGGCTTCTCGGCGGGCGCGCTGGTCACCGGGATGGCGCTCGCCGCGCTCGTGGGCGCGGGGGCGGCCGTGGGGACCGACGCCCTGCTGGACGGGGGCGGCACCGGCACGGTCGCGAGCGGCTCCACGTCGGAGTCGATCATCGTCAACGACCAGGACGAGGTGAACGCGGTCACCGCCGCGGCGGTCAAGGCCTCCCCGTCGGTGGTGACGATCTCCGCCTCCGGCGGCGGGCAGTCGGGCTCCGGCTCCGGCGTGATCCTCGACGCCGAGGGCCACATCCTGACCAACACCCACGTGGTGACGCTCGACGGCACGGCCAGCGACCCCGGCATCGAGGTCCAGCTCGAGGACGGCAGCGTCCACCGGGCCACCGTGGTCGGCACGGACCCGCTCTCCGACCTCGCGGTGCTCAAGATCGACGTGCAGGGCCTGACGCCGGCGACCCTGGGCTCCCTGGAGGACGTCAACGTGGGCGACACCGCGATCGCGATCGGGGCCCCCCTCGGACTGGCCGGGACGGTGACCGACGGCATCGTCTCCACCCTCAACCGCACCATCGCCGTGGCCTCCTCCGCCGCGCCGTCCACGCCCTCGGAGGGCGGCTCCGAGCAGGGCGGCGGCAACGACTTCTTCTTCGACCTCCCGGACGAGGACGGCCGGGGCGGGGGCTCGCAGGGCGCCGCGGCGTCGGTCTACCTCAACGTCATGCAGACCGACGCCGCGATCAACCCGGGCAACTCGGGCGGTCCGCTGATCAACACCGACGGCGAGGTGATCGGGATCAACGTGGCGATCGCCTCGGCCGGGGCCGCCACGGAGGCCGGCAACATCGGGGTCGGCTTCTCCATCCCGGTCGACACCGCCCGGCGCGTGGCCGAGGAGATCATCGCGGACGGCAGCGCCAGCCACGGCTACCTCGGCACGAGCGTCAGCGCCGCGCCCGCCGCGGACGGGCAGAGCCGGGCGTTCTCCGACGGCGCCGTGGTGCGCGAGGTCGTGCCGGGCTCGCCGGCCGACGAGGCCGGGCTGGAGGTCGACGACGTCGTCACCGAGTTCGACGGGCACCGGATCGAGGACGCGAACTCCCTCACCGCGGCCGTGCGCGAGCTGCCGGCCGGCGGCACCGGCAGCATGACCTTCCTGCGCGACGGGCAGGAGCGCACCGTCGAGGTGACCGTCGGGGACGCGGCCGAGCAGTCCTGACCCGGGCCGGCCTAGCGGCCGGCGCCGGCGAAGCCCAGCTGGCGCCAGGCCTCGTAGACGGCGATGGACGCCGAGTTCGCGAGGTTGAGCGAGCGGCGGGCGGGCAGCATCGGGATGCGGACCCGCGCGGTGACGTGCGGGTCCGCCTTGACCTCGGCGGACAGCCCCACGGACTCGCGGCCGAAGAGCAGCACGTCGCCGGGGCGGTAGGCGACGTCGGTGTGCGCCAGCTCCCCGTCCGTGGTGAACGCGAAGACGCGCTCCGGGGCCAGGGCCGCCCACGCCGCCTCCAGGTCCGGGTGCACGCTTAGCACGGCGAGGTCGTGGTAGTCCAGGCCGGCCCGGCGCAGGTGCGCGGAGCCGAAGTCGAAGCCCAGGGGCTCCACGAGGTGCAGCTCGGTCCCGGTGACGGCGGCCAGGCGGATCGCGTTGCCGGTGTTGCCCGGGATCTCGGGGGAGTGGAAGAGGATGCGGAGCATGCCCGCCAGTCTACGGACGCCGGGCCGGCGCCCGCTCCGGCGTCCTAGACTGGAAGGCGTGCCCCACCGTCCCGTCTACCTCGACCACGCGGCCACCGCGCCCCTCCGCCCCGCCGCGCTCGCCGCGGTCACCGAGCAGCTGGCCCGTGGCGGCAACCCCTCCTCGCTGCACCGGGCCGGGCGGTCGGCGCGCACCGTCGTCGAGCAGGCCCGCGACGACGTCGCCGCGGCCCTCGGCGCGGACCCGGTCGAGGTGATCTTCACCTCCGGGGGCACGGAGGCGGACAACCTGGCCGTGCAGGGCCTCTACCGGCACCGGCGGGAGGCCGACCCGCGCCGCCGCCGCATCCTCGTCTCCTCGGTGGAGCACGCCGCGGTCGCCGAGACCGTGGAGTGGCTGGCCCGGCACGAGGGCGCCGAGCCCGTGCACCTGCCGGTCGACGCCGCCGGCCGGGTGGACCCGGCGACGGTCCGGGCGGAGCTGGCCCGGGACCCCGGCGCCGTGGCGCTGCTGAGCGTCATGTGGGCCAACAACGAGGTCGGCACCGTCCAGCCCGTGGCGGAGCTGGCCGCGCTGGCCGAGGAGTTCGGCGTCCCGTTCCACTGCGACGCCGTCCAGGCCTTCGGCTCCCTGCCCGTGGACGCGCACCTGCCCGGGCTGACCACACTGGCCGTCTCGGCGCACAAGCTGGGCGGTCCCGTGGGCGCGGGAGCGCTCGTGGCCGGGCGCGCGGTGGGGCTCACGCCGGTCCAGCACGGAGGCGGGCAGGAGCGCAGGATCCGCTCCGGCACCCTCGACGCCGCCGCGCTCGCCGGTTTCGCGGCCGCGGCCCGGGAGGCCGTGGCCGAGCGGGCCGGGGAGGCCGAGCGGCTCGCGGCCCTGCGCGACCGGCTGGTGGCGGGCGTGCGGCGGGTCGTGCCGGAGGCCGTCCTGCGCGGACCGGAGGACCCGGACCGCACCGGCGCCCGGCTGCCCGGCAACGCCCACTTCACCTTCCCGGGGTGCGAGGGGGACTCGCTGCTGTTCCTGCTCGACGGCGCCGGGATCGCCACCTCCACCGGCTCCGCCTGCCACGCCGGGGTGCCCCGGGCGTCCTCGGTGCTGCTGGCCATGGGCCTGGACGAGGCCACCGCCCGCGGCGCCCAGCGCTTCAGCCTGGGGCGCACGAGCACCGAGGCCGACGTCGACGCCCTGCTCGAGGCGCTGCCCGAGGTCCACGCCCGGGCCCGGCGCGCCGGGCTCTCCGGCGCGCCCCCGGGCTGAGCCCGCGCCCCCGGACCGGGAATAGGCCCCGGCACCGGGTCGTTGAGCCCACGACCCCCGATCCCGACCCACCTGCCGCGTGCAGGGGAAGGACCCGACCGTGCGAGTACTGGCAGCCATGAGCGGCGGCGTCGACTCGGCCGTGGCGGCGGCGCGCGCCGTCGACGCCGGCCACGACGTCACGGGCGTGCACCTGGCCCTCTCCCGCACCCCCGGCACCCTGCGCACCGGCTCCCGCGGCTGCTGCACGATCGAGGACTCCCGGGACGCGTGGCGCGCCGCCGACGTGCTGGGCATCCCCTACTACGTGTGGGACTTCTCCGAGCGCTTCCAGGCCGACGTGGTCGACGACTTCGTGGCCGAGTACGCCGCCGGGCGCACGCCCAACCCGTGCCTGCGCTGCAACGAGAAGATCAAGTTCGCGGCCCTGCTGGAGAAGGCCCTCGCCCTGGGCTTCGACGCCGTGTGCACCGGTCACTACGCCAAGGTCGTCCACGACGCCGACGGCCGGCGGGAGCTGCACCGGGCCGCGGACTGGGCCAAGGACCAGTCCTACGTGCTGGGCGTGCTCACCGCCGAGCAGCTCGAGCACGTGCTGCTCCCGCTGGCCGACACCCCGTCCAAGGCCCAGGTGCGGGCCGAGGCCGCCCGCCGGGGCCTGTCCGTGGCGCAGAAGCCCGACTCCCACGACATCTGCTTCATCCCCGACGGCGACACCCGCGGCTGGCTCGCCGAGCGCATCGAGATGCGCGAGGGCGAGATCCGCGACGTCGAGGGCGCCGTCGTCGGCACCCACCCCGGAGCCACCGCGTTCACCGTGGGCCAGCGCCGGGGCCTGCGGATCGGCACCCCGGCCCCCGACGGGAAGCCCCGCTTCGTGCTGGAGATTCGCCCGAAGACCAACGAGGTTGTGGTGGGCCCGGAGTCGATGCTCGCGGTGGACGAGCTGCGCGGGATCCGCCCCTCCTGGGCCGGGGCGCCCGTGCCCGAGGCGGCGTCCGTGCTGCGGCCCGGGGCCGCGGCGGGGGAGGCGTCGTCGTCGTTCCCCGTCCTCGCGCAGGTCCGCGCGCACGGGGACCCGGTCGCCGCCCGGGCGCACGTGGAGCTCGTCCCGGGGGCCGACGGCGCCCCCGCGCCCGAGCTGGTGGTCCGGCTCGAGGAGCCGCTGCGCGGTGTCGCCCCGGGGCAGTCCGTGGTGCTCTACCAGGGCACCCGCGTGCTGGGGCAGGCCACCGTGGACCGCGCGCACTCGCTGGCCCGCCCCGACCTCGCGGGCGGGTCCGGCGCCGGCCGATAGACTGGCGGGCATGAGCGCTCCGCACCCCCACGCCTCCGCCGACGTCCGGGCCCACCACGACTTCGACCCCGCGGCGTCCTCGCTGCAGGGCGAGGCGGATCCCCGGGTGCTCGCCGAGCTGCAGTCCATCCGCGGCACCATCGACAACATCGACGCGGCCCTGGTGCACCTGCTCGCCGAGCGGTTCAAGGCCACCCAGCGGGTGGGCGTGCTCAAGGCCACCCACGGCCTGCCCGCCGGCGACCCGGACCGCGAGACGGCCCAGATCGGCCGGCTGCGCGCCCTCGCCGCCTCCGCCCAGCTCGACCCGGAGTTCGCGGAGAAGTTCCTGAACTTCATCATCAGCGAGGTCATCCGCCACCACGTGGCCATCTCCGAGGGCCACCGGCGGCAGGACCCGGACGAGTCGTGACGCCCTCGCCCGATCCCCGGCGCACCGACCCCGACGTCCCGCACGTCGTGGGCACGGCCCTGGGCGCGATGCCCGGCACCGACGTGGTGGAGACCGTGACGCTGCTGCGCGGCGAGCTCGGGGCCCCGCACCTGTCCTTCCTGCCGTCCCTGCCCGAGCGCGGGCCCGCCGCGGACCCGGTGGCGCGCACCGCCGCGGTGCTCGACGAGCTCCACGCGGACCGCCAGCCGCACGGGCTGCGCGTCTCCGGGGTCCCCGGCAAGGACTCCCGGGCCGCCCGGGCCCTGCTGGCCGGCGACGTCAACGTCCTCGCCGACGTGGTCGGCGCCGAGAGCGGCGGCGACCACGCCCCGGTGAAGACGCAGCTGCTCGGCCCGCTCACCCTCGCCGCCCGGCTGCACCTGCACGCCGGGGAGCGCGCCCTCAAGGACCACGGCGCCCGCCGCGACCTGCGCGACTCCCTGGCCTCCGGCGTGACCGCGCACGTGCGCGCAGTGCGGGCCGCGGCCCCCGGCCGCGAGGTCGTCGTCCAGCTGGACGAGCCGGACCTGGCGCAGGTGCTCGCCGGCACCCTGCCCACGATGAGCGGCTACCGGACCCTGCGGGCCGTGCCCGCGGCGGAGGCCCGCGCCGCCCTGGCCGCCGTGGCCGAGGCCTGCCGGCAGGCCGGGGCCGCCGCCGTCGCGCTGCGGCTGCCCGCGGGGGTCGACCCCCGGCTGGCCCCCGAGGCCGGCGCCGACGCCGTGCAGCTGAGCGCCCCGGAGGGCACCGCCCGCGACTGGGAGCCGCTCGCCGCGCTCGTGGAGAACGGCACCGAGCTGTGGCTCGGCCTCGTCCCCGTGCCCGCCGCCCGGGCCGGCGCCGAGGCGCTCGCCGCGGCCGTGTGGGCGGTCTGGCGGGACCTGGGGCTGCCCGCGGCGGCCCTGGACCGCGTGCGCGTCACCCCCCGGGAGGACCTCCTCGGCCTGGGCCCCGACGGGGTGCGCGAGGTCCTCTCCCGGGTCACCGGGACCGCCGCGGCCCTCGCCCGCACGGCGGCCGAGGCGTGAGGGCCGCGCCCGTGGCGACCGACACACAGCGCGCCGAGGTGCGCGGCCCGGCCGGGATCGGCGACAATGCAGGTGGACCACGGTCCAGCACGGTGCCCCGGACCTCCCGGGGCCACGGTGGGCGCCGCCCTCAGCGCGTCCGCCCGATCCCAGCGGAGAGGCGATGAACGCGCGAATACTGGTCGTCGACGACGACGCCGCCCTGTCGGAGATGATCGGGATCGTCCTGACCGCGGAGGGCTTCGAGCCCGTCTTCTGCTACGACGGCGGCACGGCCGTGGACACGTTCCGCGCCGTGCGCCCGGACCTGCTGCTGCTCGACCTCATGCTCCCGGGCAAGGACGGCATCCAGGTCTGCCGGGAGATCCGCACGATCTCCGACGTCCCGGTCGTGATGCTCACCGCGAAGTCGGACACCGTCGACGTCGTCCGCGGGCTGGAGGCCGGCGCCGACGACTACGTGCCCAAGCCGTTCAAGCCGGCCGAGCTCGTGGCGCGGGTCCGGGCGCGGCTGCGCCCGGTCGAGCGCGCCCACTCCTCCGAGCTGCGGATCGGTGACCTGACCATCGACGTCAGCGGGCACAGCGTGCACCGCGGCGACCACGAGATCAACCTCACCCCCCTCGAGTTCGACCTGCTCACCGCCCTGGCCCGCGCCCCGCACCAGGTCTTCTCCCGGGAGATGCTCCTGCGCGACGTGTGGGGCTACCAGCACGCCGCCGACACCCGGCTGGTCAACGTGCACGTGCAGCGGCTGCGCTCCAAGATCGAGCGCGACCCGGAGAGCCCCGAGATCGTAGTCACCGTGCGCGGTGTCGGCTACAAGGCGGGCTCGTCCGCCCGATGACCCCGTCGGCCGCCGTCGCCTTCCCCGGGCGCCGCGGGCCGGCCCGCACCACGGGCCGCCGCCTGCGGCTGTTCCGGCTCCTCCTGGCGCGCCGCTGGCGGCAGTCCCTGCAGTTCCGCGCCATCGCGGTGTCCCTGTCCCTGACGGCGCTGGCGTTCTTCGTCACGGGCAGCTTCCTCTCGCACCAGATCGCCGACCGGCTCTTCAACGAGCGGCTCGACCAGGTGCTCGCCTCGGCCACCGCGGACTTCGAGCAGGTGCAGGCCAGCTTCGACGCCTCGGACGCCTCGGACCGCGACGAGCTGCAGGCGCTCGTGGCCTCCACCCTGGGCGCCCTCTCGGTCGACGGCGCCGAGACGGAGCGCTGGATCCTGCTGCCGATGGACTACACGAGCGGGCAGACCCTCATCCCCGCGCAGAGCCAGAGCCCGTGGATGACGTCGAGCACCGTCCCGCAGGAGCTGCAGGAGCGGCTCGCGGAGCACGACGGGGTGTTCTGGCAGCCCGCGTCGGTGCCGATGACGGAGAACGGCGACGAGGCCCCGGTCGTCGTGGTGGGCACGGTGGTGGAGCTCTACCAGAACTCCCGCTACGGGCTCCACCTCGTCTACGACTTCTCCGAGCCCCAGCGGACCCTGGACGCGATGCACGCGGTGCTGCTGCTGTCGGTCGTGGTGCTTCTCCTGCTCGTGGGCGCGATCGTCTGGTACGTGACCCGGGAGGTCGTCCGTCCCGTCTCCAGCACGGCGAGGGTCGCCGAGCAGCTCGCCGAGGGCGACCTCGGGGTGCGCCTGCCGGTCAGCGGCTCGCACGAGGTGGCCCGCCTGGCGCGCTCCTTCAACCGGATGGCCGACAGCCTGCAGGAGCAGATCACCCAGCTGGAGCAGCTCTCCTCGATGCAGCAGACCTTCGTCTCCGACGTCTCCCACGAGCTGCGCACCCCGCTGACCACGGTGCGGATGGCCGCGGAGGTGCTGTTCAACGCCCGCGAGGACTTCGACCCCGTCAACCGGCGCTCCGCCGAGCTGCTCTACCACCAGGTGGACCGCTTCGACTCCCTCCTGGCCGACCTGCTCGAGATCTCCCGCTTCGACGCCGGCGCCGCCCGGCTCGAGGTGGCCAGCGTGGAGCTGTTCTCGGTGGTGCACGACGTGGTGGAGGGCGCCGCCCCGCTCGCCGTGTCCTCGGGCTCGGCGGTGCGCGTGCGCTCCGCGCTGTCCCGCTGCACGGTCCAGGGCGACCAGCGGCGGATCGAGCGGATCCTGCGCAACCTCGTCGTCAACGCCCTGGAGCACGGGGAGGGCCGGCCCATCGACATCGTCGTGGGCGCCTCCGACGTCGCGGCGGCCGTGGCCGTGCGCGACCACGGCATCGGCATGGACGAGGAGGAGGCGGAGAAGGTGTTCAACCGGTTCTGGCGTGCCGATCCCGCGCGGGCCCGCACCACGGGCGGGACCGGCCTGGGCCTGGCCATCGCCACCGAGGACACCCGCCTGCACGGGGGCCGCCTCGACGTCTGGGGTGCGCCGGGGGAGGGCGCCTGCTTCCGGCTCACCCTGCCCCGCACCCGTGCGCGCCGGCTCGGCCCGGAGGACCCCAGCCCCCTCGGGCTGCCCCCGGACCCCGCCGCCTACCCGGAGACGGCGGAGGTGACGGCCACCGGCACCCTGGTCCTGACGTCCGTGCGGCCGCCGGAGCCGGTCCCTCCGGCGGAGCCGGCCGACGAGGAGGGCCGGTCGTGAGCGGCACCCACCGCCGCCGGGCGACGGCCGCCGCCGCCCTGTGCCTGGCCGTGGTCCTCGGCGGCTGCGGCGCCATCCCGCGCTCCGGGCCGGTGCACCGCCACGCCGAGCCCACCCGCACCACGGCCGAGCCCACCTACGACGTGGCGCCGGCGGGACCCCAGGACGGCGCGGGGCCCGAACAGGTGGTCCGCGGCTTCCTCGCCGCCGGCACGGGCGTGGACGACGACTACTCCGTGGCCCGGGAGTACCTGACCCCGGAGCTCGCGGCGACCTGGCACCCCGACGCGCGCACCATCGTGCACCGCGGCGAGCCGTCGCTCGTGCCACGGCTGGAGGAGAACGAGTACCGGATGAGCCTCGAGATCTCCGCGGTCGTGGACGCCGCGGGCGTGATCGAGCGCAAGCCCGCCGGGGCCACCGAGGTGCTCGACGTCGACGTGGTCCAGGTGGACGGGCAGTGGCGGATCTCGGACGCCCCCGACGCCACCGTGCTCACGGCCACGGACTTCGAGGAGATCTTCGAGCCCCACCAGCTCTACTTCGCCGACACGGACCAGAGCAACTTCGTGGCGGACCCGCGCTGGTTCCCCGACCGCACGGCCGTGTCCACCTCGATCGTGCGCGGCCTGCTCGGCGGCCCCGCCCCCTATCTGCGCGGTGCGGTGGGCACCGCCTTTCCCGCCGGCACCACGCTGGCGCGCTCGGCGGTGCCGGTGCGCAACGGCACGGCCACCGTGGAGCTCAGCGTGCCCGACTTCGACCCGGCGAACATCGAGACCAACCGGCGGATGCACGACCAGCTCGCGCTGAGCCTGCGCTCGCTGACCGCCGTGAACGACGTCGAGCTGGTCGTGGACGGCGCGCCCGTGGAGCTCGGGGCGGGATGGACCGACACCGCCCCCGTCGAGGACGTCACGGTCCCGTCCCGGCAGATCGGCGTGCGCGACGGCGAGCTCGTGTTCTACCAGGGCGGCCAGACCGACGGGGTCAGCGGCCTCGGGCCGCTGGACGGCCACCGGCCCTCCAGCCCGGCGATGGACGCCGCCGCCGAGCACTTCGCGTTCGTGGACGCCGGCACCGGGGCCCTGGTGACCGTCGACCGCGAGTCGGAGCCCGTGGAGCGCTTCAGCGGCACGGGACTGACCCGTCCGAGCTTCGACGACCACGGGTGGGTGTGGGCCGCGGACTCGGCCGGGGCGGTGCGCGTCGTGCGCCCCGGGGCCCGGGACGCGGAGCCGGTGCGCGTCGAGGCCCCGTGGCTGGCCGCCCGGACGGCCACGTCCCTGCGGATCTCCCGCGGCGGCACCCGGGCGCTCGTGGTCACCCAGGACGACGGGGTCGCGCAGGTGTGGGTCTCGGGCGTGGTGCGCGGGCCCGAGGGCGCCCCGCTGCGGCTCAACGAGCCGTACCGGGTGGCCGCCGACGTGGAGGCGGACGTGGCGCTGTGGCTCAGCGACCGGGAGTTCGTGACCGCCCCCCTCGGCGGGACGGGGTCCGTGCGCCCGCGGGTCTACGACGTGTCGGGCCGCCACCGGGAGCTGCCCGGCCTGGAGGGGCTCACGGGGCTCAGCGGCGGCAACGGCACGTCCTCGGTCTACGCCGTGACCGGCGGGACGCTGCACATGCTCACCGGCAACGCCTGGGCCCCGCAGAGCGAGGACGTGCGGGACACGGCCTTCGCCGGCTGACGATCCGGCCGCGGTCCGCGCACGACGCCGCCCGCGGCCTGGGCGGCTCGTCGGCGGACCGCCCGCGGCCGGGCTCGTCGGCGGGCCGTCCGGCGCCGGGCGGTCCACAGGCGCGGCCGTCCGGACCCCCGGGCGCCCCGAGCGCCCGGTCGACCCCGTGCCCCACGATGGCCCCATGCCCGTCGTTCCGCACCCCGCCCGCGGGGCCTCCCGTGCCCTGGACCGTTGGGGCGCCCGCGTCCTGGACCGCCTGGCCGAGGCCGCCGAGGTCCTCGTGCCGGTGGAGTGCGCGGTGTGCCGGGCGCCGGGCAGCAGCCTGTGCCGGGTCTGCCGGATGCTGCTGCGCCGTTCCTGCGCCCGGCCGTTCGAGGCCTCCTCGGCCGCGCCCCTGCTCGGGCCGTGCCTGCCGGTCACGGCGGGGGGCCGCTACGCCCACCAGCTCGCGACCTGTCTGCTCGCGTTCAAGAACGGCGGGCGCACCGACCTCGCCCCCGTCCTCGCGGCCGGTCTGGCCACGGCGCTGCGCGCGGCCGCGCCGTCGTGGCCGCCCGGGCCGGTGCTGCTGGTCCCGGTGCCCACGGCCCCGTCGGCCCTGCGCCGGCGCTGGTTCGATCCCGTGCTCGTCCTGCTGGAGGACTGCGCACGCCGCGGGGTGCTCCCGGCAGGGGCCGCGGTCGGGAAGCACCTGCGGCACCGCGGCGGCGTGCTCCCCGGACCGGCGCAGAAGAGGCTCGGCCGGGCGGGCCGGCGCGCCCGGCAGGCCGGGTCGCTGCGGGCGGTCGTGCCCGCCGGGGCCCGCTGCGTCGTCGTCGACGACGTGCTGACCACGGGGGCGACCCTCGCCGAGGCGGCCCGCGCGCTGCGGGCCGGCGGCGCGGACGTGGTGGGCGCCGTGGTGCTCGCGGCCGTGCGTTCGCCGGCGGTTCCGCTCATCGCTGATTCCCGTCCGGCGCCACCGGGGGCTGGTGAATATCAGGTGTGATTCCACTAACGTTGAGTCACGGGACGCAACAATCCTCCCGGGTGGGCGGCCCCATCCGCCCACGTCACCCCCGAGAACTGGAGGGCATCATGGAACTGAACGTCATGGGGCGCAACGTCGCCGTACCGGAGCGGTTCAAGGAGTACGCCGCCGAGAAGGTCGTCAAGTTCGAGGAGCTGGGCGAGAAGGTCCAGCGCATTGATGTCAAGGTCACCAAGGACCACGCGCTGCCCGGTCACCAGGGCATGGGCGTGGAGATCACGGTGTCCGGGCGCGGCCCCGTCCTGCGGGCCGAGGCGCGCGGCGACGACAAGTTCGCGGCCTTCGACGAGGCCTACAGCAAGCTGCTCGAGCGGCTGCGCCGCGCGCGCGACCGCCGCAAGGTGCACCGCGGCGCACACCGCCCCACCGCCGTTCACGAAGCCACCGGAGCCCTGCCCGTGGTCCCGAGTTCCGGACCCATCTACACCACCCCCGAAGAGCTCGCGACCGCCGAGCAGGAGGCGTTCGACCAGAGCGTGAGCCTCACCGACGCGGTCACGCCCGTCGAGATCCGGCGCAAGCGGTTCCCCGCCGCCGAGCTGAGCGTCGACGAGGCCGTCGACCACATGGAGCTGGTCGGCCACGACTTCTACCTCTTCCTCGACAGGGAGACGGGAGAGCCCTCCGCCGTCTACCGCCGCAAGGGCTGGAGCTACGGCGTGATCAGCCTCAGCGAGGACGGCGAGGAGTCCCAGGAGAGCGTCCGGGCCTACCAGACCGAGGGCGCCCGCTGAGCACGCGCCGCTGAGCGCGGGACCCCGCCGGCCGGCAAGCGGCCCGGGTCCCACCCCGGAGGAGCCCGGTGGCCGGCGCCACCGGGCTCCTCCGTGCCCGCCGGGACGGGCATGCTCCCGTAGACTGGAGCAGGTGCCGTAATCCCCCCATCAGCCCAACGCGGCAGTCGAACACCGAGGAGCGTGTGCACGTGGCGTCATTCCTGGAGAAAGTCCTCAGGACCGGAGACAAGAAGGTCCTGACGAGGCTGCGGTCCTACACGACCGCCATCAACAGCCTCGAGGACAGCTTCCGGGAGCTCAGCGACGCGGAGCTGCGCGCCGAGACGGACGCGTTCCGCGCCCGGGTGGCCGACGGCGAGTCGCTGGACCGGCTGCTGCCGGAGGCCTTCGCCGTGGTCCGGGAGGCGGCCTCGCGGACCCTGGGGCAGCGCCACTACGACGTCCAGCTCATGGGCGGCGCCGCCCTGCACCTGGGCAACATCGCCGAGATGAAGACCGGTGAGGGCAAGACCCTCGTCGCCACGGCCCCGGCCTACCTCAACGCGCTCACCGGCAAGGGCGTGCACGTCGTCACGGTCAACGACTACCTGGCCGAGTACCAGGCCAACCTGATGGGCCGCGTCTACCGGTTCCTCGGCATGGAGACCGGGGTGGTCCTGGCCAACCAGGACCCGGCGACCCGCCGGCAGCAGTACGTCGCGGACATCACCTACGGCACGAACAACGAGTTCGGCTTCGACTACCTGCGCGACAACATGGCCTGGAGCCCCGAGGAGCTCGTCCAGCGCGGGCACAGCTTCGCGATCGTCGACGAGGTGGACTCCATCCTCATCGACGAGGCGCGCACGCCGCTGATCATCTCCGGGCCCGCCTCCGGCGAGGCCAACCGGTGGTACACCGAGTTCGGCCGGCTCGTGCAGCGCCTGCAGCCGGAGACGGACTACGAGGTCGATGAGAAGAAGCGCACCGTGGGCGTGCTCGAGTCCGGGATCGAGAAGGTCGAGGACTGGCTGGGCATCGACAACCTCTACGAGGCGCAGAACACCCCGCTCATCGGCTTCCTGAACAACGCGATCAAGGCCAAGGAGCTCTTCCGGGCGAACAAGGACTACGTGGTGCTCAAGGGCGAGGTGATGATCGTCGACGAGCACACCGGCCGCATCCTCGCCGGGCGCCGCTACAACGAGGGCATGCACCAGGCCATCGAGGCCAAGGAGGGCGTGGAGATCAAGGCGGAGAACCAGACCCTCGCCACGGTCACCCTGCAGAACTACTTCCGCCTCTACGACAAGCTCTCCGGCATGACGGGCACGGCCGAGACCGAGGCCGCCGAGTTCATGAACACCTACGGGCTGGGCGTCGTGTCCATCGAGACCCACCGCCCGCTCGCCCGCATCGACCGCCCCGACCTCGTCTACAAGAACGAGGTCGCGAAGTTCGCCGCCGTGGTCAAGGACATCGAGGAGCGCCACGCCCAGGGCCAGCCGGTCCTGGTGGGCACGGTGTCGGTCGAGAAGAGCGAGTACCTCTCCAAGCTGCTGGCCCAGCGCGGGGTCCGTCACGAGGTGCTCAACGCGAAGAACCACGCCCGCGAGGCCGCGATCGTCGCCCAGGCCGGTCGCCGCGGCGCCGTCACGGTCGCCACGAACATGGCCGGGCGCGGCACCGACATCATGCTCGGCGGCAACGCCGAGTTCAACGCGGTGGACCGGATGCGCGAGCGGGGCCTGGACCCGCAGCGCGACGCCGAGGAGTACGAGCGCGTCTGGCCCGAGGTGCTGGCCGCCTGCGAGGCCGAGACCAAGGCGGAGCACCAGGAGGTCGTCGAGGCCGGCGGCCTCTACGTCCTGGGCACCGAGCGGCACGAGTCCCGGCGCATCGACAACCAGCTGCGCGGGCGCTCCGGGCGCCAGGGCGACCCCGGCGAGTCACGGTTCTACCTGTCGCTGGCCGACGACCTCATGCGCCTGTTCAACGCCGGGGCCGCCCAGCGGCTCATGGCGGGCGCCCCGGACGACACCGCGCTCGAGCACAAGATCGTCTCCCGGGCCATCGCCTCGGCGCAGAGCCAGGTTGAGGGCCGCAACGCCGAGCAGCGCAAGAACGTCCTGAAGTACGACGACGTCCTCAACCGCCAGCGCGAGGCCGTCTACCGGGACCGCCGCCGCGTCCTGGAGGGCGACGACCTGCAGGAGCAGATCGTCCAGTTCGTCGACGAGGTCATCGGCTCCACGGTCGAGGACCGCACCGCGGCGGGCCACCCCGAGGACTGGGACCTCGAGGGCCTGTGGGAGTCGCTGCGCACGATCTACCCGGTGACCCTCACGGTCGACGAGGTCGTGGAGGAGGCCGGCGGGCGCACCCGCCTGACCGCCGAGTTCCTGCGCGAGCAGATCCTCTCCGACGCCCGCGTCGTCTACGCCCAGCGGGAGGAGGAGGTCGGCGCCGAGGCCATGCGCAACCTGGAGCGGCGCGTGCTGCTCTCGGTCATCGGGCGCAAGTGGCCCGAGCACCTGTACGAGATGGACTACCTCAAGGAGGGCATCGGCCTGCGCGCCATGGCCCAGCGGGACCCGCTCGTGGAGTACCAGCGCGAGGGCTACGCGATGTTCCAGGAGATGATGGGGGCGATCCGCGAGGAGACGGTCTCCACGCTGTTCCGGATGGAGATCCGCCGACAGCGCGTGGGCGCCGACGGCGGTCCCGTGGAGCTGCAGATCCCGCGCCAGCCCGACTTCCTGCAGTACACCGCGCCGGGCGAGACCGGCGGGACGCAGACCCGGGTGGAGCCGGCACCCGCGGCGGCGCGCGCCGGCACGGACGCGTCGGCCGGCACGGATGGGTCGGCCGCCGCGGACGAGGCCGCCCCGAACCGGGCCGGGCGCAGGGCCCGCGCCCGGGCCGGCACCGCCGAGGCCGCCGAGGGCTGAGAGGGGCGGGCGCACCGGGCCGGCGTCAGCCGACCTCGAGCTCGGTGACGCTCCAGCCCCGGCCCAGGCGCTCCACCCGCATGGCCACGGCCCGCCCGCGTCGTGGCTCGACCACCACGAGGGCCACCTCGTAGACGCCGCCGTCCACCCGGCAGACCCGGCACCGGCGGACGTGCGGGTTGCGGTGCAGCTCCTGCAACGAGGCCTTGCCCTCGAACTGCTCCTGCAACAGCCGCAGCATGTCCGCCCGCTGCTGGAAGCGCTGCACGATCTCGGGGGTGGTCCACCGGCTCAGCTGCGCCGCCGGCCGGCTGCCGCCGAGCACCTCCACGGCCGCCTGGCCGATGGAGCGGGCCAGCGCGGTGACGCGGCCGAGCTCGTCCTCGGCGGTGCCGCCGACCACGCGGGTGGCACCCCAGGTGTAGCCGCCCGGGGCCGTGGGCGGGGCCGGGCGCTCCCGGCGGACCGGCGGCGCGGACGGGGACGGCCGGGGAGCGAGCGGGCGGGCGACCGGATCGGAACCGGCGGCGGGTGCGTTCATGACGGGCCTCCTGGGAGCGGTGCGACGGTGATCGGGGCGGACGGGGCGGACGGGGCGGACGGGGCGGATGGGGCGGACGGGGCGGACGGGGCGGACGGGGTGGTGCGGACCGGACGGGTCAGTGGTGCCCCGCGCCGGGCACCACGAGCCGCTGACCGGGGAGCAGCAGATGGGGACCGTGCCGCAGGACGTGCCGGTTCAGCTCGTACCAGACGGGCCAGGCGCGGTCGACGTCCTCGGCCGAGGCCCCGTGGCCGAGCTGCGCCGCGGCGAGGGACCACAGGGTGTCCCCGCGCAGGACGGTGACGGCGCCGTCGACCGTGCGCTCCACCGGGGCCGGGCGCGACCCGGCAGGCGGCGGTGCCTCCCCGTTCGGGGACGCGGTGCGCGGCGGCGGTGCGGGGGAGTCCGGTGCCGGGGAGCCCGGTGCCGGGGAGCCCGCGCCGGTGGACGGTTGCGCCGGTCCCTCCGGAGCGGTCCCGGAGGACCCGTGCACCGCGGCGCCGCCGGACCAGAAGGGCGAGGGCGCCTCGTCGGCGACCGCCCCCGGGGCCGCGACGAGCTGCAGCCCCAGGGCCGTGGCGGCTGCCCGGCGCAGCAGCGCGGGGGAGCAGCGGCCGCACAGCCGGCCCAGGCGCTCCCACCGCCGGCGCCCGGCCACCACCGCCAGGACGGCGAGGGCGGCGGCCGCCGCCCAGGCCACCAGCACCGCGCAGCCGAGGCCGGCCGCGGCCAGGCCCACCAGCTGCCCGGGGTCCGCGGCGGCGGGCCACGGGGTGCCGCGTGTCCCGCCGGTGCGTCCGGGACCGGCCGGGAGACCGCCGGAGAGGACGGCACCGCTGGCGGCGAGCGCCAGGCCGAGGGCGGGCAGCAGCAGGACGGGCCACAGCTCGGCCGCGACACGGGACGCGGAACCGGCCGTGGAGCCTGTGCCGGCCTCCCGGCGTCGTCGCCCGAACGCCCACTTTGATGCCGTTTGATGTCGTTTGACACGGTTTGGTGTCATGGGGAATTGGTAGCACCGGGGTGGGCCGGGTGTAAAGGTTCGTGCGTTCGCCGGTGGACACAGAGCGTCTTGACGGCCGTGCGGGGCGGTCCTAGGTTGAGGGCCTGCGCGGCCGGAGGCGCCGGGCGGCGGAGGGAGGCCCGGGTGCGCTGGGAGCAGCTGTTCGCGGACATGGAGGCCCAGCTGGCCGCCGCGGACCAGCAGGCCCTCGAGGCCGAGGCCGCCGAGCAGGTCCGGGCCGAGTACGCGCGGGTGCTGCTGACCGACCGTCTGCGCCGACGGCACGGTGCGCCGGTGCGGGCGTTGCTGGCCGGCTCCGTGCCGGTCGAGGGGCGGGTGCGGGCGCTGGGCGCCGGATGGGTCGCTCTCGAGGACCGGGGCGCCGAGCACCTCGTGCCGCTGGGCGCGGTGCTGTGGTGGGAGTCCCTGGGCCGGGGGTGGCAGCCGGCCGCGGACACGGTGACCGTGCGCCTGGGACTGGCCCACGCGCTGCGGGCGCTCGCCCGGGGCCGGGTCCGGGTGCGGATCCGGCTCACCGGCGGCGGAGCCCTGGGGGAGCTGGACGGGACCATCGACGGGGTGGGCGCCGATTTCGTGGACCTGGCCCTGCACCCGGACGACGACTACCGCAGGCGGGGCAGCGTGACCGCCTCGCGGGCGGTGCCGTTCTCGGCCCTGGTCTGCGTCTCCTCGCTCACCGGGGCGTGAGCGCCGCGCCGCCGCGGCGCCGCGCGGGCGCCGGTCAGTCCAGGGAGCCGGAGCGCACGGCCTCCGCCGTGCGCTCGTAGCCGCGGGCGATGTACTCCTCCAGCTTGGCCGTCTCGACCCGCCACTGACCACGCCCGCCCACCTGGATGGCCGGCAGCTCCCCGCTGCGCACCAGGGCTCTCGCCTGCGTGGCCGAGACGTTGAGGATCTCGGCGACGTCGGCCAGGGTCAGGAAGCGCTGCTGCGCCATGCTCCGCCTCCTCGCACGTCGTTGTTCGTCGGTCCCAGTCTGCCACCGAACACCGGTCGCCGGGTGGCCGTCCACAAGGGAGGACGCCCCGCCCCGCACGCGCGGAGCCCCTGTGGGGCGGGTGCGTGCCTGTCCCCAGTTGTGCACCGGGCGGTTCCCGTGGTCCGGGCGGGGGAGCAGAATGTGGGCGACGAGCGCGGCGCCACGGCCGGCCCGTGCAGGAGGAAGGCGGTCGCCGATGAGCGGCACGGTCAGGGGCGCGGACGCCGCGTCGGCCCGGTTCAGAAGGCCGACCTGGAAGGATCCGCGGCTGCTCACCGGGCTGCTGCTCGTGCTGCTCTCCGTCGCCGGGGTCACCGCGGTGGTCACCGCCACCAACCGCACGGAGCCCTACCTGGCCGCGGCCCGCGACCTCGAGGTCGGGCAGGCCGTGACCGGGGACGACGTCGTGGCCGTGGACGTCCGCCTCCAGGACGCCGCCGGCCTGTACGTCCCGGCGGGCGCCGCACCCGCCCCGGGCACGGTGGCGACGCAGCGGATCCCGCAGGGCCAGCTGCTGCCGGGGGCCGCCCTCGGCACGGTCGACCGGCTCGATCGCAAGCCGGTCGCGGTGCCCGTCGAGCACCCGCTGCCCGAGGACGCCGCGGCGGGCTCGCGCGTCGACGTGTGGGTGGCCGACCAGAAGCCCTCCGGCCGTGGCCACGAGTCCGCGCGCCTGCTGCTGCCCGCCGCGGAGATCGCCTCGGTCTCCGCGGACGAGGGCGCACTGGGGGCGGACCGCGGCACGGTGGTGCACGTGCTCGTCGAGGACGGCCCGATGGAGGACGTCGTGGACGCCCTGGGCAACGACGCCCGCGTCACGCTCGTGTGGAACCCGGCGGGCGCGCCGTGACGGGCCTGCCGGTCATGGCGCTGGGGATCTCCACGTGGCCCCTGGTCGACGGCATCGAGCGGCTGCACGGACCCGTCACGGTGGTCCGGCGCTGCCTGGACCTGACCGAGCTCCTCGCGGCGGCGCGGGCGGGGCTCGGCCGGGCCGCCCTGGTCGCGGAGGGCGCCGAGCAGCTGACCGCCAGCCTGCTGGAGCAGGTCCGGCTTGGCGGGGCGGTGCTGCTGGTGCTCGAGGGGCACGACCACCGCCGGCTCGCGGGACTGGGCGCCGTGGTCGTCCCGGAACGAGCGGGTCCCGCCGATGCCGCGCGCCTGGTGGAGGAGGCGGTGGCCGCCGCGGGGGCCGCACCGAGCGCCGTCGGCTACGCCGACGTCGCCGCGCCGGAGCGGCAGGCCGCCGACGGCCGGGCCGACGCCGCGGAGGCCGCCGTCGGGGCGCGCACCGGGGCCGCGCCGGCCGTACCCGGCGCGGAGACGCAGGGGCCGCCGCGGTCCGGGCGGATCGTGGCCGTGTGGGGGCCCACCGGAGCGCCCGGCCGCACGACCGTGGCGGTCAACCTGGCCGCCGAGCTCGCGCTGCTCGGCGAGGACGCGGCGCTGGCGGACGCCGACACCTACGGGCCCTCGGTGGCCGCCGCCCTCGGCATGCTGGACGAGGCGGCGGGGCTCGCGCAGGCCTGCCGCCTGGCCGACCAGGGACGGCTCGACGGCCCGGCGCTGCGCCGGACCGCGGCCGACGTGGCGGTCGCGGGGCGGACCGTGCGGGTGCTCACCGGACTCACCCGCCAGGACCGGTGGCCCGAGCTGCGCTCGGGGGCGGTGGCGGCGGTCCTCGAGCGCTGCGCCCAGGAGTTCGGGACGACGGTCGTGGACTGCGGTTTCGCGCTCGAGGCCGACGAGGAGCTCACCGTGGACACCATGGCGCCCCGCCGGCACGCGGCGGCGCTGACGGTGCTGGAGCGGGCGGACGTGGTCGTGGCCGTGGGGGCGGCGGACGCCATCGGGGTTCCCCGGCTGGTCAAGGCGCTGCCCGACGTCGCCGCGGCGGCGCCGGGCGCCCGGCTCGTCGTCACGGTCAACAAGCTGCGCCGCTCCGCGGCGGGGCGGGCCCCGGAGCTGGGGATCCGCGAGGCGTGGGCCCGGTTCGGCTCCGGGGCGGCCGTGGAGCACTTCGTGCCGTGGGACCCGGAGGTCTTCGACGAGGCGCTGCTGGCGGGCGCGGTGCTGGCGGAGACCGCGGCCGGCTCGCCCGGGCGCGCGGCGCTGCGCGGGCTCGCCGCCCGGGTGCTCGCCGGGCCGGAGGACCCGGGCGCGGACGGGGAGCCGGTCGTGCGCGGTACTAGGCTGGGCGGCAGGGTCGGGGCCTGGTTGCGCCGCTGACCCCGGGGGCGCCGCCCGGTTCCCCCGCCCGCGACGACCGGAGGCGCAGTGGCGTTCACGGATCCCCTGAGGACCTGCGGTGACTTCGGTCCCGGCGACTACGAGTGGCTGCACCTGCTCGTGGGGGACTGGCAGCTCATCTCGGACCTCGCCTTCGGCGACCTCGTGCTGAGCTTCCCCGTGGACTACATCCCCTCCACCGGCAGCGGCAACGGCCGCGGCATGCCCGCCCCGGCCAGCCCCTTCCGGGTCCTCGCCCACGTCCGGCCGGCGACCGGGCCCACCGTCTTCCACCAGGACATGGTCGGGGAGCTCCTGCCCGAGGAGCTCACCGGGCCGCTGCGCGCGGCCTGGGTGGGGCGGCGGATCGAGCTGCTGCGCGCGGGAGGGGAGGGGCCGGCCGCGGCCGCCCAGGTCAAGATCGTCCCGCTCGTGCGCAACGGCCGCACCCTCGCGCTGCTGACCGTGCACACCGGCCGGAGGTCCGGGCAGGTGTCCTCCCTGCAGGAGGTCGTCTACCGGGAGGCGGCGGACGCGCTGCTGCGGATGGCCAACGACGGCCTGTGGCCGGACTTCTCGGCGCCCACGGGCTCCCGCCGCGGCGCCCCCCGGGTCGGGGACGGGGCCATCCGGATCGACGCGGACGACCGGGTGGCCTACGTCTCGCCCAACGCCGAGTCCGCGCTGCGCCGGCTGGGGATCGACGGCGAGCTGGTCGGCAAGCGCCTCATGGACGTCGTCCCGCCGGCGCTGGGCCCCGGCGTCGAACCGGACGAGACGCTCGCCCCGGTGCTCAGCGGGCGCACCGCCTGGCGCACCGAGGTGGAGGGCGCCCGGGTGAGCGTGAACTTCCGCTCCGTGCCCCTGCGGGACCGGTCGGGACGGCTGGGCGCCGTGCTGCTGTGCCGCGACGTCACCGAGCTGCGCCGCCGGGACCTGGAGCTCGTGTCGAAGGACGCGACCGTCCGGGAGATCCACCACCGGGTCAAGAACAACCTGCAGACGGTCTCCGCCCTGCTGCGCCTGCAGGCCCGGCGGATGACCACCGACGAGGCCCGGCACGGGCTCGAGCAGGCGATGCGCCGCGTGGCGACGATCGCCATGGTGCACGAGACGCTCTCGCAGGGCTTCTCGCAGAACGTGGACTTCGACGAGCTCATCGAGCGGCAGTTCCGCCTCGCCGCCGAGGTGGCCGCCCCGGAGCAGTCGGTGCGCACGCGGATCATCGGGGAGTTCGGCGAGCTGCCGACCCGCCTGGCCACGCCCCTGGCCCTGGTGATCAACGAACTGGTCACGAACGCGGTCGAGCACGGCCTGGCCGGACGGACCGGGACGGTGACCCTGGAGGCGTCCCGGCTGCCCGACGAGGAGGGCGCCGGCCAGCTGCTGGAGGTCGTGGTGAGCGACGACGGGGTGGGCATGGGCACCGCCGCGGTGGAGGAGTCCGGCACGGGCGCGTTCCGGCGGGCGGACGCCGGGGAGGGGCTGGGGATGCAGATCGTGCGCACCCTCGTGGCCGGGGAGCTGGGCGGGTCGATCCGCTGGTCCCCGCGCCAGGGCGGCGGCACCGAGGTCACGGTGCGGGCCCGTCTCGACGACCAGCCCGGCCCCTGACGGCGAAGGACCGGGACCCCGTGGGGTCCCGGTCCTCCGGTGCCGCGGACGTCCTCGTCCCGGGCGGGTGCCTCAGGAGGCGCGGCGGGCGCGGGCGGCGCGGCGCTTGAGGGCCCGCCGCTCGTCCTCGCTCATCCCGCCCCAAACCCCGGCGTCCTGGCCGGACTCGAGGGCCCACTGGAGGCAGGTGTCCATCACGGGGCAGCTGCGGCACACGGCCTTCGCCTCCTCGATCTGGAGCAGAGCAGGTCCGGTGTTGCCCACGGGGAAGAACAGCTCGGGATCCTTCTCCAGGCATGCTGCGCGACTACGCCAATCCATGGTCAGCGATCGCTCCTTTCAAGGACGGGTCCCGGCGCACAGGGCAGAACGATCCTGCGGGAGGGGCGTCCGGGACAAGAGAAAAGGCCCATTCGCACGGGCCTTGTGAAGAACTGTCGTCCACCTTCCCACGCCGCGGGGTGGGGGACAAGGGGTTTGGGGCGCCGGTCACACCCGTGTCGGTGAGGTCTTCCTCACAGCCGGCCCCGGGCGGGCGTCCCGGGGACCTGCCCGCCGCGGCGCGGCGCACTAGGGTGGCGGGGGAGCGCGGCAGCCCGCGCCCGCCCGGCCGGAAGGAGACCGTCACCATGTCCACCCCCTCCCCGGGCGTGCGCCCGCGCGAGATCGCCGTGCTGGCCGGCACCGTGCTGCTGGAGGCCCTGGCCCTGGCCGTCGCCGGGCTCCGCCTGGTGTGGACGCTGCTCTTCGAGCAGCCCCTGACCGTGGGCGGGACGGTGTTCCTGGTGCTGGTGCTCCTCGGCGGCGCGCTGTGGCTGCTGCACGTGGGCCGGGGCCTGTGGCGCGGTTTCCGGTGGCCGCGGGCCGCGGCGCTGGTGGTCCAGCTCTTCGTGCTGGTGCTCGCCCTCCCGCTGCTCCAGGCCGGCCAGTGGGCGATCGGCCTGGTCCTGGCCGCGCCCGCCGTCGTCGTGCTCCTCCTGCTGTTCCGCCCGGCGGTGCTCGCCTGGACGAGCCGCACCGTGCGGTAGGAGCGGGCCAGTACAGTGGGAGCGCCCGCGCCGGGCGCCGTCGTGCCCGGCCTCCCTTGTCCCTGCCCGTCGAGAAGCTCCGAACAGGTGGTCGCCCCGTGACTCCCCGCCGCGTCGTCATCGTCAGCCGCATCTTCGCCCCCGAGCCGGCTGCCGCGTCCTTCCGGCTGCGCGCCCTGGCCCGGGGCCTCACCGAGCGGGGCGCGCAGGTGCGCGTGCTCACCACGCGCCCGCCGGCCGGGACGGAGCCCGAGCCCGAGCCCTACCCGGTGCGGCGCTGGCCCGTGCTGCGGGACCGGTTCGACTACGTGCGCGGCATCGTGCCGTACCTGAGCTTCGACGTCCCCGTGTTCTTCCGCCTGCTGCTCACCCGGGCCGACCTCGTGGTCAGCGAGCCGCCCCCCACCACGGGGATGGCCGTGCTCGCCGCCTCGGCGCTGCGGGGCCGGCCCTACGTGTGGTACGCGCCGGACATCTGGACGACCGCCGCGGAGAAGATGGACGTCTCCCCGCTGCTCAAGCGCGCCATGCGGGTCATGGAGACGCTCGCGGCGCGGCGGGCCGCCGGCGTGCTCACCGTCTCCGAGGCGATGGGACGGGAGCTGCAGTCCGTCACCGGCGTCGCGTGGGAGAAGGTGCTCGTGGCCGAGAACGGCATCGACACCGACGTCTTCCGGCCCGACGGCCCCGTGGCCGACCCCGGCGCCCCCTACTTCGTCTACGCCGGGTCGATGTCCGAGTGGCAGGGCGCGGACGTGTTCGTCCGCGCCATGCCCCGGGTCCTGCGCGCCCATCCCGACGCGCAGCTGCGCTTCTTCGGCCGGGGCTCCGACATCGACCGGGTCGAGGAGATCGCCGCCCGCACCGCCCCCGGCCACGTCGTGTTCGAGGGGCTGCGCCCCGCCGCCGAGACCGCCGAGTGGACCCGCGGGGCCGTGGCGGCGCTGGGGGCCGTGCTGCCGCACAACGGCTACGACTTCACCAAGCCCACCAAGATCTACGCGGCCGCGGCCTGCGGCACCCCCGTCGTCTACGCCGGGGCCGGCGTCGCCGCCGAGCTCGTGGAGGACAACGGCCTGGGCGCGGCCGTGGACCACGACGCGGACGCGGTGGCCGAGGCGATGATCGCCGCCCTGGACCGCCGGCGCGACCCGGCCCTCGCCGAGGAGAACGAGCGGCTGCGGCGCCGGCGCGCGGACTGGGCGGCCGAGAACGCCTCCCTGGCGGCCTCGGGCCGCCTCGCCGCCGAGTGGCTGCTTCAGGGCTTCCCGGACTGATCAGGTACTTTGGTACGCAGCGCACGCCCGGCGCGCCCGTGCCCTCCCCCACCGGCCGGATGTCGGCCGGGCCCACCAGGACACCAATGTCAGGAGTATGCCCGTGAACGCAGATCTCGTCGTCGTAGGGTCGGGCCTTTTCGGCCTGACCGTGGCCGAGAGGGCCGCCAACGAGCTGGACCTCAACGTGGCCATCATCGACCGTCGCTCCCACATCGGGGGCAACGCCTACACGGAGAACGAGGAGCAGACCGGGATCGAGGTCCACCGCTACGGCGCCCACCTCTTCCACACCTCCAACGAGCGCGTCTGGGACTACGTCAACCGCTTCACCGACTTCACCGACTACGTCCACCGCGTCTACACGCGCCACCAGGACGAGGTCTTCCCCATGCCGATCAACCTCGGCACCATCAACCAGTTCTTCCGGGCGGCGTACTCGCCGGCCGAGGCGCGGGCGCTGATCCAGGAGCAGGCCGGGGAGCTCGCCGGGACGGACCCGCAGAACCTCAACGACAAGGGCATCCAGCTCATCGGCCGGCCCCTCTACGAGGCGTTCATCAAGCACTACACCGGCAAGCAGTGGCAGACGGACCCCAAGGACCTGCCGGCCTCGATCATCAACCGGCTGCCGGTGCGCTACACCTACGACAACCGGTACTTCAACGACAAGTACGAGGGCCTCCCGGTGGACGGCTACACCGCCTGGCTCGAGCGCATGGCGGACCACCCGAAGATCGACGTCCGCCTGGACACCGACTTCTTCGACGACGGCCACGACTACTCCCGCTCCGCCGTCTCCGGGCAGGTGCCGGTGGTCTACACCGGCCCCGTGGACCGGTACTTCGACTACGCCGAGGGCGACCTGTCGTGGCGGACCATCGACCTCGAGGAGGAGGTCCTGCCGATCGAGGACTTCCAGGGCGCGCCGGTGATGAACTACCCGGACTCCGACGTCCCCTTCACCCGGATCCACGAGTTCCGCCACTTCCACCCGGAGCGCGACTACACCAAGGACGCCACGGTGATCATGCGGGAGTTCTCGCGCTTCGCCGAGAAGGGCGACGAGCCGTACTACCCGGTCAACACGCCCGTGGACCGGGAGAAGCTGCTGAAGTACCGCGACCTGGCCCGCGGCGAGGACAAGGTCCTGTTCGGGGGCCGGCTCGGCACCTACAAGTACCTCGACATGCACATGGCCATCGGCGCCGCCCTGTCCATGGTCGACAACAAGCTCAAGCCCCACTTCACCGGCGGGGCCACCATCGAGAGCGGGGGAGTGGACGCGTGACCGCGACGACCCAGGACACCGACCGGACCGGCACCGAGGGCACCGCCCACCGGGTGCTGCAGGAGCTCGTCTTCCCGGCCAAGGACCGCAGCGCCACCCAGCCGCTCTACCTGGACACCCGGGCGGACACCGGCAGCTCCGTCCAGCAGGAGGACACGGGCGAGCAGCGCCCCCAGATCGTGGTGAACGTGGCCTCCGAGCCCGCCGGCTCGAGCGGGCTGACGATCCTCGGGCGCACCTCCGCGCGCGTGCGCGCCCGCAGCACCGTGTCCTTCGCCACGTACTTCAACGCGTTCCCGGCCAGCTACTGGCGGCACAACACGCACCTGCGCGAGGTCGTGCTGCGCGTGCGCACCACCGGCCGCGGCACGGTGAGCGTGCACAGCTCCAACGCCCGGGGCGAGTCCGTGCCGGTCTCCGTGCACGAGGTCGCCGGCGCCGAGCACGTGGTGGAGGCCGTGCTGCCCCTGAAGGCCTTCGCCGACGGCGGGTGGTACTGGTTCGACCTCGCCGCCGCGGACGAGGACCTGCAGCTGCTCGGCGCCCAGTGGCTGGGCGACGGCACGGGCGTGCCCGAGGGCACCGTGACGCTGCAGATCACCACCATGAACAAGCCGTCCTACTGCCTGACCAACGCCCGGCTGCTCGTCGAGCAGCAGGAGAACCTGCCGCAGGTCGCCCAGGTCGTCATCGTGGACCAGGGCAACCAGAAGGTCGTGGACGAGCCCGGCTTCGACGAGGTGCGGCAGCGCTTCGGCGACCGTCTGCGCGTGATCGACCAGGGCAACCTCGGCGGGGCCGGCGGCTTCGCGCGCGGGATGTACGAGGCCGTCCGCGCGGACAGCACCTACGTGCTGCTCATGGACGACGACGTGGAGATCGAGCCGGAGGCGGTGCGGCGGGTCAGCGTGTTCGCCGACTTCTGCAAGCGACCCACCCTGGTCGGCGGGCACATGATCGACCTGCTGAACCCCACGAAGATCCACAACTTCGGCGAGGCGATGGACCCGTACAGCTTCCAGTACGGGCCCGCGGGGGAGGGCGTCGAGCTCGGCCACGACTTCCGGCACAGCAACCTGCGCAGCACGGCCTGGATGCACCGCCGCGTCGAGGTCGACTACAACGCGTGGTGGATGTGCCTGATCCCCACCCGGGTCATCCGCGAGATCGGCCTGGCCCTGCCCGTGTTCATCAAGTGGGACGACGTCGAGTACGGCATCCGCGCGAAGGCGGCGGGCTACCGGACCGTGTCCCTGCCGGGCGTGGCGGTGTGGCACCTGGCCTGGGCGGACAAGGACGACACCATCAGCTGGCAGGCGTACTTCCACAAGCGCAACCAGCTCGTGGCCGCGCTGCTGCACTCGCCGTTCGAGCGGGGCGGGGAGGTGCTGGGCCGCAACGGGGCCAAGGACCTCCGGCACCTGCTGTCCATGCAGTACTTCGCCGAGGAGGCCCGGGTGCTCGCCCTCCGGGACGTGCTGGCCGGGCCCGAGACGCTGCACGAGCTGCTGCCCCAGCGGATCCGCGACGTGCGCCGGCTGATGACCCAGCACACCGACGCGGTCTACCAGGCCGACATCGACGCCTACCCGGCGGTGGCCTCGGCCCGGCCCGTCCGCACCCGGGGGCTCTCCGCACCGCACGGGGTGAAGATCCTCACCTCCACGGCGTCCGCCCTGGTGCGCCACCTCGCGGTGCGCCCCAAGGAGGAGGCGGACCAGCACCCGCAGGTGCACCTGCCCTACCAGGACGCCCGCTGGTGGCGGCTCACCCGCTACGACAGCGCCCTGGTCTCGGCCTCGGACGGCACCGGCTACACCTGGTACAAGCGCTCCCCGCGGGAGGCCCGGGCCCTGCTGGCCGAGTCCCTGCGGCTGCACGCGCAGCTGGCCCTGCGCTGGCCGGAGCTCTCCCGCCGCTACCGGCAGGCCCTGCCGGAGGTGACCTCCATGGAGGCGTGGGAGGCGACCTTCCGCGAGCACTCGGAGATCGGCGTCTGATGGCGGCACCCACGGTCGTCCGGAGGCCGTCCCCCGGGACGGGGCTGCCGGCGGTCTTCCGGCAGCGCTACCTGCTGAAGCTGCTGGTCGACAAGGAGCTGCAGATCCGCTACCGGGGCACGATCCTGGGGCTGCTGTGGTCCTACGTGAAGCCCGGCATCCAGTTCGTGGTCTTCTACGTGGCGCTGGGCATCTTCCTGGGCCTGGAGCGGGGGATGGAGAACTACGCCGTCTACCTGTTCTCCGGGATCATCCTGATGAACTTCTTCTCGGAGTCCTTCGGCAACGCCGCCCGCTCCATCGTGGCCAACGCCAGCCTGATCAAGAAGATCTACCTGCCGCGGCAGATGTTCCCGGTGGCCTCCGTGTGGGTGGCCGGGGTGCACCTGCTCCCGCAGCTGGTGGTGATGCTCGTGGCGTGCCTGATCGTGGGCTGGTCGCCCACGTGGATCTCCCTGCTGGCGATCCCCGCGGCGCTGCTGCTGGTGGGGCTGCTGGGGGCGGGCCTGGGCATGCTCTTCGGCGCGGCGAACGTGTTCTTCCGCGACGCCGAGAACTTCGTGGACCTGATCGTGATGGTCAGCACGTGGTCCGCGCCGGTGCTCTACCCGTGGATGATGGTGCGGGACGTGCTGGGCCCGGGGTGGTTCGCCGGGTTCATGCTCAACCCCCTCACCGTGGCCGTGGAGCTCTCCCACGCGGCGTTCTGGCTGCCGACCACCAGCCCCGGCGCCCACACCGTGCCGCCCGACCTGTTCTCCCTGTGGACGCCGGTCGCCCTGCTGGTGGTCGCGGTGATCATGTTCCTGGGCGACCTGACCTTCCGCCGGCTCGAGGGCCGCTTCGCGCAGGAGCTGTGACGATGAGCACTGACCGCACCATCCCCCCGGCCGAGCCCGCCGTGGTCGCCCGGCACCTGGCCAAGGAGTTCTCGCTGCGCCACGCCCGCTCCCTGAAGGAGACGGTGATGTGGCTCGCGCGGGGCCGGCGCCAGGACATCTCCAACCGCTTCCGCGCCCTGGAGGACCTCAGCCTCAGCATCCGCCCGGGCGAGAGCGTCGCCCTCGTGGGGCTCAACGGCTCCGGGAAGTCCACGTTCCTCAAGCTGGTCTCCGGCGTGATGAGCCCCGACGGCGGCACGCTGGAGGTCAACGGGCGCGTGGCCGGGCTGATCGAGGTGGGGGCCGGCTTCCACCCGGACCTCACCGGCCGGGACAACGTGTACCTCAACGGCGCGATCCTCGGGATGACGAAGGACGAGATCGACCGGAAGTTCGACCAGATCGTCGCCTTCTCCGAGATCGAGCAGTTCATCGACACCGAGGTGAAGTTCTACTCCTCGGGCATGTACCTGCGCCTGGCCTTCGCCGTGGCGGTGTTCACCGACCCGGACATCTTCATCATCGACGAGATCCTCTCGGTCGGCGACGAGCCCTTCCAGCGCAAGAGCCTGGGCCGGGTCCGGGAGCTCTCGGAGGAGGGCAAGACCCTCCTGGTGGTCAGCCACGACTTCGACGTGGTCCGCAAGGTCTGCGACCGCGGGGTGTGGATCGAGCACGGCCGGGTCCGCAGCGACGGGCCGATCGACGAGGTGATCGAGCAGTTCCGCGCCGCGGAGAACGCGGGCTGACGGGCTCCTGCGGCACGGACGACGACCTCGTAGAGCGCCGCCGGGCCCTCGCGCTCGACGAGGGCGAGGCCGGGGGCGCCGGCGGGGTCGACGGCGTTGAGGTCCGCGTAGTCCCGGGCCTGCCGGGCGTGCGGGATGATGAACTGGGTGCCGAAGTCCAGCACCCAGCGGACGTCGAGCTCCTCGGCGGCCGCGCAGGCCGGGCTGCCCGGGACGGCGTCGCCGATGCCCGCCGCGAGGGCGTGCAGCTCCGGGTCCAGGGCGCCCAGCGCGGTGTCGGGCGACTCGACGTGGTACTGCGTCACGGGCCGGTCCGCGACCGCGTAGGCCAGCGATCCGCCGTTCCAGGGGTTGACCGCGATGACGTCCCCCGGCTCGGTGAGCTCGTCGAGGTCCTGCAGCAGCTCGTACTCCGCCCGGTTGAGGATGCTCTCCGGGCCCTCCCAGGCGTAGTACTGCTTGCCCCACCGGGTGGCCTGCGTCAGCGACTCGACCTGGGAGTACGGCACCGCGAGCCCCAGCAGCACGAGCGCCGCCACGGGGTAGGCCGCGCGGGCGGCGCGGGGCCGGCCCGCGAAGGAGGCCAGCGCCGTCCCGGCCGCCGCGAGACCGGCCACCACGTGCGCGGCCCCGAGGGCGATGAGCGGCACCGCGGTCATGGGCAGGGTGGCCGCGAGCCGGTACGAGTCGGTGTACCACCCGCCCACGAGCCACTGCCGGGCCGGGCCCTCCTCGCCCGCGGCCGCCACGGCGTAGAGGTACACGAGCACCAGGTGCGCGACGACCAGCCAGCGCAGCCTCCGCCGGGAGACGGCGGCGTAGATCCCCGCCGCGGTGAGCACCACGAGCACCCAGGGGACGTCCTCCCGGCCGTTGGCGCCGTAGAGCAGGGCCTCGCCGACCGCCCGCGCCACGGTGGTGGACGGCTCCCACACGAACGAGGTGGTCAGCACGTTCCACAGCAGCAGCCACGCGGTGACCGCGACCGCCGCGACCGCCGCGAGCCCGAGCGACGGCCCGAGCCGCCGGGCGCGGGCCGCGGTCCGCAGCCCCAGCCACCAGGCCGTCGCCGCCAGCGGCACGGCGACCACGAGCAGGGCCAGGAACGCGTTGGGCTGGGCGACGAACAGCGCGCCCAGGGTGACCACGAGGCTGGCGGCCAGGCGGACCCGGCCGGCGGCGTCCGGGGTGCGGGCGGTCCGGTCCGCGGTCACCCCCGGCCCCAGCAGCCGGACGAACAGCCCGAGGGAGACCGGGACGATCGCCAGGGCGAGCAGGTTGGGGAAGAGCGGCCCCCAGGACATCAGGCCCAGCGGGAAGACGCTGAACCCGGCGGCCGCCGTGCCGGCGGCCACGGCGGCGACCGCGGACGGGCCGACCAGGCAGCGCACCAGGAAGATGCACGAGACCGGCCAGACCACCCCGGCCACCGCGAGCAGGGTCAGGTTGTGGGCGACGAGCACGCTGTCACCGCTCAGCGGCACCGCCAGGGACGCCAGCTGGTGCCACGCCGCCGGGTACAGGGCGATGGCGCTGTCCGGGTTCACCAGCCGGTTCAGGGTCAGGGTGGAGCCGCTGCCGGTCTCCACGACGTAGCGGATCGCGTTGAGGTGGAAGATGTTGTCCCAGCGCTGGGCCATGGCCTCCGGGGCGCCGATCACGGACGTCAGCCGGCGCACCAGGAGCACCGCGCCGATCGCGAGCCCGGCCGCGGCCCCCGCGGGGAACAGCCAGCGGTGCGCCGCGCCGACGCGGGCCTCCGGGTCCCCCGGGTCCGGCGCCGCCGCGGAGGAGCCGGCCGCGTGCCCGCCGCGCGGGATCAGCCGCCCCACCAGCCAGGCCAGCCCCGCCAGCACCACCGCGGCCAGCACCTGGGAGAGCGCCCCGTAGGGGACGCCGACGAGGTCCAGCACCACCCCCGTGAGCCCGACGACGGCGACGCTGAAGGCCGGAGCGGTCAGCAGGGTCCGGCCGCCGCGCTGCCCGAACGCCCACAACAGGGCGAGCCCGGGCAGCCACAGGAACGCCAGCAGCACCAGGAACGCCGGGAGGTACGGCCACCAGTCCGTCAGCACGTCGGTCCTGCGGAGCTCGTCCTGGCAGCGGGCACAGTCTCGTCCTCACGGTGGGGGGAAGGGTCGGGTCGATCATAACGGCCACCCGGCCGGGGACCGGCCCTGACGGGCGGGCCCGGCGCGCTGTGCGAGAATGTCCGGGTGAGTCGTTCGTGGATCGTCATGCCCGTGTACAACGAGGCGGCCGTCGTGGGAGAGGTGCTGAGGGAGCTCCGCAGGACCTTCCCGCACGTCGTCTGCGTCGACGACGGGTCCTCCGACGACTCCGCCCGCATCTGCGCCGAGGCCGGTGCCGTGGTCGTCCAGCACCCCATCAACCTGGGCCAGGGCGCGGCCCTGCAGACCGGCTTCGAGTACGCCCTGCAGGACCCGGACATGGACTGCGTGGTGACCTTCGACTCCGACGGCCAGCACCGCGTGGTCGACGCGTGGGACATGGTCGGGCGCATCCGCTCGGGGGAGGCGGAGGTCGTGCTCGGCTCCCGGTTCCTGGACCGGCGCACCCAGGTCTCCGCGCTCAAGCGGGTGGTGCTGCGCACCGCGGCGTTCTTCTCCCGGCTCTCCACGGGCATGGACCTCTCCGACGCGCACAACGGGCTGCGCGCCATCGACCGGGGCACGCTGTCGAGGATCCGGCTGACCCAGAACCGGATGGCCCACGCCTCGGAGATCGTCAACCAGCTCGCGGACATCCGGCCGCGCTGGGTGGAGCACCCGGTGCAGATCATCTACACGGACTACTCGAAGTCCAAGGGGCAGTCGCTGCTCAACGGCGTGAACATCCTCGCCGAGCTGTTCGTGAAGTAGCCCCCCGCACCGACCCGCCCGCACCCCGCACCACCGAAGGAAAGAAACGCCCCCCATGATCTACGCCGTGCAGATCCTGCTGGTCCTCGCCGTGGGCTACGGCGCGCTCGCGCTGATCCGCGGCGGGGCCAACGCCAAGCACCAGGCGATCCGCCGGGTCGTGGGCCTGGCCTTCTTCATCTTCGCGGCCCTGTCCATCTTCTTCCCCGACCTGCTCACGGGCGTGGCCCAGTTCTTCGGCATCGGCCGCGGCACGGACCTGGTGCTCTACGGCTTCGTGGTGGTCTTCATGATCACCCAGGCCACCTCCGCCCTGCGCAACCGCCAGCAGGAGGTCAACGTGACGCGGCTGGCCCGGCACATCGCCGTGACCGAGGCGGAGCGGCCGTGGGCCCCGGCCCCCGCCCACGCCGACCGGGCCTCGGTGCGGTCCTTCGCGCCGTCCTCCCCCGGGGAGCGCCCCGCCGGCTGACCCGCACCGGTCAGGCCTCCCGGACCACCCGGGCGAGCAGGTCCGGCCGGTCGGTCATGACACCGTCCACGCCCCACGCCAGCAGCCGGCGCATGTCCTCCTCCCGGTCGATCGTCCACACGTCCACGCGCAGGCCGGCCTGCTGGGCGGCCCGCAGCAGCCGGGGCGTGAGGACCCGCAGCCCCAGCAGGGTGTCCGGCGGCTGCAGGCCCTGGAAGGGCAGGGCGTGGCGGTCCTGCCGGCCCAGCAGGCACAGCAGCCGGAAGGCCGCGAACTCCGTGACGGCGGCCGCGGTGGGGACCGCCCCGCCGGAGGCCCGGCGGAAGCGCCGGATCGAGGCGGTGCGGTTGGCCGCGACCAGCGTGCGGTCCTGGGCCCCCGCCGCCCGGACGGCCTGCCAGACGACCTCCTCGGCGCCGGGGCGGTTGCCCTTGAGCTCGATCGCCACGCGGTGGTCCGGGAAGGACGCGTAGACCTCCGCCAGCGTGGGGACCCGCACCCCGCGCCCCCGCCACGGGAAGGTCTGCCCGTCGGGGGTGAACGCGTGCCCAGCGTCGAGGCGCCGCAGCTGCGCGACGGGCAGCAGGGCGACCGCCCCGGTCCCGTCCGTCGTGCGGTCCACCGTCAGGTCGTGCATCAGGACGGCCGTGCCGTCCGCGCTGACCTGCACGTCCAGCTCCAGGACGACGTCGCCGAGGGCCGCGGCGGCCCGGAACGCCTCAAGGGTGTTCTCGGGGGCGACCTCGGCGCCGCCCCGGTGGGCGAATGCCGTCGGCCAGCCCCGGGGCACGGGGGTCCTCGTACCCGGTGCGGGGGCGCCGACGTGCCGGACGAGGGCCGCGCCGACGGCGCTGGTGAGCAGGTTGCCGGTGAAGGGGACGGCCGCGAGCAGCAGGGCCCGGGCCCGGGCGGCGACGCCGGGGCGCGCGGCGTGCTGTGCGGTGCTCACGTGGATCACGGCGGTCCTTCCGGTCGGCGGCCACGGTCCGGTCGGCGCGGGGCCCGGTGCTGCCGGCCCCGGCTGCGCGCCGCGGGTGCGGACCTCCGGCGCGGAGCGCGTCCGCCCACCCTACGGCTCTCGCGGCCCGGCGCGCACCCCCGGTGCCGGCCGGGCACGGTCTCCGCAGGACGGCGCGGAGCGGCGCCCTCCGCCCCGCATTTCATGCACCCGCATCCTGTGACGTGCCGGGCGTTCGCGGTCGGGAACAACGCCGCAGGTCAGGCCCGGCTGTCCACAGGCGACGGCCCCGGGGTTGTGGCCGGTGCCGCCGTCTCGCCTATGTTCCTGTGCATGCGCTCCGGGGGGAGCGCCGCCGGTGCGCACCGCACCGGGCACCGTGCAGGGGGTCACATGGCGGCACTGCTCTCCGAGGACGCGCTCGGGCTGGTGGAGGCCGAGGTGCGCGAGCTGATCCGGCGCCGGGGGCTGGACCCGGTGCTGGAGCTGGAGCGGACCCGGGAGCTGGTGGACGCCGCGGTGCGCGACTACGACCAGCGCTCGGCGCGCGGGGTGCTGCCGGCCCTGACCGACCTGCAGGCCGCCCGCCGGGTGCTGCTGGACCTGGTGGCGGGCTTCGGGCCGCTGCAGCCGCTGCTGGACGACCCCCGGATCGAGGAGATCTGGATCAACGGCCCCGCGGAGGTCTACGCGGCCCGCGAGGGGGAGTCCGAGCTGACCAGCCTGGTGCTGACCGAGGCGCAGATCCGCAACCTGGTGGAGCGGATGCTGAAGTCCTCGGGCCGCCGGCTGGACCTCTCCTCCCCGTTCGTGGACGCCGCGCTGCCGGACGGGTCCCGGCTGCACGTGGTGATCCCGGACGTGACCCGCCGGCACTGGGCGGTGAACATCCGCAAGTTCGTGGCGCGGGCCCGCCGGCTCGACGACCTGGTGGAGCTGGGCTCGCTGCCGGCACGCGCGGCGCGCTTCCTCGACGCGGCGGTGGCCGGCGGCCTGAACATCCTCGTCTCCGGCGCCACCCAGGCCGGGAAGACGACCCTCCTCAACTGCCTGTGCGCCTCGATCGGGCCGCGGGAGCGGGTCGTGACCGTCGAGGAGATCTTCGAGCTGCAGGTGCCCCTGCGCGACGTCGTGGGCATGCAGTGCCGCCAGCCCAACCTCGAGGGCGCCGGCGAGATCCCTCTGCGGCGGCTGGTCAAGGAGGCGCTGCGGATGCGCCCCGACCGGCTCGTGGTGGGGGAGGTGCGGGAGGCCGAGAGCCTGGACATGCTCATCGCGCTCAACAGCGGGCTGCCCGGCATGTGCAGCCTGCACGCGAACTCGGCCCGGGACGCTGTGACGAAGATCTGCACCCTGCCGCTGCTCGCGGGCGAGAACATCAGCACCGATTCGTTTGTCAATGCACAGCCAAGGCTAGGATGGGTGTATGCCCGTCGCCTGCGTCATCTACGCCCGAATCTCTCAAGATGCCCAGCACACCGGCCTAGGCGTGCAACGGCAGCTTCGTGATTGTCGGGAACTCGCGCAGGCACTCGGCTGGACCGTTGCCGGCGAGTACGTGGACAACGACACAAGCGCGTTCAGCGGGAAGCCCCGGCCTAGGTATATGGCCATGCTCGATCGCCTCGGCGAGAGCGACATTAACGGCGTACTGGCCTGGCATACGGACCGGCTACACCGCTCCCCGGTGGAGTTGGAGCGATACATCGACCTTTGCGAGGCGCACGGGGTAACCACGCATACCGTCAAGGCCGGTGAGATTGACCTTTCGACCCCGTCGGGGCGGGCCGTTGCCCGAACTCTTGGGGCGTGGGCACGATACGAATCGGAGCACAAGAGCGAGCGTGTGCGTCGGAAGATGTTGGAGATAGCCCAGAACGGGCAGCGGCCGGGCGGTCCGATTCCGTACGGCTACCGGCTCGTCGCCGGGGTGCCTGTGGTCCATGAGGACGAGGCCGCCGAGATCCGCGGGGCTTACCACGCTATAGTCGCCGGCAGGTCCATTGGATCCATTGTGAAAGACCTCAACGACCGCGGGGTGAAGACGGCGCGGGGTGGGGCATGGACTTCGACAAGCGTGCGCAACCTGATACTGCGGCCCGCTAACGCAGGCCTCGGAAAGTACCAAGGCAAGGCCTTGGAAGGAGTGCGTAGCGTCTTTCCGCCGATCGTCTCTGAAGATGTGTGGCGCGCTGCCACCGGCATTGTCTCGGACCCATCGCGACGATCGCGCCGTGAGGATGCGGTAAGACATCTACTCTCAGGTCTAGCCCGCTGCGGAACGTGCGGGGCACCGCTGCGCATCAGCGCCCGCGCAATGTCTCAGCGCGGCGACAATGGGCGGTTCTTCTATAAGTGCAGGCAAACGGGCGGGGGACATTCGTCGCAGAACGCGGGACCGCTCGAAGAGTACGTCTCCGAGGTGGTCGTAGGCGTTCTAAGCCGTCCTGAGACGTTATCCGCGTTACTCGCCAACGAGTCCCCGGCCGTGGACGTTGGGGCACTTAGGGCAGAGGCTGATGCCTTGCACGCCCGGTTGGACGAAGCGGCAGGCGCGTTCGCTGCCGGAGCGATTACAGGGGGCCAATTGGCGACAATTACGTCTGCCGTGCGGGCGAAAATGGATGATGTCGAGGCTCAGATTTCCCGGGCTGTAACGGGCGCACCGGCGGCGGAGTTCGCCGGCCCTGGGGCACGAGAGCGGTGGGAAGCTGCGGACGTCGAGGGGCGACGTGCAGTGATTGATGCGCTGGTCGAGGTGTATGTCGACCCAGTTCGGAAGGCCGCGCCACGTGTCTTCGATCCGGGGCGAGTGAGGTTTGAGTGGAGGGCCTAGTCAGGCGGCACGTACGGCCGGGTGTTGACAGGTGCGGACGCAAAGTGGAACACTCATAAGCAGTGCCAGAGTTGTATCTACTGGCAACTACCAGCCCCGACGGCAGTAAGCCGATCGGGGCTTTTTCATGCCCGCATTCCACGAAAAGGCCCCGACGGCGTCATGCCCTCGGGGCCTTTGGCATTTAAGCCCCAAGGAGAACCAATGTCAGACGGACAAAATCCCGTACCGCGCCTCGTAGACGTAAAGACGGCGGCCGAGTCCGTCAGCGTTTCGACGCGCACTATCCGACGTTTTCTCGACGACGGCCGCCTCACGCGGTACACGCTAGCCGGCGGTCGCACGATCCGCGTTGACGTCGGGGAGGTCTACCGGCTGTTCGGACTTGACCTGTGACTCTCGCCGAGCACATCGCCGAGCAAGTCGCCCGCGCTCCCGTTCCGACGGCGGAGCAGATTCAAGCGGTCTCCCGCGCCCTGCGAGCACAGAAAAGCCCCGACGTGCGTCCACTTAGGACGTGACGCCGGGGCTTCATCTTCGACCGGTGGGCCATTCCCGCGACACTACCGCCGGATCGGCCCCCTGAGACACCACGCAGAGAAGGGAGGGCACTCAATGACTCAAAAAGCACTCGCCTCGTCCCACAGTCCTCAGACTACCGACGACAAACGACACGCTAGGCAATTAGTAGGAGTAGCCGGCACCCCCTGAGCGCGCACCGCTCAGCGAACCCCCGACATGGACGGATTCGCGCAGAAGGGGACAAGAGCAAATGACGATTACACATCAAGACGTCCAGGCGGCCGCAGGAAATGACCTCGTCGCCGCCGAGCAGGCGTTGCGCAAGGCAATCGACCAGCATCAACAGGCCGAGGCTCTGCTCATGGGGGGCGACCCGATCGCCGCCGACCTGTACCAAGCCGGATTTCGGGCCGGCATCGAAGAAGGCGAACGGAGAGCAGCCGAACGCGCAGAGCAGGCCGCAGCCGCGTTCATCGACTACCTACGGACGGACCCCGCCGCGACTCCGCAGCCGGTTCCGCCCCTCGACAACGATTGGAGGTCCGCAGCATGACGGACGTCATGGAACACCCCACAGCGCCGGACCCACTCGACGGGGCGTTCACTGCGGACTGGCTCACAAACCAGGTGTTCCCACCCACGGAATACGTGGTCCCGGGCCTGATACCCGAAGGCCTGACCCTGCTCACCGCTGCCCCGAAGATCGGGAAAAGCTGGCTCGTCCTGGGCCTCGGCGTCGCCGCAGCAACCGGTGGCTACGCCTTCGGCTCGGTCCGCGTCGACCGCCGCCCCGTCCTGTACCTCGCACTGGAAGACGGCCAGCGTCGACTGCAGAACCGGCTCCGCGTCATCGGTGCGTGGCCCGGCCCCGCGGGCCTGACGTTTATGACCGACACACCCGTGACGGCCCCTGCCACCATCGGGGCCTTCCTCGATCGTCACCCCGGTGAGAAACCGCTCGTCGTCTTGGACACGCTCGGAAAGGTCCGCGGCGTCTACAACGGGAGCGACGCCTACGGGCGGGACTACGCGCAGCTATCCGCGCTGAAGAGTCTTGTCGACGCGCACCCCGGCTCGTCCCTCGTGGTCGTGCACCACACCAAAAAGGCCGAGACGAGCGACTTCCTCGACAGCGTGTCCGGGACACAGGGCCTCGCCGGCGCGGCTGACTCGATCCTCGTGCTCAGACGATCCAGGCACGAGGAAGCGGCCACACTGCACGTCACCTCCCGGGACGCAGCCGAAGGTGAATACGCCGTGACGTTCTCGGCGGACACCGGCTCGTGGTCCCTGAGCGGGCCCGACCTGGCTGCCGCGGCCCGCGCCGTAGAAGAACGTCGAGCCACTCAAGGGCTGGGGGACGAAATGACGGAGCTCGTCAAGATCGTAAACCGCTACCCGGAGGGCATCAGGCGGAAGGACATCGAGAGTCTGATGCACACCGACCCCGGCACCTTGGGCAAGAATCTGCGCCGCGCTGTGGATAGCGGGCGGATCTGCAACCCAAAGCGGGGCATCTACATGCCTGCCACAAGTGCCATAAGTGCCACATTCCAGACAGAGGCACTGCCGAATGTGGCAGATGTGGCAGATATGGCACCAACTCACATGGAGGTCATCCGGTGAACATGGCCGCACTGATCCAGGCCGTAGCAGCGCGAGGCGCGGCCGCATGCGAGCACTGCAACGCGGACTACCGGCTCAGCCGCGACCCCGAGCACCCGAGGGTCACGCGACTGACGATCCATCACGACGCTCACTGCCCCGAGTACTTACGCAGGCAGGGCGCGAACAGGGCGGCACGACGAGCAGCACGCCGCCAGCGGTAGCACTACACCACACGACAAGGGCCCCGACCAACGCCGGTCGGGGCCCTGACCATTCACGCGCACCCGCTGTGCGCAATGGAGGAACGATGAACTCAGACGCCTTCGAGGAGCAATACGCTCTCGCCCTCGCCGAGGCCCGACGGCAGCAGGACATGGCCTTCGCTCGGGCGAGCCTCGACTACGACGAAGATCCGGGGCTGTCTCACCCTGACTCGCCTGCCGACTACTACCGCCGCATCCATGTCGGGGAACTCTGGAACTTGCGTCAGCCGGTCCCTGGCTTCCGCATGATCGCGTTCGACGAGAACGGCCGCATACGCAATCACGAGAGTGGGGTGCACGCAGAACGCGCCGCGTGCATCCGACTCGCGGACAGCCTCTTCGCAGCTTCCGCGAGTATCGGTGCGCCGAGACACGACCCGCGCTGCATGTGCGGCTATCGCGTCTGCAGGGACGTGGACACCGTCTTCGCGTATTTCACCGATGACCGGGTGCAACAGGAAGCAGCGGACTACTTCGCCGGCAAGCACGGCATTCGAGTCGAGGGACGCAACAGAGGCGGCTACGGCATCGCCTCTGTGCTCGCCACGGGGCACGCCGCTACCCGCGACGAGGCGTCGTTCGAGCCTCGGGGACTGCTGCGGGTCGAGTACATCGAACTGACGGGCCTAATGGTCCCCGACGAGTGGGCGACGTGGACGGACCCGAACCGCATTCGCAGGCTCGCGGCCGAGCGGTACGGCATCGACGTCACGGCTTCCGTTCCCGGAGCGACCGCCGAGCAGTTAGAGCTCACCCGGCGCGTGTGGGAACACATCGACGGGTGGCCGCAACGCGCAACGGCTACGGGCGGGCACCGGGAGGGGGCCGCATGACGGTCCTCGACCGCGATCCGACCGACCTGGGCCTGCCCCGGCTCCCCGTGAGCCCGGACAGCGCCCCGCACGAGTGCCGCGCCGGCTGGACCGGCTCAGACGACATGCCCCAACCCTGCCCCGTGTGCCGGCCGCACCTCGCGCACCGGCCCGACGGGTGGCACCTCGACCGCACGGCACTACCGTCCCGCCCCCGACGACGGAAAGCGGCGGCATGAACGCCGATCCCCGGACGCGCCCCGGCCCCTCACACGGACCCGGACGCGCCCCCACACGAGAAGGAACCGACATGGCCGTACCGGACAAGCCCACAGTTCGCCCGTGGCTGTGGAACCCGCAAAGGGACCGGGTGCCCGGCGCGCACATCAGCAACGGCCGGTCGTGGCTGTTCGTCCCGCTCGATGACCTCTACCGCGTCGCCGACGCCCTCGTGGACATCGCCGAGGCGAACGAGCGCGGCACCGTCATGGACCTGAAACGAGGCACGCCAGCATGATCCTGCAGACCGACCACCGCACCCCGGCCGAACGCCGAGCCCGCTACGAACGCCGGCAACGGATGCGCGAGGCCCGCGAGGACCGCCAATGGAAGACCCTCGCCGAGGCCGGGCCCAGCGCCTACAGCGCCCAGCTGATCCGCCACTACCTCGGCCCGATCAGCAAGAACGACCCGCCCGCACGGCAACTCGAAGCCTGGCGCGACCTCGCCGAGGCCCTCGCCAGCGCCCTCGACGAGCTCGACCACGGCCCCGAGCCCGACCAGGACGACGAGGAAGGCGACGACGATGCCGAGCCTCGACCCTGACCACCTCGACGACGACGAGCCCGACGACTGGCAGACAGCCGCCGCTGAGCACTTCACAGGCGACTGGCGCACACACGCCAGCCAGCGGAGCGGCCCCCGCACACAGCGGCGGCCCTTCACTCGATCGATGAACACCGACCACCCCGACACCGGGGAAGAAACGGAGCACTGACACCATGACGAAGAAGCAGACCACCCTCACCGCACTGCAGATGATCGGCGTGCTCAACGCCGGCTACCGCCGAGGCACCGGCTACCCGTTCAGCGACGCCGACAACGCCCTGCGCCTGGTCGAGAAGCTCGGCCTGTCCTGGCCCAGCGCCGTGCACGAGGCATTCGCCGCGGCCCTCGACGCCCGGGCAGTGCTCGACCGGATCAACCCGACAGGGCGGATCACCTTCGACATGCTCAGCGCGACCGACGCCGAGCAGCAGGTGCGCGACGTGATGATCGGGCGACTGCTCGACGACGGCGTGCACCGCATCACCGCTGAGGTGAACATGGCCGTGACCGACCATCTCGCACCCGTGCTGATCGAAGCGGCCCCGTACGTCCTCGACCAGCTGCGCGCGTACGCCGCCGAGCACGTCGACGACCGCCGCTTCGATGGAGTGACCGGCTCCCTACCCGATGACCTCGCCCATCGGGTGCACATGTGGCGCGACATCGCCGAGTTGCACCGGGCGCTGATCACCTTGGCCACCGGTGAGGGCAAGTTCTACGAGACGCAACCCGTCCCGTACTGGTCCTGGTGCTACCTGTACCAGTGGGAGCCGGCGGCCTTCTTGGAGTTCCTCGACCTCTACGGCGATCAGGAACGGGAGGACAAGCTGCACGAGTACGCCCAGCGCCGCGGCATGGTCCCCGACCTCGCCTCGACCGGAGCCGAGCTCACGGCCCGCGCCCGGCCCCTGGCCGCAGCCGTCGAGGCACGCGAGAAGGCGCAGCAGGAAGAGGCCGAGCAGCAGCAGCTCACCCGTCAGCGGCCCCTGGCGCACGTCGGTGCCACGTTCGGCGGGACCACGGACAGCCGCGCCGCGCAGGTGATGTCCGCATACGGCAGCAGCGTCGGCATCTGACCGACCAGCACGAGCAGGGCGGGCGACCACCACGGACGCCCGCCCTGCAGTGCTCAGCGCCCCGCAGAAGCAATTGCAGACGCACGAGCGACCAAGCACCGCGCGCAGATGCTAGCGGGGCGCAGGCGGGCGCTCAGGGGTGGGGGAGGGACTCGCGGACGGGCCCGCTGCCTTGTCCCGGGCCGCACGAGGCGGGATTTCGTTCGCGGCCCATCAGAAGGGTGGGACAAGCGTTGATACAAAGCGCCCGCAGGGCAGAAAAGAGTCCCGATGGGTAGAGAGTTGAAGCCGTGCGGCACGGAAGCGGCGCGCCGGCGGCACCTACGGGCGGGGGAAGAGCCCTGCGAGCCGTGCAGGGACGCGCACGCTGCGGACATGGCCGAGCGCCGGCGGCTGGATCGTGGCGGGCGGCCGCGTGACGAGCTTCCCGAACTCGTGGTGCCTGTGTTTACGGGCGATCCGGGCGACCGGCTGGCCGTGCTTCGGTGGCTGCGGGAGGTGATGCGCGCCGCGGTGGACTTCACGGCCGTGTTTGATCCTGGGCGGCTGGCGGCGACTAGTGCGGAGTTCCGGGCGGTGCTCGCCGAGCTCGACATGCTTGAAGCGCAGGACCGCGCGGCGTCGTCGCCGGATCCGTTCGCGGAGTTCTTCGCCGGCGGTGGGACACAGCCTGTCCCGTGAGTGTGTGCTGTATGGCAATTGGGCCCCGGGCCGTTTCCTTAGTGGGAGCGGCCCGGGGCCCTTTCGTCATGCCCGGGTGTTCTTACGAGCTTCCGGTATAGCCTCGGGGCGGCTCGGCGGCCGTTGCTGCGTTGTCGGGGCACAAGTCACCTCGGGTGTACGCCTCCACGACCTCGCGGCGGAAGTGGTACTGACGGCCGACGAGGAATCCGGGCAGTTTGCCGGCCCGGCGCATGCGGTTCACAGCGGCGCGGCTTGTCCTGAGGTATTCGGCGACTTCGTCTGCGGTCATCACTTCAGGCGGCAGGATCCAACCGTTCTCCATGGCTCCCACGGTAGGGCACGTACTTAGCGCCCTAGAGGTAGAGCGTGCCGTGTGCCCCCTGGCTGGCAACATGAAAGTGGGTGCTGGCTCAGCTACCAGCGCCGGCCAGAGGGCGAGGCGAAACGAGCACAAGTGTCGGCCCCTGGCATTATGGGTTCTCATGGATGAGACGGCATGGCTCGGCGATTTCTTGGGAGTGCGGGCTGAAACTTGGCTTGATTTCTGGCTCGCCGTCGTGCCGGCGACCATCGGCGGACTCTTTGCGGTGGCGGTCGCCTTTCTCGCCCATCGCCTGGGTGGACGCCGAGAGAGACGCGTGCGCAATGAACACGCAGCTGCGGCGATGCTTGAGAAGATTTCAGAGATCGCCGACAAGGGCGTCAAGCGCGCGGGTCCCCAGTTCAACCGCGTCGCCATGAGCAGGGTGATGAACGACTGGGCCGACACTTGTGTGTTGCCACGACGGCAGGCGGCTAACCTTGGCATCGCGGTTCTGCTGTGGATGCGCGTCTGGGTGTGGCTACATGAAGCTCACGATGTCGACGAAGAGCTGCCTGTGGTTGTCTACTCGCGCCGGCAGGTCCTGGCGGAGTACGAAGAGGCGTTCTTCGGTATCTTTTCCGCCTGGTTGAATCTCACGGGGCGCGGCAAGATCGCGCACTGGTACTTCTATGACCGCACCATGGCCGTTACACGCGACCTTCATAACCGGAAAGTATCGCTGCTTGCCGCTGCCCGAACGCCTGAGCTTAACGGCCGAATGAGCGTGAAGATGTATGAGGCACCGCCATGGTTTTGGCGGCCCCTTATCTCAGCAGCCGAGAAGCTGGGGCGACTCGAACGTGTCAACCCGGTGCGCGAAGGTCCCGCCGTGGCCGCACGGGCGGCTAGGACCCGCAACGAAGTCCGTGCCATGCCATTGAGTGGTTCAACGCGCCCAACAAATATCCAACAGAAGTATCTCAACTCAGGGGAATGGACGAGCATGGATGCGGAGTTCGAGACAGTCTCTGGCATGCAGCTTCGGCATACAGTGAATAGCTTCCGTGCCCAACGGAATCTATAGACTGAGAGCCCTGAGGGCGCGGCTACTTCGTCCGTCGTCATGGAAGGCGATGCCCCGGCGACCGTGTGTGGTCGCCGGGGCATCGTCGGCTAGGTGCTCTTCTTTGCAGCCTTGGTCTTCTGCTCACGGTGCACGCGGCGCACGTCACTCAGGGCGTACAGGCTGCGGCCGCGCTCATCCTGACCCGCGCTTTCGATTTTCCCGCGGTGGGCCCACTGCCGTATGCGGGCGGGCGGCACGTCTATGGCGTGGGCGGCGGCGATCGTGTCGACGAGTACCTTCGTGCGGTCAGTCACGCGACCCCTCAGGTTCAACCTTCCTAGCAGCACGAAGCGCGCCGCGTAGATCACGTACGAGAGCCTCCAAGTCGTCAAGGTCGAGAGGCTCGTCGGGAAGCTCAACGGTGTGCTGAATCCCCTCTGTATCGGTCCAGAGGGGGAGGATACGAGCGGTGCCGGCATTGAGCGGCACGGTGATCGCTGGGCCGACGGCGACACTTTCGACGCTGTCGATGGTCCAGTCGGCGGGGAAAGCGGGGAGTGAGATGGGCATGGCGGGGGACCCTTTCAGGGGGAGGAACGGGGGGAGGGGGATTTAGCGCATGCCGTCGAAGATTGCAGATGCAATTGCGAACGGACCTAGGTATAGCACGGCCAACAATGCGACGAACGCGAGGATCCGTGCGACGCGCTAGTGCAGGGGAGTCACGGCGGGGGCAGGCTTTCGCGTGGACATGGGATCAACCTTCCTCGTGTTCTCTTGAGTGGGGGAACAGATGAAGCGGAGCCCCTGCGGGGCCGGTGGCCTGTCGGCCCTCTCCCCAAAGCGCCCCGATCGTCCGGCCCCCCGCAATCGGAGTAGGTGCCCACGGCGAGTAGACCCCCCTACATCGGGGCGTCTGCTCTATGGGCAGCTAGGGCAGGCCGGCCGGCCATTCCTCGCACCTCCCGCGCTAGGTGCGTTAGCAGGGCTATCAAGCGGGCGTCCTGCCGGATTGTGGTGGTGAGGACGAAAGCAAAAGACCACCCGGAGCAATGGCTCCACGGGTGGTCACAGATGCAGGATCGGTTTATCCTGGTCGGTGAGCCGACGCCGTAAACGTCTGCTCCGCGCCCCGGGAGTGTTCCACCACTCGCCGGGGCCTTTAGTTGTGCCTCGACACTAAGACGGACGGGCTTCGTGGTGCCGACCGTGGCCTCGTGCTTCGACCTCGTGGTGCACTGCCACCGGGACGCCGACGGTCGCCGCCGCGTCACCGAGATCCTCGGCATCGGCAACCGGGTCGAGAACGGCGTGATCGAGACGTACCCGGTCTTCGCGGAGGGCACCGACGGCCTGCGGGCGGTGGCCGCGGAGGCCCCGGCGGCGTGGAAGTTCGAGCGGGCCGGGCACCGGGTGCGCGACCTGCTCGCCGAGGACGGGCCGTCCGGGGGCGTCCGGTGAGCGCCGCGCTCGGCGTGCTGATGGGCGCGGGCGTGTTCCTGCTCTGGTGGTCGTGCTGGGCGGAGGAGACGCCACGGGCGCCGCGGCGCCGCCGGCCCGGGCGGCTGCGCGAGCTGCTGGTGCGCGCGGACCTGGCCCGGGTCGGTCCCGCCGGGCTGGTGTCGGCCTGCGCCGGGGCCGGGATGCTGAGCGGACTGCTCACCGCCGCCGTCACCGGCGCGGCCGTGCTCGGGCTGTGCGCCGGCCTGCTCGGCGCCTGGCTCCCGGCGGCGTTCGTCCGGCACCGGGCCCGCAGCCGCACCGCGGTGCTGCGGGAGGTGTGGCCCGACGTCGTCGACCACCTGCGCTCGGCGATCCGGGCGGGCATGTCCCTGCCGGAGGCGCTGATCCAGCTCCAGTACCGCGGCCCCGAGCCGGTGCGCCCGGCCTTCGCCCGCTTCGCCGCCGACTACCGGGCCTCGGGGCAGCTGCAGGGCTCGCTCACGCTGCTCAAGGACCGGCTGGCCGACCCGGTCGCGGACAACATCGTCGAGGCCCTGCGCGTGACGCGGGAGGTGGGCGGCACCGACCTCGGCAGGCTGCTCAGCACCCTCTCGGAGTTCCTGCGCGAGAACGCCCGCACCCGCGGCGAGCTGGAGGCCCGCCAGTCCTGGACCGTCAACGCCGCGCGCCTGGCCGTGGCCGCCCCGTGGATCGTGCTGCTGCTGATGGCCACCCAGCCCGCGGCCGTCCGCGCCTACGACACCCCGGCCGGTGCGCTCGTGCTGCTCGGCGGCCTGGTCGTCTCCGTGCTCGCCTACCGGCTCATGCTGCGGATCGGCGCGCTGCCCGAGCCCGAGCGGGTGCTGCGATGAGCGCCTCACCGGCCCTGCTGGTCCTCCTGGGCCTGCTGCTCGCCGCAGGACTGTGGCTCGTGCTCACGGCGAGCCGGGCGGCCGGCGGGCCGTCCTTCGCCGTGCGGATCTCTCCGCAGCTGCGGTCGGTCGAGGTCGAGTCCGCGCTGCTGGCCGGGCCGGGGCTGCGCCGTGCCGGGAGCCGGGAGCCGGGGAGCGCGGTGCTGGGCTCCGCCGCCCGGGACCTGGCCCGTCGGCTGGTGCGGCACGCCGGCTCGTCGTCGCGGGTGGAGCGGCGGATCGCCCGAGCGGGGTCCGTCGGCACGGCGGTCGACTTCCGCGCCGAGCAGCTGCTGTTCGCGACGGGGGGCCTGCTGCTCGGCGTCCTGCTGGGCCTGGCCGCCGCCGCCCGCTGGGGCACGGGCGCCGGGGGCGTCGTGCTGGCCGGCGCCGCGGCGGCGGCGGCCGGGCACCTGCTGCGCGACCACCTGCTGAGCCGGCGGATCCGGGCCCGGGAGGCGAGGATGCTCGCCGAGTTCCCCGCCGTGGCCGAGCTCATGGCGCTGTCCGTGGGCGCGGGCGAGAGCGCCGTGGGCTCGCTCGAGCGGGTGTGCCGGGTCGCGGAGGGCGAGCTCACCGCGGAGTTCCGCCAGGTGCTCGCCCAGACGCGGTCGGGGGCGGGCCTGGTGCACGCCCTGCAGGACTTCGCCGCGCGCACCCCGGTCGCCCCGATCGGACGGTTCGTCGACGGCATGGTCGTCGCGATCGAGCGCGGCACGCCCCTGGCCGACGTCCTGCGCGCCCAGGCCCAGGACGTGCGCGACCACGACAAGCGCGAGCTGATGGAGGCCGCCGGCCGCAAGGAGATCGCCATGATGGTCCCCCTGGTGTTCTTCGTGCTGCCGCTGACGGTCGTGTTCGCGGTGTACCCCGGGCTGGCCGTGCTGGAGCTCGGCTTCTGAAGACCCCCGCCGCGCCCGGCCCCGGGCGCCGCCACCACGAGAGGACACCCCATGAAACACCTGCTCCGGCCGGCCGCGCTGCTCGGTCTGCTCGCCCTGGTCCGCGCCGGCCTCCTCGACCGGCTCGCCGCGGAGGACCCCGACCGGGGCGACGTCCCCGGCTGGGTCATGCTGACGCTGATGTCGGCGGTGCTCGTGGCCGGGCTGCTCCTCGTGGCGCAGCCCGCCCTGGAGGGGCTGTTCCAGGACGCCATGGCCCGGGTCAGCCAGAACTGAGCATGCGGCTCGCGCGCCTGCTCCGGCCGCTGCGCTCCCGGTTCCGGGGAGCCGGCGGCCCCGCGGACCCGGACCGGGGCCACGCCGTGGTGGAGTACGTCATGGTGGCCGGTCTCGCGGCGATGATCTTCGCCGGCACCCTGCAGCTGGCGCTGGCGCTGCACGTGCGCAACACCCTCATCGACGCCGCGGCGGCCGGGGCCCGGTACGGGACCCTGGCGGACCGCTCGCCCGAGGACGGGGTGGAGCGCACCCGCCGGATCGTCGCCGACGCCCTCGGACCCCGCTACGCCCAGGACGTGGCCGCCTCCCCCGTGACGGTGGGGGAGGTGCGGACGCTGGAGGTCCGCGTCGTCTCCCCGCTGCCGGTGGTGGCGCTGCTCGGCCCGCCCGCGTCCCTGGAGGTGCGCGGCCATGCCGTGCTCGGCGGCTGACCCGCGCCCCGCCGGCGGAGCGGGACCGGCGGAGGACGAGGGCAGCGCGGTGGTGGAGTTCGTGGCGCTGGGCACGCTGCTGCTGGTCCCGGTCGTCTACTTCGTGCTCACGGTCGCCCAGGTCCAGGCCGGGGCGTTCGCGGTCGTGGCCGCCGCGCACCAGGGGTCCCAGGTGCTGGCCGGGGCCGGGTCCGGGGAGCTCGCCGCGGCGGACCTGTCCGCCGCGGCGCAGCTGGCGGTCGCCGACCAGGGCTTCGCGCCCGAGCAGCTGGCCGTCCGGATCGAGTGCTCCGACGGGGCCTGCACGAACCCCGGCGCGGTGGCCACGGTGCACACGACCCTGGAGGTCCCGCTGCCCCTGGTGCCGGGCTTCACGGACCTGGAGGTCGCCGTGCTCACCTCCTCGGCCACGGTCGTGCCGGGACGGTACGGATGAGCCGGCCGGACGGCCCGGCGGACCGCGATCCGGCGGGGACCGGCCGGCAGCACGGGCCGGAGGACGGCCCGGACTCCGGGCAGGTCACGATCCTGGTGCTCGGCTTCGCGGTGGTCTCCCTGCTGCTGACGGTGGTGGTCATGGGCGTCACGTCCGTCCACCTGGGCCGGCAGAAGCTGCAGGTGCTCGCCGACAACGCCGCGCTCGCCGCGGCGGACACGTTCGTGGCGCTGCGCCCGGGCGGACCCGGTGGGCCGCCCAGCACCGTCCTGGACGACGACGCCGTGGCCGCCGCCGCCGCGAGCTACCTCGACACCGTCGGCGCCCGGGCGGACACCCCGGGCCTGGCCCTGGCCGCCCCGACGGGCAGCCCGGACGGGCGCACCGCCGAGGTGACCCTGACCGCCGTGGTGCACCCGCCGGTGGTCAACCTGCTGGTCCCCGAGGGCGTCGTGATCACCGCCGGCAGCGAGGCCCGTGCCCGGCTCGGGCGGTGAGCGGCCCCGCTCGCGGGGAACCGTGCCGCGCGGGCGCCGCGGTTCACACCCGGCGAGAACACCCCTGGCGCCGGCCGCCGCGCGGTTCCTACGCTGACGGGCACCGGGGGAAACTCCCCGCACGGCACGCGCACCGGCCTGCCGGCACCGTCGTCGAAGGGAAACGCCATGGACGCTCCCGTCCGCTCCGTCATCAGCCCCGGGCGCTACGTCCAGGGACCGGGCGCCATCGCCCGCCTGGGGGAGTACCTGCCGGCCATCGGGCGGACCCCCCTCGTCGTGGCCGACGACGTCGTCTGGGGGTTCGTGGGCCACGAGGTGGAGGCGTCCCTCGCCCGTGCCGGCCTGACGGCCACGCGCGAGACGTTCCGCGGCATCCCCTCGGCCGGGGAGATCGACCGGCTCACCGCCGTCATCCGCGACACCGGGGCCGACGTGGCCGTGGCGGTGGGCGGCGGCAGCACCATCGACGCGGTCAAGGCGTCCGGCCACCTCGCCGGCATCCGGTGGGTCAGCGTGCCCACCGTCGCCTCCACCGACGCGCCGACCTCGGCGCTGGCGGTCGTCTACACCGACGAGGGCGTGTTCGAGGAGTACCGCTTCTTCCCCCGCAACCCCGACCTCGTCCTGGTGGACTCCCAGCTGGTGGCCAACGCGCCCGCGACGTTCCTGGCCGCCGGGGTCGGCGACGCCCTGGCCACCTGGCTGGAGGCCCGGGCCACCGCCGCCTCGGGGTCGCTGACCATGGCCGGGGGGACGGCCACCCTCACGGGCACCGCCCTCGCCCGGCTGAGCTGGGACGTGCTGTGGGAGAATGCCCTTGCGGCGATGGACGCCGCCCGGGACCACGTGGTGACCCCGGCGCTGGAGAAGGTCATCGAGGCCAACACCCTGCTGTCCGGGCTCGGCTTCGAGTCGGGGGGCCTCGCGGCGGCGCACGCCGTCCACAACGGGCTCACCGCGGCACCGCAGACCCACGGACTGGCCCACGGGCAGAAGGTCAACATCGGCTCGATCACCCAGCTGGTGCTGGAGGGGGCGCCGAGCGCGGAGATCGCGGACTTCATCGAGTTCACCACCCGGGTGGGGCTGCCGACCACGCTCACGGAGATCGGGCTGCGCCCGGAGGACACCGAGGAGATCCAGGCCGTGGCCCGGGCGGCGACCGTGGAGGGCGAGACCATCCATAGCATGCCCTTCACCGTGCGGGCGGCGGACGTCGCCGCGGCGCTGACCTCGATCGAACGCCTGGGCCGCCGGGTCCGCGAGCGCGCCGGCCTGCCCGAGCCGCAGCCCTACCGCCACGCCCACTAGGACCCCGCCCGGGGCCGCCACGCCGACCGAAGCCCCATCCGGGGTCGCCCGGCACCCGGCGGCCCCGGGCCGGCTCAGAAGCCGCGGGGCAGGACCGCCCGGCGGTCGAACTCCTCCGTGACGGACACGGCCCCGGACCCGTCGAGCAGGGTGACGGCGCCGGGACCGCCGTGCGTGCCCGCCGGGATCCCGGCGCCCATGTCGGCCACGACGTTCTCCAGCCGTGCCCCGGCGCCCACCCGCACCCCGTCCAGCAGCACCGAGTGGCGCACCGTGGCGCCCTCCTCGACCACCACCCCGGGGCCCAGCACGGAGTGCTCCACGGTCCCGTGCACGGTGGCGCCCGCGGCGACCATGGACCGGCGCACGTCGGCGCCGCCCTCGATCCGGGCGGGCACCAGCTGCGGCTGGGCCGAGAGGATCGGCCAGTCCGGGTCGTCGAGGGTGACCCCCTCGCCGTCGAGCACCTGCAGGTGCGCGGTCCAGTAGGACTGCAGGGTGCCCAGGTCCATCCAGTACCCCTGGAGGCGGTGCTCCACCACGGTGCGGTGGGCCACGAACCAGGGCACGAGGTCGTGGCCGTAGTCCTCGAGCTGCCCCTGCTGCTCGTGCAGCTCCTCCAGGGCCGCCAGCAGCTGCTGGGCGTCGTAGAGGAACATCTCCCCGGCCACCAGCCGCCCCTCCGGCCGCTCGGGCTTGTAGTCGAAGCCGGTCACGCGCCCGTCGTCGTCGGCCTGCACCACGCCGTAGCGGGAGGGGTCCTCGTCCACGACCGTGGTGACCATGGTCAGGTCCGCGCCCCGCTGCAGGTGGGTGTCCACGACGTCGAGGAAGTTGATCGTGTACAGGTGGTCGGCGCTGAGCACCAGGACCAGGTCCGGGGCGAAGTCCCGGATCAGGTCCTTCTGCCGGTAGAGGGAGTCCGCGTTGCCCTCGGCGAACCCCTCTCCCTCCGCGCCCTCGTAGGGGGGCAGGACCTGCAGGCCGCCGTGCGTGCGGTCGAGGTCCCAGGGACGGCCGTTGGCCAGGTGCCGGTTGAGGCTGTGGGGGAGGTACTGCTGGACCACCCACACGTCCGAGATGTGGGAGTGCGCCAGGTTGGACAGCGCGACGTCGACGAGCCGGTAGGTGCCGGCCACGGGCAGGGCCGGTTTGACCTTCTTCTCGGTCAGCGCCCCGAGGCGGGAGCCCTTTCCGCCGGCGAGCACGAGGGCCAGGGTGCGGGGAATGCGCATCGTGCGTCCTCTCTCTCGCCTTCATCCTGCCAGAGGATCGGCCTCCGGGCCCGGGGCAATTCGCCCCATGCGATAATCTTGGCTTCCATGGCCTCCCTTGACTTCCCGGCAGAGATCTCCGCCCTCCGTTCCACGTTCGCCTCCATCGAGGCCGTGAGCGACGTCGACGCGATGCGGCGGGACATCGCCGAGCTCTCGCAGCAGGCGACCGCCCCGGACCTGTGGGACGACCCCGCCGTGGCGCAGAAGATCACCTCCAAGCTCTCCCACAAGCAGTCCGACCTCGAGCGGCTCGAGAAGCTCGGCGGCCGGATCGACGACATCGAGGTGATGGTCCAGCTGGCCGCCGAGGAGGACGACCCGGAGACCCTGGAGCTGGCGGTGGAGGAGCTCGCGTCGGTGAAGCAGGCGCTCTCGCAGCTGGAGGTGCAGACCCTGCTCTCCGGGGAGTACGACGAGCGCGAGGCCGTGGTGACCATCCGCTCCGGCGCCGGCGGCGTGGACGCGGCCGACTTCGCCGAGATGCTGATGCGGATGTACCTGCGCTGGGCCGAGCGCCACGGCTACCCGACCACGGTCCTGGACACCTCCTACGCGGAGGAGGCGGGCCTGAAGTCCGCCACCTTCGAGGTGAAGGCACCCTACGCGTTCGGCACCCTCTCCGTGGAGGCGGGCACGCACCGGCTCGTGCGCATCTCCCCGTTCGACAACCAGGGCCGCCGCCAGACCTCCTTCGCGGCCGTGGAGGTCATTCCGCTCATCGAGCAGGACGACTCGATCGAGATCCCCGAGTCCGAGATCAAGGTCGACGTCTTCCGCTCCTCCGGCCCCGGCGGTCAGTCGGTGAACACCACCGACTCCGCGGTGCGGATGACCCACCTCCCCACGGGCATCGTGGTGTCCATGCAGAACGAGAAGTCGCAGATCCAGAACCGTGCCGCCGCGCTGCGCGTGCTCCAGTCCCGCCTGCTGCTGCAGCGCCAGGAGGAGGAGAGCGCGAAGAAGAAGGAGCTCGCCGGCGACGTCAAGGCGTCCTGGGGGGACCAGATGCGCTCCTACGTGCTCAACCCGTACCAGATGGTCAAGGACCTCCGGACCAACCACGAGGAGGGCAACCCCTCCGCCATCTTCGACGGGGCGATCGACGGCTTCGTCGACGCCGGCATCCGCTGGCGCGCCGACCAGCGGCACGCGCCCGCGGACGCCTGAGCCCACCGGGGCAGGGGGTCGCAGGAGCCGGCTGGACCCGTGCTCCCGGCGGGCGGAGGAGCCCGGCCGGTCCGCGGACCGGCCGGGCTCCTCCCGTCAGCGGCGCAGGAAGCGGGTCACCGCCCGGCCGGGCGGGACCCGTCCGGCGGGAGCGGCCGGCGGCTCCTCCGGCGCCTCCCGCACCGGGTAGAGCTCCTCCGCCTCCCGCAGCTTCGTGCGGTGCAGCCGGGCGGCGGTCTCCGGGAACGACGACGAGCGCGCGGGCGGCCGGACCGTGCGGCTGCCCGCCGGGGTGACGGACCAGCCCGTGCCCGCGTCCAGCAGGGACTGGTGCTTGACCCGGTAGTAGTCCGAGCTGACCTCCAGCGCCGTGCCCTCGGCCCCGCAGGCGGCGGCCAGGAGGTGGAAGTGGAACCGGGAGGTCAGCCACGTCTGGCCGGGCCCGGCGGGGAAGCCCTCCGTCCACACCCGGGTGAAGGGCACGAAGTGCTGCTCGGGGATCAGGTCCGCCAGACGGTCGAAGGCCGCGCGGTCCACCCCCGGGATGGCCTCGAGGTAGCGCACGGTGCGGCCCGCCAGCTCCGGGCCGGTGAGGGCGGAGCGCACGGCGGCCACGGCGTCGTCGAGGACGCCCGGGTCGGCCATGTCGCCCTGCAGGCACACCCACACGTCGCCCTGCGCGGCGGGCGCCCTGGACGGGCCGGCCGGAAACCCCGCCACGTCGGGCAGTCCGAGGAAGGCGTCGTCGGGGGCCCGCCGCGCCCGGGACAGCTGCGCGCTGGGCGCGTCCCGGACCGTGACGTGGTCGAAGGCGGCGAGCGCCTCGCGCAGGGCGTCCGTGGCCGCCGCGGTGTCCTCGGCGGGGGTCAGGCCCAGGCCGGTGGCCGCCAGCCGCGCGCCGGAGAGCTCGCCCAGCCGCCGCGCCGCCCGCAGCAGGCGGGCGTGGTGCGGCCAGATGGCGTTGAGGTAGCCGCCCCCGAGCAGGTGCACCGAGCTCGCGCGCCGGGCGCCGAGCAGGCCGAGGTCGTAGCGCGGGGAGCCCAGGGAGGTCACCACCCGGTCGACGTGGGCGTCCGCGGCGGCCGGGTCCATCCCGGTGGTCTCGAAGACGAGCCGCCAGAGGGTGTCGGTGGTCCGCAGCCGCGGGTGCAGCCCGTCGAAGAGGTGGGACGCCAGCCCGGGGTGCGGGCAGTCGAGCCAGACCTCGGCGTCGGGGCGGGTGCGGGCGAGGAAGCGCAGCCACGAGGCGGCGATGAACTCGTCGCCGAAGTTGGGGTGACCGCTCGTGCCGACGAGGTAGAGGATGTCCGCGGCCGGGGACGGCGCGGCGGGGACGGTGTCCAGCATTGGCCCAGCGTACCGGGTGGCCGGGCGGCGCATCGGGGCGAGCACCGTCCCGGGATCGGCCGGCGCGGGACGGCGCGGCCGGCGCCGGGGGAGCAGCGGTGGCGTAGGATGGAGGACCGGCCGCGCGCCCCGGCGCGCGGCCGCGTTCCGTCCGCACCGTTCCCGAGGGAGGAGGCCCATGGCCACGAAGGACACCGGCCGCCAGGTCGTCGCGAACAACAAGAAGGCCCGGCACGACTACCACGTCCTCGACACCTACGAGGCCGGTCTGGCCCTCATGGGCACGGAGGTGAAGTCCCTGCGGATGGGCCGCGCCTCGCTCGTGGACGGGTTCTGCCAGTTCACCGACGGCGAGCTGTGGCTCGAGGGCGTGCACATCCCCGAGTACCTCCAGGGGTCGTGGACGAACCACTCCGCCCGCCGGCGCCGGAAGCTGCTGCTGCACCGCAGCGAGATGGACAAGATCGAGCAGAAGGTCCGCGAGTCGGGTTTCACGATCGTGCCGCTGTCCCTGTACTTCGTGGACGGCAAGCGGGTCAAGGTGGAGATCGCCGTGGCCAAGGGCAAGAGGGAGTACGACAAGCGCCAGGCCCTGCGGGAGAAGCAGGACAACCGGGAGGCGCAGCGGGCCATGCGGTACAAGAACCTGGGCTGAGTCCCGGCGCCCGGTCCTTGCACCGCCATGTACCGCGCGGTAGACTGGGACATCCCGCTGCGGCGGGGTGCTTGGAAACAGAATACGGGGATGATCGGTTTCGACGATGTGAGTTGAGACAGGGGAAGCGGGTCGAGGACGCAGAGTTATCTCGTAAACGCTCTCTGTAAAACAATAGTTGCCAATTCCAACAGCAACGCCACCGCAAAGTCTGACCTCGCGCTCGCCGCGTAACCAGACTTAGGTGACTGTCAGCCCGGGTTCGCCTTCGACCCGGGGCCTGGCATCAGCTAGAAGGCCACTGCTCCAGCCGTTCGTCGCGGGCGTCTGGAGAACACTTGCGCGACTGAGTCCGTCGGCCACGGGTCTGCACGAGGGCCGGGACTGAGAAAACGCCACGCAGACTGCACCCGGAGAAGCCCTGACAAAGCTGCATCGGACGGGGGTTCAATTCCCCCCATCTCCACGATTCCCCGACCGGGGAGCGCCGCGAGGCGCTCCCCGGTCTTTTTCGTGTCCGGGACCCTTCCCGCCGCGGGCGGGAGGAGGACGGCGGGGCCGGGCGTGCGGCCCGTGGCCGGCCGGGGAAATGGGCGGCGGCCGGGGACCGGTGTGACAAGCTGGAGGTGTACCGCCGACGACCGAGAGGGCAACGCCATGAGCCACAACGACAACACGCCAGACCAGAGCGGCACGGGTGCCGGCGGGTCGTCGAGCTACGGCGGCCAGGACGGGCCCGAGTACGGCCAGCGCATCGAGGGCGCCCCGTCCGGGCCGTCCTACGAGGCGCCCCGCTACGGCCAGGGCGGGGACCAGTACTCGTCCCCGCAGTACGGTCAGGGGCAGTACTCCCAGGGCCAGTACGGTCAGGGTCAGCAGGACCCGTACGGCGCGGGGCAGTACGGCGGCGGCCAGTACGGCGGCGGCCAGTACGGCCAGTCCCCGTACGGCCAGCCGCAGCACTCCCAGGACCCGTACTCCCAGGGACAGTACGGCCAGGGGCAGCAGGGCCAGGGCGCGTACGGCGCCGGTCAGTACGGCCAGGACCCCTACTCCCAGGGGCAGCACGGCGGCCAGGGATATCCCGCCCAGTACCAGCAGGGCCAGTACGACATGGGCCAGTACGGCGCGAAGCCGCAGGGCACGGGGCTGGGCATCGCCGCCCTCATCCTCGGCATCGTGTCGCTGCTGACCTGCTGGTTCGTGCTGGGCCTCGTGCCCGGGCTCGTGGGCCTGGTGCTCGGCATCGTGGCCGTGCGCAAGCTCGGCCGGACCCCGGGGGCGTCCAAGGCGGTGCCGATCGTCGGCATCGTGCTCAGCGTCCTGGGCATCCTGGCGAGCATCTTCTTCCTCGTGATCTTCGGGGCGCTGCTCGGGGAGTTCGGGCCGGCCATGGAGGCCTGCAACCAGTTCTCGTCGGACCCGACCGCCTTCCAGCAGTGCCTCGAGCGCGAGACGGGCTTCGCCACCCAGGACCTCTGAGCGCTGCCGGCGATGCGACAGGCCCGCACCCGACGGTGCGGGCCTCACGCAT
>NZ_JBSJYX010000013.1:0-105384 GCF_053711175.1 Kocuria sp. KH4
AGAGCACGACCACACCAGACGAACCCGGAAAACCACCACCACCCGGGGCACAACCACCCCCGGCCGCAGCGACTCGGAAGACACTACACCCACCCCACCACCCCGTCAAAACACCCCCACCACCCCCGGAACAACCCCCCACCACCCGACGAACCGGTCACCCATGGAGGACTGTCGGAGGCGGTGCACGCGGTCCGCGAACGCCCGCCCCGAGCCCCTCGGCCGGGACGGATTCGTGCGTAGGCTGATGACACAGCCGTGACCGTCAACCGAAAGGACCGCAGATGAGCACCTCACCGGAAGAACTGCCGGAGACCCCCGACACCTACGAGGGCGCGGCGGAGGTCGACCCCGACAACTGGCGCGACGACCCGCTCATCGAGGGAGCCGACGCGGAGGCACCGGCCGATCGCGTCGACCCGGCTCACCCCGTGGTCCCGTCCGAGCAGGAGCTGCGGGACGAGACGGCCGAGGCGCGCTTCGAGGCCGGCGACGAGCAGATCCCGCCCGAGGAGCCGGGCATGGGCGAGGCTCTCGACGACCTCGACGTGCCCGAGAACTCGGGGTTCGAGGACGAGATCGACTCGAGCAACGACTCGTTCCACGCCGGCGGCGACCCGCTCTCCTGAGCGCGGCCCCCGGACACGAGGACGCCCCGGCCGTGACGGCCGGGGCGTCCTCGTGTCCGGGGGAACCGTCCGAGGGGCGTGAGCGGCGCGGCTCAGGCGAACGCGGAGAGCCCGGTGATGCTGCGCCCGATGATCAGGGCCTGCATGGTCTCGGTGCCCTCGTAGGTGTGCAGGGCCTCGATGTCCGCGAAGTGCCGGGCCACGCGGTGCTCGATCAGGATGCCGTTGCCGCCCATGAGGTCGCGGGCGTTCGCCGCGATCGAGCGCGCCGTCCGGGTGGAGGTGTACTTCGCCAGGGACGCCTGCTCACCCGTGAGCGTGCCCGCCTCCTCCCGCTCGGTCATCCGGGCCACGAGCAGCTGGATCTGCGTCAGCTCGCTGAGCATCCGGGCCAGGCGCTCCTGGACGATCTGGGACGCGGCGAGGGGCCGGCCGAACTGCACGCGCTGGGCGGCGTACTGGACCGCGGTCTCGTAGCAGGCCTGGGCGTGCCCCACGGCGCCCCACGCCACGCTGATCCGCGTGGCGAAGAGCACCGCGGCCGTGTCCTTGAAGGACCGGGCCGCCGGCAGCGCGTTCTCCTCGGGCACGAGGACGTTCTCGAAGCGCAGGTGCGCCTGGTGGATGGCGCGCAGGGCGAGCTTCCCGCGGATGGTCGTGCCGGTGTAGCCCTCGCTCTCCTGCGGGACCACGAAGCCGCGGACCTGGCCGTCCTCGTCGGAGCGGGCCCACACCACGGTGATGCCGCCCATGGACCCGTTGCCGATCCACTTCTTCTCGCCGTTGAGCAGCCAGCCGCCGTCCACCCGGGTGGCGCGGGTCTCCAGGCTCACGGAGTCCGAGCCGTGCGTGGGCTCGGTGAGCGCGAAGGCGCCCAGCAGCTCGCCGGTGGCCATCCGCGGCAGCCACCGCTGCCGCTGCTCCTCGGAGCCGCACAGCGCGATCGAGCGCATGGCGAGCCCGCCCTGGACGCCCGAGACGGTCGCGATGGACCCGTCGCCCCGGGAGAGCTCCATGCTGACCAGGCCGGCGGCGGTCTTGGACATCCCGGGGTAGCCGTCGACCGCCACGCCGTCGCGCAGCAGGTCCAGCTCCCCCAGCCGGCGCACGAGGTCGAGGGAGTACTCGGCGCCGTCCCAGTGCCCGGCGATCACCGGCAGCAGGTCCTCCTGGACGAAGGCCCGCGCCCGCATCCAGTGCTCGCGGTCGGCGCCGGAGACGGACTCGAAGGCGCCGGCCGCGTCCGTGCCGAGGGCCTCGTCCAGGACGTAGTCGGGTTCCACGGTGCCGGCGGGGAACAGGTTCTCGCCGGTCTCAGGGGTGGCGGTCATCGGAGCGTCCTTCGGTCGGTCGGGTGGAGGGCGGAGGTCGGTCAGTCCTGGTGGAAGCGGCGGCCGAGGACGCGTTCGGCGGCCCCGGTGCGGTCCAGGTACGGGGTGATCCCGCCCAGGTGGAAGGGGTAGTTGGCGCCCAGGATCATGCACAGGTCCACGTCCTCGGGCCCGGCGACGACGCCCTCGGCCAGCATCGCGCCGATCTCCTCGGCCAGGGCGTCCTGCACGCGCGCGAGCAGCTCCTCGGCGGAGGCCGGGGCGTGCGCGGCGAGCTCGGGGTGCTCGGCACGGGTGCGTGCGAGCAGCCCGGCGGCCTCGGCGGCGAGGTAGCCGTCCGCCCCCGTCCCGGGGGCCTGCTCGGTCGGCAGGACGTGGGTGAGCCCCGCCTCGACCACCGCGTCCAGCCACGGAGACCGGGCGAAGCGCTCGGGGTAGGCCCGGTGCATGGTGCCGCCGACGTGGTGCAGCACCGCCGGCCCCACGAAGTCGAGCAGCCGCAGCGGCGTCATCGGCAGTCCCAGCGGGTCGGGGGCGTGGTCGGCCGTGGCCGCGTCGGCGCCCGCGTCGATCGCCCGCACGACCACGTCGAACATGCGCGTGAGCACGCGGTTGACCACGAAGCCCGGGGCGTCCTGGACCCGCACGGCCGTGCGGCGCAGCGTGGCGGCGAGGTCGAAGGCGGTGGCCAGCGCCACGTCGCCGGTCCGCTCCCCCGCGACGATCTCGAGCAGCGGGGTGACCTCCACGGGGTTGAACACGTGGAAGCCGACGACCCGCTCGGGGTGGCGCAGGTCCTCGGCCATGGCGGTGACGGACAGGGAGCTCGTGTTCGTCGCGAGGATCGTGTCCGGCCGGACGACTTCCTCCCACCGGGCGAAGACGGACTTCTTGACGTCGAGGTCCTCGAAGACGGCCTCGATCACGAGATCGGCGTCGGCGAGGTCCTCCGGTCCGCGCGCGCCGGTGACCAGGCCGCCGAGCTGCTCGGCCTGCTCCGCCGTGATCCGGCCCTTGGCGGCCTGGGCGGCGAAGCGCTCCCGGGTCCGGGCCACGCCGGCGGCGAGCCGCTCGTCGTCGAGGTCGGTCATGACCACGGGGATCCGGGCGCCGCCGGCGATGAGGGAGGCGAGCTGCCCGGCCATCAGCCCGGCGCCGATGACGGCGGCCCTGCGCAGGGGCTTCGGGGCCGCCGGGGGCACGTCGGCGGCCCGCCGGGAGCGGGAGGAGACCAGCTCGAAGGCGTAGAGGGAGGCCTTGGCGACGTCACCGCGGACCAGCTCCGCGAAGGCCGCGACCGCCTTGGCCCCGTTCTCGGTGCGGCTCTCGGTGCGGGCGCCGGCCACGAGGTCGATCGCCACCAGCGGGGCGGGGGCCGCCCCGTGCCAGGTGCGCTCGGCGCGGACGCGGGCCCGGTCGACGGCCTGCTCCCACTCCTGGTCCGCCGCCCCGCCCGGCGCGCCGGGACGACGGCGGGGCTCCCCGGCGTCGATCGCGGTGAGCCGGCCGGCCACCCACTGCTGCCAGGCGGCGTCCCACTGGGCGGTCCCCGGCGCCGCGTCGAGCACGACGTCCACGAGGCCGAGCTCGTGCGCCTCCTGCGCCTTCACGTGCCGCCCGCGCACGGAGTCGAACACGATCATGTGCAGGGCCGCGGCCGGGCCGACGAGGTGCGGGAGCAGGTGGACGCCGCCCCAGCCCGGGAAGAAGCCCAGCCGGCACTCCGGCAGGCCCAGCGGGCCGGTGCGCGGGTGGGCCGCGCGGTGGTCGGTGTGCAGGGCCAGCTCGAGACCGCCGCCCAGCGCCTGGCCGGTCAGCAGGGAGAACGTCGGCACCTGCGCGTCGGCCAGGATGCCGAAGGTCTCGTGCCCGAGGCCGACGTAGGAGTCGGAGACGCCGCTGAGCTGCGCGTGCCGGATCTCCTTGAGGTCGGCCCCCGCGCCGAAGGACCGCGCGTTGCCGGTGACCACGATCGCCTCGACGGCCGACTGGTCCACGGAGCGCAGGACGTCCCGCAGCTGTCCCAGGGCCTCGGGCCCCCAGATGATCAGCCCGCCGGGCTGCGTCGAGTCCAGCCGCACGAGGGCGATCGGCAGGTGCCGGCCGGGCAGCACGAGCTGCTCGACGGAGACCGTGACGGTGGAGGGGAAGGACGGGGCGTGCGGGGCGGGTGCCATGGACGGACTCCTGGGACGGGACGTGATCGGCACCACTCTGACTGATACTGAGTATCACGTCAAGGTATTGAGTCTCAGCGTCGCTTCCCGACGCCGCCCCCGGCCCCGCGACGCGTTAGTGTCGCTCCTGATGATCGACGTGCTGCCGCCACAGACCGAACGCCTCGTGTTCCGCCGTTTCGACGCCGAGGACCTCGAGCCCATGTACTCGTACCAGCGCCGCGAGGACTACGCCCAGTACGCGTGGCGGGGCCCGCGCTCCCGCGAGGAGTGCGAGCGCGCCCTCGCCGAGAACAGCGGGCTGCGCCCCTGGAGCCGGGACGGCGACCACGTCCGCTTCGCCGTCTCCCCGAAGGGCTCGCGGGAGCTCGTGGGCGAGATCGTGCTGACGCTGCTGGAGGTGGAAGCCGGCCAGGTCGAGATCGGCTGGGTCGTCCACCCGGATCACGCGGGCAAGGGCATCGCCTCCGAGGCCGCGCGCGCCGCCGTCGAGTTCGCGTTCGCCGCACTGGGCGCCCACCGCGTCTGCGCGAGCCTGGACGCGCTCAACGTGAGCTCCGCCAAGGTCTGCGAGCGCATCGGCATGCGCCTGGAGGCGACGCTGCGCCAGAGCCACCGCCAGCTGGGCGAGTGGCGCGACGAGCTGATCTACGCGATCCTCGCCGACGAGCTCTGAGCCCTCACCGGAGGGCGTCCCGCACGGAGGCCAGGACCTGTTCCGTGTCCGCCGCCGGGTCCAGCACGGTGACGACGACCGCCGGCCGCGCGCGGGCCGCCGCCGGCTCGCCGGCCGGTGCGGCCGCGGGGTGGCCGAACCCGGCGACGAGGGCGCGCGCCAGCCGCTCGGTCTGCGCGGCCAGCTCCGCGGAGGGGTCCGTGTCGGGGGCGCGCAGCCAGCCCCGCAGATGGGCGTTGTGCACCGCGACCGCGGCCGCGGACAGCGCCGTGGCGAGGGTGGCCCGGTCCGGGGCCTCGGGCAGCGCGGAGCGCAGGTAGCGCTGCAGGACCTGCTCGTAGCGGTGCGAGGTGATGAGCTCCCGGTCCCGCAGCTGCGGCACCTGCCGGAGCAGGGCGCTGCGCGCGAGGGCGCGCTCGCGGTGGTCGAGGTGGTGGCGGAAGACCAGCAGCACGCCCTCGCGCAGCGCCACGGCGGGATCCGCGCCCGGGACGGCCCCGGACCGGGCCAGCAGCTGCTCGAGCCGTTCGAGGTTGGCGGCGTGGTCCGCGAAGACGATGTCCTCCTTGGAGCCGTACTTGCGGAAGAACGTGGCGCGGCTGATCCCGGCTGCCTGCGCCAGCCGGTCCACGGTGGTGGCCTCCCAGCCCTGTTCGGCGAGCAGGCGGATCGAGCCGGTGACGACGTCCGGGCTCGCCCGGGGGGTCTCGGTCATGGTTCCTCCTCCGCTCGATCGTAGACCGGCGCCCGCCCCGGCCCGCACCCCTCCCGGAGCAGCACCCCGGCTCCGGGCGCGGGACGGCCGCGCCCGGAGCCGGTCACGGGGACGCGGCGGGACGGGCAGCGCGGTCCTCAGCCGGCGGCGCGGTCGGCGTTGGCGTGGATCGCGTCCCGGACGTACTGCGCCAGCCCGGGCGCCAAGTCCTCGTAGGTCCGCGTGAACCGCGGGTCCGCCACGTACATGTCCCCCAGCGCCCGGTGGCACTCCGGCGGGAGGTCGTAGAAGCGGTCGTGGATCTGGCGCCGCGCGGCCTCCGCGGCGTCCATCGCCTCGGCCGAGGCCGCGGGCAGCCCGGCGCGCAGGGCCTCGACGAAGCGCTGGTTGATCGCCGCGCTCTCGGCCGCGATCCGCTTCCAGTCCTCCGCGTCGTAGCCGGCGGTGCGGCGGCGGGACTGCTCCCACGCCTCGGTGTGCCCCCAGCGGCGCTCGGCCTCGGCGGCGTACTCGTCGCTGAAGCCCTCCCCGAACAGCTCGCGCCGCTCCTGCGGGGTCAGGTCGATCCCGGTCATCTCTCTCTCCAGTGCTCGGTCGATCGCGGTGACGAGGTCGGACAGCTCGGCCAGCCTCGACAGGACGGACTCGCGCTGCCGGCGCAGGTGCACCAGCACGGCCCCGGGCTCCTCCGCGGCCAGCAGCTCCTCGATGCGCTCGAGGGGCAGGCCGAGCCGGCGGTAGACCACGACGTGCCGCAGCCGGAGCAGGTCCTCCTCCGTGTACAGCCGGTAGCCGCCGGCCGAGCGTTCGCTCGGGCGCAGCAGGCCGACGTCGTCGTAGTGGTGGAGCGTGCGGACGGTGACGCCGAAGCGCTCCGCCACCTGGCCCACCGTGAGCCGCTCGCCCGCCCGCACGGGCCGCCGTCCGTCCATGTCCTCCACCCTGGGCCCTCCCGTCGCGTGAGGGTCAAGCCCGTCCGTGCCGGGGCCGCGCTCAGCCGGCGAAGGGCAGGACGGGCAGCCCGGGGACGTCCACCCGGACCGAGAACAGGGATCCGGCGGCGGGGTCCTCGTCCGCCGCCAGGTTCTCCCGGGACGTGGTGACGTAGAGGGTGCGCAGGTCCGGCCCGCCCAGGCAGCAGGCGGTGGTCTGCCGGGCGCCCACCTCCACGACGACGTCGAGCTCGCCCTCGGCGGTGTAGCGGTGGACCTGGCCGGCGCCGTGCAGCGCCACCCAGACCGCTCCCGCGGAGTCGACGGTCAGCCCGTCGGGGTGCACGTCCTGCCCCGCCTCCAGCTGCGGCACCACGAAGGTACGCCGGCGGTGCAGCCCCCGATCCGGCGACCAGTCGAACACGTCGACCTTCCCGGTGGGCGTGTCGTTGTAGTAGGCGCGCGTGCCGTCCGGGGACCAGGCGATGCCGTTGGAGACGGTGACGCCCTCCAGGACCGGCTCCCACCGGAGGTCGGGGTGCACCCGGTAGAGGGTGGCCGCACCCTCGGCCTGGTCGTAGGCCATGGAGCCGGCGTAGAAGCACCCGTCGGGGCCCGCGCCGCCCTCGTTCATCCGCACGGGGCCGGGCCGCCAGAACAGCTCGGGCGGGTGGACGGTGCCGTCCGGATCCTCGAGCGCGACCCCCGTCTCGACCGCCAGGACCGCGCCGCCGGTGGCGCGCGGTCGCACGCAGGCCACCACGTCCCCCACGTGCCGGCGCAGGACCTCGCCGTCCTCGCCGAAGGACAGGACGTCCCCGGCGAGCATGTCCACCCAGCGCAGCCCGCCCCACCCGTCGGACCAGCACGGGCCCTCCCCGTGGTAGGTCACGGAGTCGGTGATCCGCTCGGCGCGCAGCCGCTGCACCGCCACCTCAGAAACCCCTCTCGCCCACCGTGGGCAGCGCCGTGGTGGGGATCCGGTCCCGGTCGTAGGTGATCTCGGTGTAGCCGTGCGGCGCGGGCCGGCCCTGCCGGTCCAGGTTCACGAAGACGATCTTATCGATGCTGAGGATCAGGTCCCGGGTGATCATGTTGCGCACCTGGGCGCGCATGGTCAGGGACGTGCGGCCGAACTCGGTGGCCGTCAGGCCCATCTCGATGATGTCCCCCTGCTCGGCCGAGCTGACGAAGTTGATCTCCGACATGTACTTGGTCACGGCGCGCTGGTTGCCGAGCTGGACGATCGCGTAGATCGCCGCCTCCTCGTCGATCCAGCGGAGCAGGCTCCCGCCGAACAGGGTGCCGTTGGCGTTGAGGTCCTCCGGCTTGACCCACTTGCGGGTGCGGAAGGTGATGTCCTGGGTGCTCATGGCCCCACGATACTGAGCGGGCGCGCGGCGGGCCTACAGCTCCACGGTGCCGCGCACCACCGGGCTCACGCGGCCGCCGATCCAGATCGTGTCCGCCTCCCGCCGCACGAGCACCCGGCCCGTGCGCCCGAGCACGGTGCCCTGGGCGGCGACGTAGGCCTCCGGGGCCCAGCCGTTGTCGGTGAGCCAGCGGGCCAGGCCCGCGTTGAGGCTGCCGGTGACCGGGTCCTCCACCACCCAGTCCCCCACGAACGCGCGCACCTCGACGTCGGACTCCCCGCCCGGCGGGTGCGCCCCGACCACCCCGAGCTTGAGCCCGGCCATGGCGGACCAGTCGGCCCGCAGGCCCAGCACGGTCGCGGCGTCGGCCACGCGCACCCCGATCCAGCCGGGGCCGTTGTCCAGCCAGGAGACGTCCAGCAGGGCCGCGGGATCCAGCCGCAGGCAGCGCGCCACCCGGTCCAGGAGCTCGGGCTCCGCCACCGGCTCGTAGCGCAGCAGGGGCGGCGCGGCGAAGGACAGTTCGTCCCCGCGGCCCCGGACGGGCACCAGGCCCACCCCGCACTCCTGCACGACGTCCTCGCCGGCGGGCCGGCCGCCGAGGGCGAGCCAGGCGGCCGCGGTCCCCAGGGTGGGGTGCCCGGCGAACGGCAGCTCGCCGCCGGGGGTGAAGATCCGCACCCGGTAGTCGGCCTCCGGCGCGGTGGGCTCGAGCAGGTAGGTCGTCTCGGACAGGTTGGTCCAGCGGGCGAAGCGCGCCATCGTGTCCTCGTCCAGGGCGTCGGCCCCGTGCACGACGGCGAGGGCGTTGCCGCCCAGGGGGGTGGGCGAGAAGACGTCCACCCAGCTGATCGCGTGGCTCGTCACGGCGTCAGAGCACCGGCCCGCGCCGGTGCGGCCGGGCCGCGGGGCCCCGCGCCGGGCGCCCGCCGGGAGCGGGGACGGCGCCGCGGGCCGCGGCGCGGTCCCGGCGCAGCCGCTGCACCACCATGCCGACCAGGACGGAGCCGACGGTGCTCAGGATCAGGGGCAGCACCGCGCTGGGCTGCCGGCTGTTGTCGTACATGGTCTCGGGCCTCCTGCCGGGAGGCGGCGCGCGGCGCCGCCGGGATCGGTGCTGACGATCCTACGCACGCCCGTCCGGCTCCGGCCACACCCCGGAGCTGCCGCGCCGGTGGCTGCCGAGCAGGTGGGTGTCCACGATCCCGACGGCCTCCATCAGCGCGTACATGGTGGTGGGCCCCACGAAGCGGAAGCCCCGGGACCGCAGCGCCCGGGAGAGGGCCTCGGACTCGGCGGAGCGGGTGGGCACCTCGACGGCCGTGCGCGGGCGCGGGGTGGCCGCGGGACGGAAGGACCACACGAGCCCGGGCAGTCCGCCCTCGGCGCGCAGGGCCACGGTGGCCCGGGCGTTGCCGACGGCGGCCTCGATCTTGCCGCGGTGGCGCACGATGCCGGCGTCGGCCAGGAGCCGGTCGACGTCGGGCCCGCCGAAGCCGGCCACGACGTCCGGGTCGAAGTCCGCGAACGCGGCGCGGAACGCCGGGCGCTTGCGCAGGATGGTGGCCCAGGACAGCCCGGCCTGGAACCCCTCCAGGCAGATCCGCTCGTAGAGGCCCCGCTCGTCGCGCACCGGCATGCCCCACTCCGTGTCGTAGTACGCCCGCAGCAGCGGGTCCGTCGCGGCCCAGACCGGACGGGCCAGCCCGTCGGTGCCGAGGACGAGGTCGGGTCGAGGCTCCATGCCCAGCATGGAAGCACACCGCGGCCCCGGCACGCACCCGCGGCGCCCGCCCCCGGGGCATAGGATGGCCGCCATGCACCCGGCGGACACGACGGCGCAGCGCCGCGCCCTGCAGCGCAGGGTCGTGCGCGTCCTGGCCCTGGGGCAGGTCCTGGGCGGGGTCGGGGTGGGCGCGGCCCTGGCCCTGGGCGCCCTGCTCGTGACCGAGGTGTCGGGCTCCCCGGCGTGGTCCGGGATGGCCGCGACCATGAACACCCTCGGCGCGGCCCTGCTCGCCGTGCCGCTGGCCCGCCTGGCCCGGGCGCGCGGGCGCCGGATCTCCCTGAGCACCGGCGCGGTCACCGCGATGGCCGGGGCGGGCGTCACGATCGGCGCCGCGGTGCTCACCAGCTTCCCCGTGCTGCTGCTGGGGCTGGCCCTGCTGGGCGCCGGATCGGCGCTGAACCTGCAGTCCCGCTTCGCGGCGACCGACCTCGCCGACGACGACACCCGCGCCCGGGACCTGTCCCTCGTCGTGTGGTCCACCACGATCGGCGCGGTGCTGGGCCCCAACCTCTTCGTGCCCGGCGAAATCCTCGGCCGGGCCCTGGGGCTGCCGGAGCTCACCGGCGGGTTCGTCATCGCGCTCGCGGCCCAGGCCGCAGGCGCGCTCGTGTACCTCGCCGCGCTGCGCCCCGACCCCCTGCTGCACGCCGCGGCCGAGGGCGGGGCCGCGGGGGCGGGCAGGGCCTCGCCGGCCGGCGGGCTCGCCGTGCTGCGCTCGTCCGCGCCCGCCCGCCGCGCCGTGCTCACGGTGGCGCTGGGCCACGCGGTGATGGTCGCGCTGATGTCCATGACGCCCGTGCACCTGACCGGCCACGGCGCGTCGTTGAGCCTCGTGGGCCTGACCATCAGCCTGCACGTGGCCGGGATGTACGCCCTCGCCCCCGTCTTCGGCTGGCTCGCGGACCGGGTCGGGCGGCGCCCGGTGGTCCTGCTGGGCCAGGCGGCGTTCACGGCCTCGCTCGTGCTGGCCTGGCGCGGCCCGGCCGCACCGGCGCTCGTGGCGCTCAGCCTGGTCCTGCTGGGACTGGGCTGGTCGGCCGCCACGGTGGCCGGCTCGGCGCTCGTGACGGAGGCCGTGCCGCCGGCCGGGCGGCCGCAGTTGCAGGGCGTCTCGGACCTGCTCATGAATCTCGCCGGGGCGGCCGGCGGCGCCTTGGCCGGCCCTGTGCTGGCCCTCGTCGGCTTCGACGGGCTCAGCGCGGCGCTGCTGGTGCCCGTGGCGGTCGTGGTGCTCCTCCACCGCGGCCGGCGGCCGGCCGCGGCGGCCTGAGCGCCCGGCTCAGCGCAGCACGGGCAGCTGCAGCGGGTAGCGGTAGACCTCGCCCTTGTTGGCCTTCAGCACGGCCAGGACGTGGCAGACCACGAGCAGCACCCCGGCGACGAGCCACAGCACGAGCGCCACCGGGAAGAGGATCACCGTGAACAGGCAGACCCAGGCGGCCGCGTTGAGCAGCCACATCGACAGGTTGAAGTTGAAGGAACCGGCCGCGGTGGCCCGCAGGAACGCGTTGCGGTCCCGGTGCACGAGCCACACCACGAGCGGGCCCACGAAGCCGAGCCAGCCGACCGAGACCAGCGCGCCGACCAGACCGGAGAGGTGGGTGAGGATCGCGATCGTGCGGTCGTCGCCCTGCGCCCGGTACTGCGGCGCCGGCCCGCCGGGCCCGTAGCCGGACGGGCCGGGGCCGTAGCCGGGCACGGACGGGCCGGGGCCGCCCTCGCCCGGGCGGGGGGCGGACGGAGGAAGGTAGGACATCGCGTGCTCCTGGTCGGTGCGGTGGGATGCGGTGCTGCCAGCGTAGACCGCCGCCCTCGAGGGGCGGTATGGGGGTTGACCGCAGTCCTGCGGGCCCCGTGGCCGGAGGGACGGTCAGCGGGCCACGCCGCGGCGCCCCGCCCGGCGGTCGTAGACGGCCCCCACGGTCAGGGCCAGGGCCACGGAGCCCACCAGGAGCGCCCCCAGGGCCGGCGGGCCGGTCCGCAGGCCGGCGTCCGGGACGGCGTCGAAGTAGAGCACCGCGCGCACGCTCGTGGCCATGTGGTGCAGCGGCTCCGCCGCGGCGATCGCCCGGAAGAACTCCGGCAGCGCCTCCACGGGGACCACGGCCCCGGCGGACGGCAGGCCCATCAGCACGAGGTAGACCATCGCCAGCACCAGCCCCGCGCTGCCGAGCACGGTGACCAGGGCGAGGGTCACGGCGGAGACGGTGGCGATCGACAGCCAGCTCAGCAGGAAGAGGAGGAACCCGTGCGGCAGCGGCACCCCGAGTCCCGCGCAGACCGCCATCATCGCGCCCGCCGCGGGGGCGCCGGCCACCACGACCACCCCCCACTTCATGAGGAAGGTCGCCCGCCGGGACGGCCGCGCCCGCAGCCGCTGGCGGAAGACGGGACCCAGCTCCAGGGGCGCCACCCCGAGACGCGCGTCGATCAGGATGCTCGCCCCGATCGACCCGCTCAGCCCGAGCACGAGCAGCAGCACCGCGTAGTAGAACGCCCCCATGCCCAGGGCCGTGCCGTCCTGCGGCTCGTGGAAGGCCTCGACGACCACGTCGACCGGGTCCGCGAGCACCGCGGCGGAGGCGGAGCTCACCCGCGGGGCGAGCTCCGCGGCGAGACCGCCGGACGCCCCCTCCTGGGCGGCGGCGACCTGCCGGGCGAAGGCCTGCGCGCCGGGCCCGGCCTGGGCGGCGGCCGCGGCGAGCTCCCGCGACTGCTCCGCCCGGGCGTCCGCGAGCCGGCGCTCGACCGCCGCGGACGCCTGCGCCTCGGCCTCCTCGGCCGCCGCGGTGAGCTGCTCGCCGAGGCGCGCGCTCGCCTCCTGCAGCGCCGGCTCCACCGCCCCGGCGGCCAGCCGGGTGCCCAGCGTCCCCGCCTGGGGGTCGGTGAGGACCGTGATCCGCGGCCGGCGGGAGTCCTCGCTGGTCAGCGCGCCCTGCACGAGCCCGGTCGCGTCCGCCGAGAAGGTCTCGGGGACCACCACGGCGGCGTAGACGCGGCCGGAGTCCAGCTGCTGCTGGGCCGCGTCCCAGTCGAGGACCCGCAGGTCGAGCTCCTCCGACCCCTCGGCCCCGGCCACGAAGCCGTCGACGAGCTCACGGCCCAGGTCCCGGTGCCCGCCCCCCGGAGTGTCCGCCCCGGCGTCCCGGTCGACGAGCGCCACCGGGAAGTCCCGCAGGTGCGCCGCGGGGTCGGAGAGCCCGCCCATGTACAGGGCCGTCCCCGCGACGGCCAGGGCGAGGACGGTCAGCAGCGGCGCGGCCCAGAAGCCGACGGAGCGCCAGGGCGGGCGCTCCCGGGGCTCCGCCAGGTGCCGGGGAGCGGAGGGTTCGGGGACGGTGGGCATGGGCAGGGCCTTCCAGCACGAAATTGGATACACTGGTGTATCGAAGAGTCGACCGTCAGGATACACCGCTGTATCGAGTGCCCGGCGCCCGCCGGGGAAGGAGCCGCCCCATGAGCACCGGACCGGACCGGGACGAGGGCGCCAAGCGCTCCCGGACCGCCACCCGCCGGCGCCTGCTCGAGACCGCCGCCGGCGTCTTCGCCGAGCGGGGCATCGAGGGCGCGAGCGTCGGGGAGCTGTGCGCGGCGGCGGGCTTCAGCCGCGGCGCGTTCTACAGCAACTTCGACTCCAAGACCGACCTGGCCCTGGCCATGTACGAGGACCACGTGGAGCAGCTGGTGTCCCGGCTCGGCGAGCAGCTGGAGCGGTGGCTCACCGCGGGCGCCTCCGCGGAGGAGGTGGTCGTGCGGATCCTCGAGGGCCTGTCCGACCACACCTCGGACACGACGTGGCACACCGTGCGGCTCGAGCTGCTGCTGACCGCCCGGCGCTCGCCCGCGGTCCGGGAGGTGCTGGCCGGACACCGCGACACCCTGGTCGAGGCCGTGGTCGAGGCGCTCACCCGGGTGGCGCGGCGGCAGCGGCTGCGGTTCACCGTCGAGGTCGCCGAGCTCGCCCGGATGCTGCTGGCCACCTACGACGGGGCGCTCAACGCCCGGCTCGCGCACGGGCCCGAGGGCGCGGCCGAGCACGACGTGGCGCCGGCGATTTGGCTCGCCTTCACGCGCCCGGAGGAGGCGCACGGCGCGCCGGCGGACCGCGGCTGAGCGGAGGCGGCCGGACGGGCCGCACGGGCTTACGATGTCGCGCAGACCGTTCCCGGCCCGACCGCGGGCCTCGTCCCCGAGGAGGGACCGTGGCCCTGCAGCTGCGCCCCAGCAAGTACGCCTACCGGGCCATCGTGCTCGCCGGCCTCGCCGCGGTGCGGCTCTTCCGCGTTCCGCTGCTCGCCTCGGGCGAGGAGCACCTGCCGGACGACCAGATGGTGCACGGGCTGGACCGGGAGGTCGGGCCCGGCCGGGGCGCCGTGGTGGCGGTGACCCACTTCGGCTACCTCGACTTCGTGTTCGCGCAGCTGGTGGTCTGGCGCCGGCTGCGGGCCCACTCGCGGTTCCTCATCACCCGCAAGCACACCGGCAGCGCCTTCGTGACCGCGGTGTGCCGGTTGTGCGACCACGTCGTCGTCGACCGCGCCGACGGCGCCCCCGCCTACGCGGAGGCCCTGGCGAAGCTGCGGCGCGGGGAGTTCCTCGCCGTGTTCCCCGAGGGCGGGGTCAGCCGCAGCTGGACCGTGCGTCCGCTGCGCACCGGCGCCGCCCGGCTGGCCGCGGAGACCGGCGCCCCGATCATCCCCGTGGCCGTGTGGGGCGGGCACCGGATGCTCACCCGGGGCCGGGGCCGGATCCGGCTGCGCGACGTCCGGGGAACCCCCGTGCGGGTGCACGTCGGCCCGCTGCTGCGCGTCGCCGCCGACGAGGACGTCCGCGCCGCGAGCGCGCGGCTGCGGGAGGCCCTGCAGGAGGGGATCGACCGGTGCATCGACAGCTACCCGGTCACCCCCGCACCCGGCGCGTGGTGGATGCCGGCGCACCGGGGCGGCGGCGCCATCACCGTGGCCGAGCAGGCCGCGCACGACGCCCGCGAGCGGGAGTCCTACAAGCACACCGGCTGAGCCCGGCGGGACGCGGGGTCAGCGGAACCCGGCGCGCAGGACGAGCTCGAGCTCGAAGCGGGTCTGCGGGTCGTTGAGGGCCTCCCCGAAGACCTCCCGCAGCTGGTTCACCCGGTAGCCCACCGTCTGCTCGTGGATCCCCAGCTCCGCGGCCATGGCCGCGCGCTGCCCCTGGTGGGCGAGCCAGGACAGGAGGGTGGCGCCGAGCCGCTCCCGCTGCCCCGGGCGCAGCTCGTCCAGCGGGGCCAGCCGCTGGGCGGCGAGGTCCTCCACCACGGAGCGCTCGCCGTGCAGCACGAGCTGCACGAGGTGCTCCGCGACCCACACCGGCCCCTCCCCGGCCGGCTCCTCCCGCCGCATCAGGTCACGGGTCAGCGCCGCCAGCCGCAGGGAGTCGGCGGCCGCGTACCAGGGACGGCCCGGGCCGATCACGGCGCTGCGTCCCGTGAGCGCCCGCGCCAGGTCCTGGCGACCGGACGCCGAGGACGGCTCCGGCACCACGGCCACCACGTCGCCGGGGCGGGACGTGAGCAGCGCCCGCTCCCCCAGCCGGGAGCGCAGGCCCACCCGGCGGTCGGCGGCCAGCGTCACCACGACCACGCGCTCCGGCACCGGCCAGCCGGCCGCGGCCGCGGCGCCGCGCACGGTGTCCTCCACCACGTGGCCGCGGACCAGCATGTCCGCGAGGGCGTCCAGCATCCGGTCCCGCTCCCCCGCGCGCTCGGACTGCTCCAGGGCGTACCCCTCCGCGCTGGCCGCGGAGAGCTCCTCGATGTAGGCGAAGACCGACTCAGCCAGCTCGATCAGCACGGAGGCCTCGAACCCGGCGTCCATGGCCACCCGGGACAGGGAGCGCAGCGTGGTGCGGGCCCCGGAGCGGTAGGCGGCGAACAGGGCGTCCATGGGGCGCCCCTCCCGCACCTCGCCGCGGCCGAGCCGCTCGTAGACCCTCCGGTCCTCCTGCTGCAGCGCCGGGCGCACGGTCCCGGGCAGGTGCAGGAAGCGGGTCAGGGCCACCTCGACCCCCCGCCGGATGCTGTCCCCGAACAGGCCCTCGAGCGGCCGGGCGTAGACCGGGACGTCGTGGCGCACGGCGTCCAGCAGCTCCTCCGCGACGGCGGGCAGGTGGGGCACGAGCAGCGGGGTGAGGGCCGGGGGCAGGGACGTCCAGGGCAGCTCCCGGTCCGTCCGGCCCGGCTGGTCCGGTGCACCCACCGGCGCCCCCTCTTCATTCCGATGACACAGTTTCTCCGCTGAAAGAGTACGTGACGGAACGAGAATCGGCACCGGATTTGCGGCACAGTGATTAGGTGCCATCCATACGACTGCTCTCCCGCCTCGCGTCGGCCTTCACGACGCCGCGCTCCCCGGAGGACTTCCTCCAGCTCATCGACCCCCTGGCCAGCGCCCGCCAGCTCCGCGGCCTGGTGACCTCCGTGGTCCCCGAGACCGCGGACTCGGTGACGATCCGGTTCCGACCCGGCCGGGGCTGGAACGCGCACGAGGCCGGCCAGTGGGCGCGCATCGGGGTGGAGATCGACGGGGTGCGGCACTGGCGCTCCTACTCGCTCAGCACCGGCGCCGGGCAGGACCCGGCCATCACCGTGACCGCGATGGGCAAGGTCTCCACCGCCCTGGTGCGGGGGACCCGCCGCGGCGACGTCCTCTTCCTCGCCCCGCCGGAGGGCGACTTCGTGCTCCCCGAGAGCCCCCGCCCGCTGCTCATGCTCACCGCGGGCAGCGGTCTCACCCCGGTCATGTCCATGATCCGCACCCTGGTGCCCCGCCGCGCGGACGCCGACCTCGTGCTCGTGCACTCCTCCCGCTCGCCGGAGGAGTCCCTCTTCCGCGAGGAGCTGCTGGAGCTGGCCGACCAGTTCCCGGGCTTCCGCCTCGTCCAGTGGTTCACCGGGGAGCGCGGCCGCCGGCTGGACCTCGCCGGGACCGGCGACCTCGACGCCGCCTGCCCCGACTGGCGGGACCGCGCCGCCTACGCGTGCGGGCCCGCGGACTTCCTCGACGCCGCCGAGGCCCTGTGGCAGCGGGAGGAGGGCGAGCTGCGGGTCGAGCGCTTCGCCGCCGTCGTCGCCCCCGGCGCGGGCGGGGAGGGCGGCCGCGTGACCTTCGAGAAGTCCGACACCGAGGTCGAGGCCGACAGCGCCACGACCCTACTCGCCGCCGGCGAGGAGGCCGGGCTCATGATGCGCAGCGGCTGCCGCATGGGCATCTGCCACGCCTGCGTGACCCCCCTGCTCTCCGGGCAGGTCCGGGACACCCGCACCGGGCAGGTGCACGGGGAGCCGGGCCACCTCGTCCAGACGTGCGTGTCCACGGCCGCCGGCCCCGTCAGCCTCGACGCCTGAGCACCGCCCCGCCCCCTGATTTCCTTCCCCGATCCCGTTCCCGAAGGAGCGACACCATGACCATCGTCACCCCCCTCCTGCTCGACCAGGGCAGGTCCGCCGGACGGGCCAAGCCCTCCGCCGCCGCCCACCTCTCCGACGCGCAGATCCAGGAGCTGGGCCGGGAGCTCGACGCGCTGCGCGAGTCCGTGATCGCCACCCGCGGCGCCCGCGACGCCGCCTACATCCGCCGGGTGATCGCCACCCAGCGCTCCCTCGAGCTGGCCGGGCGGGCCGCGCTGCTGTTCGCCAAGCACCGGCCCGCCTGGCTCGCCGGCACCGGCATGCTGACCGTCGCCAAGATCCTCGAGAACATGGAGATCGGCCACAACGTCCTGCACGGGCAGTGGGACTGGATGCGCGACCCCGACATCCACTCCACCACCTGGGAGTGGGACTTCGTGACCCCCGCCGAGGCGTGGCAGCACACCCACAACGACCTCCACCACACCTGGACCAACGTGGTCGGCAAGGACCGGGACGTCGGGTACACGATCCTGCGCATGGACGAGGACCAGCCGTGGACGCCGCGCAACCTGGGCAACCCGCTCTACAACGCGCTGCTCGCCCCGGTCTTCGAGTGGGGCATCGCGATCTACGACCTCGAGCTGGACGAGGTGCGGGAGGGCCGCAAGCCGGTCGCCGAGCTGAAGCGCGGGCTCAAGGCCCTCGGGGCGAAGTTCGTGAAGCAGGCCGCCAAGGACTACGCAGCCACGCCCGCCGCCGCCGCCGTGACCGGCTCCGCGAAGCAGGCGCTGACCGCGACGCTGACCGCCAACGCCGTGCGCAACATCTGGGCGCACGCCGTGATCTTCTGCGGCCACTTCCCGGCCGGGGCGGACACCTTCACGGAGGAGCAGATCGAGGGCGAGACCCGCGGGGACTGGTACGTGCGGCAGATGATCGGCTCGGCCAACATCTCGGGCTCGCGGCTGATGCACCTGATGACCGGCAATCTGTCCTTCCAGATCGAGCACCACCTGTTCCCGGACCTGCCCTCCAACCGCTACGCCGAGGTTGCCGTGAAGGTGCGCGAGATCTGCGAGCGCTACGAGCTGCCCTACACCACGGGCCCCCTGCCCAAGCAGGTGGCCTCGGCGTGGGCGAAGGTGTTCCGCCTGGCGCTGCCCTGACCCGCCTCCCCGGCCCGCTCCCCGCGGCGCCGCCCACGACGGCCGCACCCCGCCCGGGTGCGGCCGTCGCCGTGCCCACCGGCGGCCCGGCCGGCGCACAGGGCCCTGTCGGGCGGCGTTGGTACGCTCACGGGACCCGCACGAAAGGCAGGCCATGAGCTCTTCCCAGCGCGTCCTCATCACCGGTGCCACCGGCTACGTCGGCGGGCGCCTGGCGCCCCGCATGCTGGCGGCGGGCCACACCGTGCGCGTGGCCGTGCGCTCCCCCGGCAAGCTGCGCTCCGTGCCGTGGCGGGACCGGGTGGAGGTCGCCGAGACGGACCTCAACGACCTGGACGGGATGACCGCCGCCTGCCGGGACGTCCACACCCTGTACTACCTGGTGCACTCCATGGGCGGCTCCCGCCAGTTCGAGGAGCAGGAGGCGCAGATGGCCCGGACCGTGGCCGAGGCCGCGGCGCGGGCCGGGGTGCGGCGCATCGTCTACCTCTCCGGCCTGCACCCCTCCGGGGTGGAGCTGTCCCAGCACATGCGCTCGCGGGTGCGGGTCGGGGAGATCCTGCTGGCCGGGGCGGTGCCCGCGGTCGTCCTCCAGGCGGGCGTGGTGATCGGCTCCGGCTCGGCCTCCTTCGAGATGATCCGGCACCTGGGCGACACCCTCCCGGTGATGCCGGCCCCCTCCTGGGTGACCAACCGGATCGAGCCCATCGCCGTGCGCGACGTCCTGTACTACCTTATCCACGCGATGGACCTGCCGGAGGACCTCAACCGCACCTTCGACATCGGCTCCCGCGACGTGATGACCTACGCGGACGCCATGCGCCGCTACGCCCGCGTGGCGGGACTGCGCCGGCGGGTGGTCTTCCACCTCCCCCTGCCGGCGCCGCGGCTGTCCGGGTTCTGGGTGGGCATGGTCACCCCGATCCCGCTGTCCCTGGCCGTGCCGCTCGTGCAGTCCCTGCAGCACGACGCGGTGGCGGACGAGCACGACATCGACGCCCACATCCCCCCGCCCCCCGAGGGCCTGGCGGGCTACCGCCGGGCCGTGTCGCTGGCCCTGAAGAAGATCGAGGACAACTCCGTGGAGACCACGTGGGACGTCCACTACAGCTCCTCCGAGGCCGCCGCGGACCCCCTCCCCTCGGACCCGGACTGGGCCGGGCGCACGGTCTTCGTCGACGAGCGCAGCCGGACCGGGCCGGCCCGCCCCGAGCAGGTGTGGCGGGTCATCGAGTCCATCGGCGGGCGCAACGGCTGGTACTCGCTGCCCCTGGCCTGGCAGGTCCGCGGCATCATGGACAAGCTCGTGGGCGGCGCCGGTCTCAACCGCGGCCGCCGCGACGCCACCGACCTGCAGGTCGGCGAGTACGTGGACTGGTGGCGGGTCGAGGCGCTGGAGGAGGGCCACAAGCTGCTGCTGCACGCGGAGATGCGGGCCCCCGGCCGGGCCTGGCTCGAGCTGTCCGTGGAGCCCGAGGGCGAGGGCAGCCGCTACCGGCAGCGGGCCATCTTCTTCCCGAAGGGCCTGCCCGGCCGGCTCTACTGGTGGGGCGTGTGGCCCTTCCACGGCTTCATCTTCCCCTCGATGGCCCGCAACATCCTGGCCGCGGCGGCCGCGCGGGACGGCTCCGGGCCGGGTGCGCCCGCGCCCGCCGCCGAGCAGAGCGGCGCCGAGCAGACCGGCGCCGAGCGCGCCGCCGTCGCGCGGGACGCCGCGGCCCGCGGCTGACCGCGGGCCGGGCTCCGGCCGCCGAGCGGGGCCGCCCCGGCTCAGCCGGGGCCGATCACCGGCCGCGGGCCCGGGCGGCCCCACTCGGCCCAGGAGCCGTCGTAGACGGCGACGTCCGTCCGGCCCGCGAGGTGGGCGCCCAGGGCCAGGACGCACGCCGTGAGCCCCGAGCCGCAGCTGGTGACCACCCGCCGCCCCTCGGGGGCCGCCGCCCCGAGCCGCGCCCGCAGCTCGGGCAGCGGCAGCAGTCGCCCGTCCGCGTCCTGCAGCTCCGTGTACGGCAGGCTGACCGCCCCGGGCATGTGGCCGGGGCGCAGACCGGGCCGCGGTTCGGGCTCCGTGCCCGCGAACCGGCCGGCGGAGCGGGCGTCGAGGACCACCGCCCCGGGCTCCCCGAGGGCGTCGGCGACCTCGTCGGCGCCCACGAAGAACCCCTCCTGCGGCACGAGCTCGACGTCCCCGGGCGCGGCGGGCGGATCCGCGTGGGCGCCCACCGGACGCCCGTCGGCGGTCCAGGCCGGCAGCCCGCCGTCCAGCACCGCGACCCGGTCGAAGCCCGCCGCCCGCAGCATCCACCACACCCGGGCGGAGGCGAAGATCCCCTTGCCGTCGTAGGCCACCACGGTGCTGGTCCGGGAGATCCCCAGCGCCCGGGCCGCCGCGGTCAGCCGGTCCCCCGGGGGCATCGTGTGCGGCAGCTCCGCGGACGGGTCGGAGAACGGCCCGTCCAGGTCCAGGAGCAGCGCGCCCGGGATCGCCTCCTCGGTGCGGTTGAGCGTGGAGCTCGCGTCCACCAGCACCAGCCGGGGGTCACCCAGGTGGTCGGCCAGCCACCCGGTGTCCACCACGGGTCCGGGCAGCTCGAGGAACGTCTCGGGGTGCGGGGTGCCGGTGCTCATGCGGGCCAGGGTAGCGCGCTGGGCTACGAGGCCGCGCCCGCGAGCGCCCGCTCGAGGTCCTCCAGCTGGTCCTCGACGTCCTCGATCCCCACCGAGAGCCGCACCAGGTCCACGGGCACGGCGAGCGCGGTGCCCTGGACGGACGCGTGCGTCATCTCCGACGGATAGCAGATGAGCGACTCGACCCCGCCCAGGCTCACGGACAGCGAGTACAGCCGCGTGCCCTCGGCCACGGCGCGGGCCGCGGCCTCTCCCCCGGCGAGGCGGAAGGAGACCATGCCGCCGGACCCGCGCATCTGCGTCGCGGCGAGCGCGTGGCCGGGGTGCTCGGGCAGCCCGGGGTAGAGCACCCGGGACACCTCCGGGCGCTCCAGCAGCCACTCGGCGATCCGCTGGGCGTTCTCCTGGTGGCGCTCCATGCGCAGGCTCAGGGTCTTGAGCCCGCGGGCGGCCAGGTAGCTGTCCTGGGGTCCGGCCACGGCGCCGGCGGCGAACTGCTGGAAGCCGACCGTCTCGGCGAGCGGGGCGCCGCGCCAGGAGCCCGCCCCGACGACCACGGCCCCGCCGAGGACGTCGGAGTGCCCGCCGATGTACTTGGTGGTGGAGTGCACCACGGCGTGGGCGCCGAGCAGCAGCGGGTTCTGCAGGTACGGGGACGCGAAGGTGTTGTCCACCACGAGCAGCGCCCCCGCCTCCCGGGCCAGCTCCGCCCAGGCCGCGACGTCGGCGATGCCGAGCAGCGGGTTGGAGGGCGTCTCCAGCCACAGGACCGCGGTGTCCCCGGGACGGACCGCGGCGCGGACGGCGTCGAGGTCGGTGATCTCCACGGGCGTGTGACCGATCCCCCACGGGGCGAGCACCCGGGTGATCAGCCGGTTGGTGCCGCCGTAGCCGTCGGCGCCGAGCACCACGTGCTCGCCCGGGCGCAGCACCGCCCGCAGCAGCGCGTCCTCGGCGGCGATCCCGGAGGCGAAGGCGAACCCGCGCTCGCCGTGCTCCAGGGCCGCGAGCTGCTCCTCGAAGCCGTTGCGGGTGGGGTTCGAGCCGCGGCTGTACTCGTGGCCGGCGCGCAGGACGTTGATCCCGTCCTGGGCGAAGGTGGAGGTCTGGTAGACCGGCGGGATGACGGCCCCGGTCAGCGGGTCGGGCTGCTGGCCGGCGTGGACGGCGGTGGTGGTGAAGCCCTGCCGGCGGGTGGTGACGGTCTGACTCATGGTGGGGCTCACTTCCGGAAGTTCGAAACGGTCTCGAGCACGGCGTCGAGGGCCTGGCCGAGGTCGGCCACGAGGTCCTGCGGGGCCTCGAGGCCGACCGAGAGCCGGATGGTGGTCTCGGCGATCCCGCCGGCCCGGCGCTGCTCGGGCGTGAGCCGGCAGTGGGTCATCGCGGCCGGGTGGGCCACGAGGCTGCGGGTGTCGCCGATGTTGGCGACCAGCTTGAACAGCCGCAGCCCGTCGATGAAGGGCCCCACGGCGGCGTCCGGGGCCGCGAGGTCGAAGGAGAACACGGAGCCGGTGCCGCGGGGGAAGTCCCGGGCCGCGATCCCGGCCCCGGGGTCCCCCGGCAGCCCGGGGTGGTGCACGCGTGCGACGGCGGGGTGACCGGCGAGGAACTCGGCCACGGTCAGCGCCGAGGCCGTGTGCCGGGCCACCCGCAGGTCGAGGGTCTCGGTGCCCTGCAGGATCTGGCTGGCGTTGAACGGGGACAGCGTGGTGCCGAGGTCGTGCACGTACTTGGCCCGGACCAGGTGCAGGTAGGGGCTGGCGCCGGCGCACCTGTCGAGCAGGCTCTGCCCGCCCCAGCGGGCGCGGGCGCGGGTGAACTGCGGCCACCTCTCGGGCTGCGCGGACCAGTCGAACGTCCCGCCGTCCACGACCGCCCCGGCGAGGGCGTTGCCGTGGCCGCCGAGGAACTTGGTGGCCGAGTGCACCACGATGTCCGCGCCCTTCTCCAGCGGCCGGTACAGCGCCGGGGAGGCGAGGGTGTTGTCGACGACGACGGGCACCCGGGCCGCCCGGGCGACGTCGGCGATCCCGGGCAGGTCCGGCAGCGTGGCCAGCGGGTTGCCGATGGACTCGAGCAGGAAGGCCCGGGTGTCGGGGCGCACGGCCGCGGCCCAGGCGCCGGGGACGGTGGGGTCCACGAAGTCCACCTCGACGCCGTGGTCGGCCAGCGAGTCGGTGAGCAGGTCCACGGTCCCGCCGTAGAGCTTCTCGGAGGCGACCAGGTGCCTGTCCTCCCCCTGGCCGAGCAGGGCCAGCAGCGCCACGGCCACCGCGGCCTGCCCCGAGCCGGTGGCCACGGCTCCCCTCCCGCCCTCGAGCTCGCTGATCCGCTGCTCGAGCACGGCGACCGTCGGGTTGCCGGTGCGGGTGTAGGTGAAGCCGGCCCGGGTCTGGGCGAACATCTGCCGGGCGGCCTCGTAGTCCGGGAACTCGAAGGCGGCGCTCTGGTAGATCGGCACCGTGAGGGTGCGCTGCCCGGGGTCGTGGTCGGCGCCGGCGTGGATCTGCCGGGTCGAGAGGTCCTGGTCGGTCACGGGGAGGGACATGGCGCGGCTCCTGTGCGCTTGCTCTTACCCGCACCGGTCACCCGTCGCACGGCAACGGGGATGCAGGCCGCTTCCTCATCCGAACCACCCGGTGAGCATGGGGTTGGTGCGCGACCCAGTCGGAGCTTGGCGGTCGCGTCTCGTGAAGCTGGGACCACACTATGCGGGAGGCGCACCGGCGCCGTTCCACGACCGAAGATGACGTCCGTGACGGATCGTGACGCCGTTCGTGACACCCCCGTGACGACGTCCGTGACGGCCCGCGCGCCGGGGCGGGTCACGCCCGGGTGTCGATGTCCTCGAAGATCAGGAACGTCTGGGTGTCCACCACGCCGGGCAGCTGCTGGACGTGCTCGAAGATCACCTGCCGCAGGTGCACCGTGTCCACGGCGCGCACCAGCAGCATGACGTCGAAGTTCCCGCCCACCAAGGCGATGTGGTGCACCGCCGGGATCGCCTGCAGCTGCCCGCACAGCTCCCGCCAGGTGTTCTGCTGCAGCTTCAGCGTCACGTAGGCCGAGGCCTGCAGCCCGGCGCGCACCGGGTCGATCACGGTGCCGAAGCGCAGGATCACCCCTTCGTCGCGCAGCCGGTTGATGCGGGCGTAGGCGTGGGCGCGGGAGACGTGCACGGCCGCGGCGATCGCGGTCACCGACTGCCGGGCGTCCCGGGAGAGCTCGGCGAGGATCTTGCGGTCGGTCTCGTCCAGCGGGACGGGGGTCGAGGGCACGGCGGGCTCCTTCGGGGCGGGGTGCGAGGGCGGGACATGAGGGCGGGACCTATGTCGGACGAATGCGTGTGTCCCACGCCACAGTAGAACATTTCGTCCACGCGGACGGCACCCCTGCGCGCAGGAATCTGGACTTTCCCGGGCGCCTGGATACGAACCGGCTGTTCTTCCCATACTGGGCGGACAGAACTTCAGCGGCCTTCCCGCCGTCCCGCGTCCCCACCCGGACCGGGGACCGACCGAGGGGACACCATGAGCCAGACCGTCGAGACCCCCGAGGACCCGATCCTCCGGGCCTCCCAGAGCTTCGGCATCACGCCGGAGCAGTACATGCTCCCGGCCCGCGGCGAGATCCGGATGGTGGACCCCGCCGGCCGCCTGCTGCCGGCCCACGAGCAGGGCACCGAGCCCGGCCACGAGTACCCGCTGCCCGCGGGGGACGTGCTGCTGGGCGCCTACGAGAAGCTGGTGGTGGGCCGCCGGGTCAACGACCAGAACTCCGCGCTGGTGCGCCAGGGCCGGATGGCCGTCTACCCCTCCAGCCACGGGCAGGAGGCCTGCCAGGTCGCCGCCGCCCTGTGCCTGCGGCCGGGCGACTGGCTGTTCCCCACCTACCGGGACACCGTGGCCGTGATGACCCGGGGCGTGCGGCCCCTGGACGTGATGTCGATCTTCCGCGGCGAGTGGCACGGGGGCTACGACCCCCACGAGCACCACGTCGGCATCCAGTCGACCCCGCTCACCACCCAGCTGCTGCACGCGGTGGGCGTGGCCCACGCCGCGAAGCTGCGCGGCGAGGACACCGTGGTCCTGGCCATGTGCGGCGACGGCGCCACGAGCGAGGGCGACTTCCACGAGGCCCTGAACTTCGCCGCCGTGTTCAAGCTGCCGGTCGTGTTCTTCGTGCAGAACAACGGCTACGCGATCTCCGTGCCCCTGTCCCAGCAGTCGGCCGCCCCCAGCCTGGCCCACAAGGCGGTCGGCTACGGCATGGCCGGGGAGCGGGTGGACGGCAACGACCTGGTGGCCCTGCTCGCCACGCTGGGCCGCGCCGTGGACCTGGCCCGCGCCGAGTCCGAGCCCCTCCTCCTGGAGGCCCACACCTACCGCATGCAGGCCCACACCAACGCCGACGACGCGACCCGCTACCGCGACGACGCCGAGGTGCAGGAGTGGATCGCCAAGGACCCCGTGACCCGCATGCGCGCCTACCTGGCCGGGGAGGGCCTGCTCGACGACGCGGCCGAGCAGCGCATCGCCGCCGCCGCCGAGGACGTCGCCGCGGCCCTGCGCGACGGCATGAACGCCGACGTGGAGGTCGACCCGCGCGCGCTCTTCCGCCACGTCTACACCGAGCAGACCCCGCAGCTCGCCGAGCAGGAGCAGTTCCTGGCCGCCGAGCTCGCCCGAGAGGAGACCGCACCGTGAGCACCCTCCAGGCCCCCGCCCCGTCCGGGCGCACCCCGGCCGCCCCGACGGCCTCCTTCGCCCAGGCCCTCAACACCGCCCTCGCCGACGCCCTGGCCGCCGACGACGCCGTCGTCGTCTTCGGGGAGGACGTCGGGACCCTCGGCGGGGTCTTCCGGATCACCGACGGGCTGACGCGGCGCTTCGGCCGCACCCGCTGCTTCGACACCCCGCTGGCCGAGTCCGGGATCGCCGGGATGGCCGTGGGCATGGCGATGAACCGGATGCGCCCGGTGGTCGAGATGCAGTTCGACGCCTTCGCCTACCCGGCGTTCGAACAGGTCGCCTCGCACATCGCGAAGATGCACAACCGCACCCGCGGCGCCGTGACCCTGCCGATCGTCATCCGCATCCCCTACGCCGGCGGCATCGGCGGGGTGGAGCACCACTGCGACTCCTCCGAGGCCTACTACGCCCACACCCCGGGGCTGAAGGTCTTCACCCCGGCCACCGTCGAGGACGCCTACCTCATGCTCCGTGAGGCGATCGACTCCGACGACCCCGTGGTGTTCTTCGAGCCCAAGAAGCTCTACTGGTCCAAGGCGCCGGTGGACCTGGCCGAGCTGAGGGACCGGTACGAGAACCGGGCCGCGGAGCGCCGGGAGGGCCGCGCCGTCGTCGCCCGCACCGGGCGGGACGCCACGATCCTCACCTACGGGCCGTCCGTGCCGACCGCCCTGGCGGCCGCGGCGGCCGCCGAGGCCGAGGGCCGCTCCCTCGAAGTCGTGGACCTGCGCAGCATCGTGCCGTTCGACGACGAGACGGTCGCCGCGTCGGTGCGCCGCACCGGGCGCGTGGTCGTGGTCGCCGAGGCCCCCGGCTTCGCCTCCGTGGCCGCCGAGATCGTCGCCCGCGTGCAGGAGCGCTGCTTCCACTCGCTGGCCGCGCCGGTGCGGCGCGTGACCGGCTTCGACATCCCGTACCCCTCGCCCAAGCTCGAGGAGTACTACCTGCCCAGCGTCGACCGCATCCTCGACGCCGTGGACGACCTGCAGTGGGAGGACTGACCATGACCGTGAGGACGTTCGCCCTGCCGGATCTCGGCGAGGGGCTCACCGAGGCCGAGCTCGTGAGCTGGCTGGTCCAGGTGGGCGACACCGTGGCCGTGGACCAGCCCATCGCCGAGGTGGAGACCGCCAAGTCCGCGGTGGAGGTGCCCTGCCCGTTCGCCGGGACCGTGCAGGAGCTGCACGGCGCCTCCGGGCAGACCCTCGACGTGGGCGCGCCGCTGATCTCCGTGAACACCGGGGACACCGCCGGGACCCCCGCCCCGCAGGGCGGCGGGCCCCGCGGCGGGCAGTCCTACCGCGAGGAGGAGCGCGCCGGGGCGGACCCCCGCGCCGCGGCCGAGGCGGGCACCGTGGCCGCCGGGACCGCCGACGGCACCGAGGGCGCCGAGGGCTCCGGCAGCGTGCTGATCGGCTACGGCACCCCGGCGGCGGCCGCGGCCGGGCGGCGGCGCCGCCCCAAGCGCGCCGCCGCCGGTCCGGTCGCCGAGGGGGTCGGCGACCGGCTCGCCCAGCAGCTCGCCGAGCAGGCGGCCGGGGCCGCCCACGACGCGATGGCCTCGGCCCCCCGGCTGGCCCCCACCGTCGTCTCCCCGATCGTGCGCAAGCTCGCGAAGGACCGCGGGATCGACATCTCCACCGTGCGCGGCTCCGGGCCCGGCGGGCTGATCCTGCGCCGGGACGTCGTGGCCGCCGCACCGGGATCGGGCTCCCTCCCGCCCGTGGCCGCCGCACCGCAGCCCGCCGCACCGCAGCCCGCCGCACCGGGAACGGCCGCCGGGTCGCCGTCCGCGACGGACCCGCGCACCGGGCTGGGCGTGGCCGGGCGCGTCCCGGTCTCGGGGGTGCGCAAGGTCATCGCGCAGGCGATGAGCCGGTCGCGCGCCGAGATTCCCGAGGCCACCGTCTGGGTGGACGTGGACGCCACGGAGCTGGTGGAGCTGCGCGCGGCGCTCAAGGCGCAGGACCCCGCCACCGCGCCGGGGCTCATGGCCCTGATCGCCCGCTTCGTGCTCGCCAGCCTGGCCCGCCACCCCGAGCTGGCCACCCGCATCGAGACCCGCGAGGACGGCAGCCAGGAGATCGTGCGGTTCGAGGGCGTGAACCTGGGCTTCGCGGCGCAGACCGAGCGCGGGCTCGTGGTGCCGAACATCCGCAACGCCCACACCCTGAGCGCCCGGGGCCTCGACGCCGAGCTCCGGCGGCTCACCGAGCTCGCCCGCTCCGGGAAGGCCTCCCCCGCGGAGCTGTCCGGGTCCACGTTCACCCTCAACAACTACGGGGTGTTCGGCACGGACGGGGCCGCGGCGATCATCAACCACCCCGAGGTGGCGATCCTCGGGGTCGGCCGGATCATCGACCGGCCGTGGGTGGTCGACGGGCAGCTGGCCGTCCGCAAGCTCACCCAGCTCTCCCTGGCCTTCGACCACCGCGTGTGCGACGGCGGGACGGCCGGCGGCTTCCTGCGCATGGTGGCCGACGCGGTGGAGCACCCGATGTCGGTGCTCGCGGACCTGTAGCGCCACCGGCCCGGCGGCGGCGGGGCCGGCTCAGGGGTGGCCGGGCCGGCTCAGCGGTCCGGGACGGACGTGCGGCCGGGGGCGTCGCCGGGGTGCAGGAGGATCCGGCCCCCGGTGTCCCGGGTGATGCTCCACGCCCACTGCAGGGCGCCGGCCCGGGTGCCGGCCCGGAGGCCGCGGCGGGAGCCGGGCGCCCGCACCTCCCAGCCGCCCCGGGGGCTGCGGGCCACGATGCGGTCGGCGGGTGCGGACACGACGGCCACGCCCCTCAGTCGCTCTCGGGGCCGGTGCAGTACAGGCAGTCGGGCCCGGTCGCGCCGCAGGCGCACCGCAGCGCGACGGCGCCCCGGGTCGGGACGGCGGTCCCGCGCGGGCGGGGCCGGGACGGGACCGCGGTCCCGCGGGGGCGGGGCGGGGCGGTGACGACGTGGGGCAGCAGTTCGACGGTCATGGGAGCAGGTCCTCGGGGAGTGGGCCGCGGAGCGGTGGTCGTGCAGGGACGCACCGGCGACCACGGCCGGGGCCAGGACGGGACGCGCGTGTGTCCTGGCTCACGGCCGACGGGCCGGTGCCTCCAGTATCGGCCGCCGCTCCCGTCGGCAACAGCGACGCCTTCCGACGACTACTGGTTAGTATTCTTGTACGCTCCCCCAGTGGCGCGCAGACCGCGCCCCCGCCCCGCGCGGTGCCGGCACGTGGGGTGCCGGCGCGAGGGGTTCAGTGCGCGAGCTCCCAGGACCACAGCAGCAGCATCGTCGCCAGGAACCCCGTGAGGTAGTTCAGCCACAGGAACCGCCGCCAGCCGCGGTTGGCCCGCGCGCAGCCGGCGTCCGTGATCGTCAGGAACGGCGCGAGGTTCGCCAGGTAGGGCAGCACCAGCAGGGACGCCAGCGACCCGGGCCAGGGCACGAGCAGCAGGAGCAGCCCGGCGGCCAGGTAGAGCACCACGGCGGCCCCCACGGTGGTGCGGGCGCCCAGCACCGTGGCGATCGAGCGCAGCCCGCCCTCCCGGTCCGCCCGGACGTCCTGCACGGCCCCGAACGCCTGGGAGGCCATCGACCACAGGAAGAAGCCCGCGCACAGGGCCACCACGCCCACCGACGGGTCCGCCCCGGCGAGCACCAGGCCGTAGACGGCCGGGGAGACGAAGTGGGCGGCGGAGGTCGCCGAGTCCAGGAACGGGACCTCCTTGAAGCGCAGTCCCTCGAGACTGTAGGCCACGACCGCGAAGAGGCTCGCCCCGAGCACCCCCGCCGCGGCGGCCCCGCCGGCGGTCAGCAGGTACGCCAGGAAGGGCAGGGCGGCCAGCACGGAGCCGACCAGGATCATCCGGTGCTCGGAGCGGTCCACGAGGGCGCCCTCGACGCCGCCCTTGCGGGGGTTGCGGAGGTCGGACTCGTAGTCGTAGACGTCGTTGATGCCGTACATCAGCAGGTTGTAGGGGAACAGGAAGAACAGGGTCCCGACCACCAGGGGCAGGTCCACCCGCCCGGTCGTCAGGACGTAGGCCGCCGCGAACGGGAAGGCGGTGTTGACCCACGAGACCGGGCGGGACGTGGCCACCAGGGTGCGCACGGTGGCCGTCAGCCGGCCGCGCTCGGCCAGCCCCCACCACAGCGCGGGCAGCAGCAGCAGCGCGGCCAGCGGATACGCGAAGTCCTCCACCGGCACCAGGCCGATCCGCAGCCCGGTGATGTGCCCGGCCCCGTAGTCGAAGAACCCGGCGGCGATCATGAGGTTGTCGAACACGACCGTCAGCAGCGCCAGGACCCCGAAGGAGATCCCCAGCACGGCCAGGGCCCGGCGCGGGGCGGGCGCCGGGGAAGGCCGGCGGACCAGCAGGGTGGCCGGCGCCAGGGCCAGCGCCAGGAAGACCGGGATGACGAGCGCGTAGGTCACGGGGCGTCCGCCTCCTCGCGGGCCGGCTCGGCCGCGGCGGACCGGCGCGCCAGCGCCCGCTCCGTCAGCCGCACCACGTTCATGGTGAGATAGCAGAGGAACAGCAGGAACACGACCTCCTCGACCGGGATCTGGGGGGCCACCATCCAGCCGGTCGCGTACGCGCTGTGGCTGTGCAGGAAGATCCCGAGGGCGATCCCGGCCACGTCCCACGCGAGGAAGAACGCCACGCCCGCGGCCAGCACCAGGGCCCCCCGGCGGGGGTCGTGGGCCAGGAACAGCCGGCCCCGCACGTCGAGGACCACCATCCCGGCCAGGCTGAGCAGCAGGAAGCCGAGGTACGCGAAGCTCATCCGCGCGGCACCAGGGGTTCCGCCAGCGGCCCGGTGGAGGTGTCCCCGCGCAGGTCCTTGAGCAGGATCTCCGCGCTGATCAGGCACATCGGCAGCCCGATGCCGGGAACGGTCGAGGCACCGCAGTAGTGCAGCCCGGCGACCTTGCGGCTCTTGTTGGAGCTGCGGAAGAACGCGGACTGCTTCAGGACGTGGGCGGGGCCCAGCACGTTGCCCCGCCAGGCGTTGAGGTCCCGCCGGAAGTCCTCGGGGCCCACCGTGTGGCGCACGACGATCCGCTCGCGCAGGTCCGGCACGCCCGCCCACGCGGCGACCTGGTCGATCACCCGGTCGGCGACCTCCTCGACGCGCGCGGCGCCGGTGCCGTCGGGCCCCCCGGCGCCGAGCCCCGGGTCGGCGGGCACGGGGATCAGGACGAAGAGGTTCTCGTGCCCCTTCGGGGCGACCGAGGGGTCCGTGGCCGAGGGCTTGCACACGTACACGGACGCGGGGTCCGGCACCCGGGTGGGCTCCTCGAAGATGGCCCGGAAGTTGGTGTCCCAGTCCTCGCTGAAGAACAGGCTGTGGTGGGGCAGCTGGGGCAGCTCCCCCCGCACCCCGAGCATCACGAGCACCGCCCCCGGGCCGGTCTGGCGCCGGTCCCAGTACCGCTGCGGATAGCTCTGCAGCTCGGGTGGCAGCAGCGCGGTCTCCGTGTGGTGCAGGTCCGCGGCCGAGACGACGAGGTCGGCGGCGAGCTCGTGCTCGGCGCCCTCCGCGTCCCGCCACACCACGCCGGTGGCCCGCACGGGACCGTCCGCGGCCGCGGAGGTGCGGATCCGCACGACGTCGGCCCCGGTGCGGATCCGGGCCCCGTGGGCGACGGCGAGCCGTTCGACGGCCTCGATGATGCACCGGAACCCGCCCCGCGGGTACTGCACGGAGTCGGCGAGGTCCATCCAGCTCATCAGGTGGTAGAGCGAGGGCGTCATCCGGGGCGCGCTGGCCAGGAAGACGGCCGGGTAGCCGAGCACCTGCCGCAGCCGGGTGTCCCGGACGGTGGCGGCGGCGAGGTCGTGCAGGGACCCGGAGAGGTGGCGGGCGAGCTCCGGCAGCCCCCGCAGGACCGCCCGGTTCAGCAGCGGGGTGAAGGCGGCGTAGGAGGTGTAGAGGAAGTGGCCCACGGCCAGCTCGTAGGTGCGCTGCGCCGAGGCCAGGTACGTGCGGATCCGCGCGCCGGCCCCGGGCTCCACCGACTCGAACAGCGCCACCGTGTCCTCGAGGTCGGAGCGGATGTCGATCGGGTGCTCGTAGCGCTCGCCGTAGACCCGGTAGGCGGGGTCGAGGCGCACGAGGTCGAGCTCCTGCGCCGCGCTGGAGCCCATGAGCCGGAAGAAGTGGTCGAAGACCTCCGGCATCAGGTACCAGGACGGCCCGGTGTCGAAGCGGAACCCGTCCCGCTCCAGCAGCCCGGCCCGCCCGCCGGTGCTCGCCCCGCGCTCGAGGACGGTGACGTCCCAGCCGTCCCGGGCGAGCAGGCCCGCCGCGGCGAGCCCGGCGATCCCGGCGCCGACCACCACCGCGCGCCGCCCGCGCGGTGCGGGCCCGCGGCGGCGGGTCCTCGCCCTGACCACCGCGGACGCGGCGAGCGCGGCCTTGCGCGGGTCGGGGACGCGGATCCGGGAGCTCAGCAGCTCCCGGGCGGGGGTGGCACGGATGCGCACGGACAGCTCCCGGAACAGGTCGTGGGCGGCGAGGACGGCGGCGCGGGAGGACACGGGCAGGTCGTCGATCACCGCCCGGGCGGCGGCGAGGTCGGCGTCGATGTCGTCGAGCAGCCGGGTCTTCTCGGTCTCGGAGAACGCACCGGGCTCCACGCCGGGGAAGTACACGCGCCCCAGCTCGCCGTAGTCCTCGGCGAGGTCCCGCAGGAAGTTCACCTTCTGGAACGCGGCGCCCAGGCGGCGGGCCCCGGCGACGAGCTGCGCCCGCACGTCCGGGGGCACCTCCCGGCCCGCGAGGAAGACCTGCAGGCACATCAGGCCCACCACCTCCGCGGAGCCGTACACGTACTCGTCCAGGGAGCCGGCGCTGTGCCGGTCCTCGCTGAGGTCGGCGCGCATCGACGCGAAGAAGGGGCGGACCAGGTCGGGGCCGATCCCGGCGTCACGGGCCGTGCGCGCGAAGGCGTGCACCACGAGGTTGCTGCTGAACCCGCGCGCCGTGGCGGCGTAGGTCTCGGCCTCGAGGTCGTCGAGCAGCTCCCGCGCCCCCTCGGCCGGGACCCCGGCGCCGGCGCTGGCGCCGTCGACGATCTCGTCGGCGATCCGCACGAGGGCGTAGACGGCATAGACGTGGGGGCGGATCCGCGGGCCCAGGAGCCGGCAGGCCAGGCCGAAGGAGGTGGAGTACCGGCGGATGACGGTCGCGGCGGCCTGCCGGGCGGCGTCGTCGTAGCGGGCGGCGGCCTCGGCCGGGGACCCGGCGTGCTGCGCCGCGCTCACCGGATGCGCTCCGTGGCCCCGCCCACGATGCGGCGCAGGTCCCGGTCGAGGGACTCGGGCAGCCCGGCGGACTCGAGCAGCTCCCGCGCCTCGGCGGCGCACCCGGCGACCATGTCCTCGACGTCCTGCCGGGCCCCGCACCGCTCGATGAGCGCACGGGCCCGGGCGGCCTCCTCGTCGCCCAGGTCCGGGCGGCCGAGGAGCGCGTCGAGCTCCTCGCCGTCGGACGTGCACTGGGCGGCCAGCACGAGCATGGTGCGCTTGCCCTCCCGCAGGTCGCTGACCGCGGACTTGCCCGTGGCCTCCGGGTCCCCGAAGACGCCGAGCAGGTCGTCCACCAGCTGGTAGGCGGTGCCCACGGTGCGGCCGAGCCGCCCGAGCACCGCGACGTGCTCCTCCGGGGCGCCGCCGAGCACTCCCCCGGCCTGCAGCGGCGTCTCGAAGGAGTAGACGGCGGTCTTCAGGCACGTGGCCGCGAGGATCTGCTCCCGTTCCGGGCGGGCCCCGGGCAGCGCGTGGTCGACGTCGAGCAGCTCGCCGGCGGCGGAGCTGAACAGGGCCTCGTCGAGCAGCTCGAGCAGCCGGGGCAGGCGCTCCGGGGACAGCCCGGAGCGGGCCACGAGCCGGTACGCACCGGCCAGGGCGAGGTCCCCGGCGATCACCCCGACGCTCGCGCCGTACTGCCGGGCCTGCTCCGGCGCGGCCCCGGAGGCCGCGGCCCGGGCGGCCGCGGCGGCGTTGACGGTGGGCTGGTGGCGGCGCTGCTCGTCCTGGTCGATGACGTCGTCGTGGACGATGAGAGCGGTGTGCAGCAGCTCGAAGGCGGCGCCCACGGCGTCGACCACGGGGTCGGGCTCCGGCCGGGGATAGGCGGCCGCCGCGAGCCGGACGAGCCGGGGGCGGATCCGCTTGCCCCCGGTGCTCAGGCGGGTGACCTCCTCCCACAGCTGGGCGAAGCCCGGGTCCACGGCGCCGGCGCGGCCGGTGGACTCGGCGAGGAAGCGGTCCAGGGCCGGGGGTGTCCCCGCGGCATTCGGGCCGGCGTCCGTCCCGGTGCCCGGACGGGCGCTCGAGAATGCCGATTCGCGCGAGAAGACCGTCACCATGCCCCCATTCCACCACAGTCCTTCGAAAGTCGAAGCGTTCGCCCGGGTCATCCCCCGGCCGCGGACGCGCCGGGCGCCGGCGGAGCCGTTCCCACCGCCGTTCCCCCCGCTGTTCCCGCCGCCGCTGCCGGCCCCGGGGGCCCGCCCTCCGCGGCGCGCCGGCCGGCGCGGCGCACCGCGTCCGTGAGCTGGGGCAGCCGCCGCCGCAGGACCTCGATCTCGTCGTCGCCGCACTCCTCCAGCACCGCCAGGACCTCCTCGGTCATCGGCGCGAACATCTCGCGGCCGGCCCGGTGGGCGTGCTCGGTGGCCCGCAGGCTCACCTCCCGGCGGTCGCGCTCGTCGATCGAGCGCACGAGGTGTCCCGCGGAGACCAGGCGCTTGATGACCGTGGTGGTCGCCGACCCGCTGAGCACGAGCCGGCGGGCGATGTCCCCGGCCCGCACCGGCCGCCCCTCCCGGTTGGCCTGCATCACCTCGTTGAGGGCGTGGACGTCCTTGTGCGCCAGGCCGTAGCGGCGCCGGACCTGGTCCGCGTAGCGCTCGGCCTCGGTGCTGAAGTGCTGGAGCAGGAAGAGGACGTCGAACCCCCTGCGATCCCGGTGCGCCCCCGGCTCCGGCGGTGCGCCCCCGGGCGTGCTCGTCGTGCCCTCCTCGGCCTGCATGTGCCGATTGTAGGCGGCCCCTGCGCGACAATGGGTCCATGACGGACAGCAGAGACCGGACCGGCCCGCCCCCGCCCCCCGATCCCCGGCCCTGGTCCCCCACCGTGTCCGTGGTCGTCCCCGCCCGCGACGACGCCGCGCACCTGGCCCGGTGCCTGCGGCTGATCGCCGCCCAGACCCGCCCGCCGGACGAGATCGTGGTCGTGGACAATGCCTCCCGCGACAGCACCCCGGACGTGGCCCGGGCCGCCGGGGCGCGCGTGGTGCCCGAGCCCCGGCCCGGCATCCCCGCCGCCGCGGCCACCGGCTACGACGCCGCCCGCGGGGACGTGGTGGTGCGCTGCGACGCCGACACCGTGCCGGGCCCGGGATGGATCGCCGGGCTGCTGGACTCCCTCGAGGCCTGCCCGGACGCGGTGGCCGTCGCCGGGCCGGGCCGCTTCCTGGGCCTGCCGCCCGGGGCGGGCCGGCTGCTCTCCGAGCTCTACATGGGCCTGTACGTGCTCAGCACGGCCTCGGCCCTGGGCCACCCGCCCCTGTTCGGCACCAACATGGCCATGCGCCGGTCCTGGTGGCTCGAGGTCCGGGACGGTGTGCACCGCCACGACCCGGAGCTGCACGACGACCTCGACCTCAGCTTCCGCCTGGCCCCGGGGCGCCGCCTCCTGTACCGGCCCGGGCTCGCGGTGGGGATGTCGCCGCGGGCCCTGCGGGCCGGGCGCCCCGCCGTCCGCCGGCTGGCGCGGGCCGTGCGGACGATCCGGGTGAACTGGGCCGAGGAGCGCCCGGGGGAGCGCTGGCAGGCGCGCCTGGGGCACCGTGCCGGCCGGAGCGGCGCATGAGGTGGGTCGTGCTCGCGACCCGGTGGGCGGGCCCGCTGTCCGTGCTGCTCACGGCCGTGTTCTTCAACATCCCGGGCGCCGCCGTGATGATGCTGGTGTGCCTGGGCATCACGATCACCTGGCGGGCCCGGCTGCCGGCGTTCCTGGAGCTGGCCACGGACCTGCTGCTGCTGGTCGCCGCGTGGAGCTCCGTGTTCCTGCTGTACGAGCGGCTGGCGCACTGGGACCTGGTGGTCCACTTCTCGGCGACCGCCGTGCTGGCCGAGCTGGCCTTCCGCGCCCTCGAGCGGTGGGGCCGGCTGCGCACGCCCGGCCCCGTGTCCCACGTCCTGGTGGTCACCGCCCTCGGCGCCGCGCTGGCCCTGGTCTGGGAGTACGTGGAGTTCGCCGGCTACGCGCTGGTCGACCCGCGCGTGCAGGTCGGCTACACGGACACCATGGGGGACCTGGCCGCCGGCAGCGCCGGCTCCCTGGTGGCGGGGATCCTCGGCGCCTGGGCCCGGCATAGGCTGGACCCACCGAACAGGACCGCCGAGGGAACGGAATAGACCATGTTCTGGACGCAGCTGCTCAAGACCTCCGCCCAGACCGCGGCCGCCGCCGCGGCCGGCAGCGCCGCCACCGCGTCGGGGGTGGACAGCACCTGGTACGCGAACCTGCGCACCCCGGCCCTGCAGCCGCCTCCGGCGGTCTTCCCCGTGGTGTGGACCGCGCTCTACGCCGACCTGGCGGTCACGTCCGCGGCGGTGCTGACGGAGCTGCAGCGGCGGACCCGCCCGGGGCGGCACGGGCACCGCGACCGCGGCGGGGTCATCCGCCGGCCCCGTCCCGGGGACACGCCCTCGGCCGCGGCCCGGCGCCGGCGCAGCTACCGCACCGCGCTCGCCGTGAACCTCGCCCTCAACGCGGGGTGGAGCTGGGTGTTCTTCGGCAGGCACGACACCGCCTCGGCCACGGTCGCGGCGGCGGCGCTGACGGCCAGCTCCGCCGATCTGGCCCGCCGCGCCGGGCAGGTGCGGCCGCTGCTCGGCGTCGCGCTGCTGCCCTACGCCGGCTGGTGCGGCTTCGCCACCGTCCTCAGCGGCCGCATCCACCGGCTCAACAGCTGAGCGCACGGCCCCGGGGCCGCGGAAGGGCGGCCGCGGACCGGGTCAGCGGGCGGAGATCATGATCCGGCCCTGGCGGTAGGCCACCGACCCGCCCTGGAAGGACTGGACGGTCGCCCCGCCGGCGCTCCGCGCCGGACCCACCGGATAGCCCAGGCGCCCCGCCTCCCCGCCCAGGTCGGCGTGGGCGCGGCCGATCGCCCCGCGCACGGCGTGCGCCCCCGTGGCCGGCGACCACAGGATCCTGCCCCGCTCGAAGGCCTGGTGGGCGCCTCCGGCCGGGCCGCCGCGCTCGTTGCCCCGGGGGCGCCCCAGCACCCCCTGCTCGCCGCCGGTCGCGGCGTAGTGCGCCCCGATGGCCCCGCGCAGGACCGCCGCCCCGGTGCCGGGGCTCCACACGGTCCTGCCGCGCTGGAACGACTGGTGGACCCCGCCGGTGCCGTCCCCGCGCTCCCCGGAGCGGGGATAGCCGAGGCGGCCGCCGGCGCCCCCGGAGCGGCTCCAGGCCGCGCGCACGGCCCCGTGCACCCAGTGGGCGCCCGTGGCCGGCGTCCAGTAGATGGCACCCCGGGCGAACTCCTGGGAGCACCCGCCCTGCGGCAGCCCGCAGACCTCGGGCGAGCGCGGCTCCCCGGTGGCGGAGCGGATCCGCCCGTGCAGCCGCCCGATGGCGCCCCGCGTGGTGTGCCCCTGCTGCGCCGTCGCCCGGGCGAGCGCCGCCGCCGGGTCGACCAGGCCCGCGCCGCAGCCGCCCGGGCACTGCCCGGGCAGCGGCCGGGCCGTGGCCACCAGGTGGCTCCGGACCTGGGCCGGGGTCAGGCCGGGGGCGGCCTGACGCAGGAGGGCGACGACCCCCGCCACCGTGGGGCTGGCCATCGAGGTGCCGTACTTGCCGGCGTAGCTGCCGGCCTCGGGGCGGGTGGCCCCGCTGTTGGTGGTCGACCACACCCTGCGGGAGACGTCCCCGCCGGGAGCCGTCAGGGTGACGGCCCCCCAGTTGGAGTACGGGGCGCGGGTGCCGTAGGCGGTGGAGGCGGCCACGGAGATCACGCCCCGGCAGTTGGCGGGGGACTCCGTGCGGGCGTCCCGGTCGTGGTTGCCCGCCGCCACGACCACGCTCGTCCCGGCGGAGAGCGCCCGGTCGACGGCCTCCTGGAGGACGGCCGGGCAGCTGTCGGAGGAGAAGCTGAGGCTGAGGTTGACCACGGTGGCGCGGTGGGGGTTGACCGGCACCCCGCTGCCGACGTCGTGGCCGGCGGCCCAGGCGACGGCCACGGCGATGTCCGACACGTAGCCCTCGCCGCAGGCGCCCAGGGCGCGCACCGGCAGGATCCGGGCGTCGTAGGCCACGCCGGCCACGCCGGTCGCGTTGCCGCCGCGCGCCGCCGCGGTGCCGGCCGTGTGGGTGCCGTGCCAGGAGGAGGGCACGGCCGCGGCGCCGGGCCGGCACTCGTCCTCGCCCGCGTGGTCCCCCTCGTCCCTCGGGTCGGGGTCCCATCCGTCGCCGTCGCGGGAGTTGCCGCGCGGCACGCCGTGCTCGGCCTGGGTGACGAAGTCGTAGCCCGGCAGGACCCCGGCGTCCAGGTCGGGGTGGGCGGTGATCCCGGTGTCCACGATCGCGATGGTCTGGCCCGCACCGGTCGCCCGGTCCCACGCGCGGGGCAGTCCGAGGCCCGCGCGCGTGGGGTGCAGGTTCCACTGCGACGGCCCGTAGTAGGGGTCGTCGGGCACCGAGGCGACGCCCACCAGGTGGTCGGGCTCGGCGTACTCGACCGCCGGGTCCTGCTCGAGGGCGCCGGCCAGGGCCTCGGCCTCCTGCGCGTCGAGGAACTCGTCGGCCGCCACGACCTTCGCCGCTCCTACGGTCTCGGCGATCTCCTCCAGCTCCGGCGCCGGGTCCGGACGCGCGTGCCCCGCCGAGCCGTCCCGCCCGGCCCGCTCGGTGGCCGCCCGGTAGACCCGTTCGCGGGCCGGCGGTGCAGGGGTCGCGCCCGCCCGGAACTTCACGACGACGCGGTCGGTCCCGCCCCCGGCCGGCGTCCCCGGCCCGGCGCGGTGCCGGTCCGCGGGCACGGGCCGGTGCTGGGCGGTCGTGGCGGCGCCCGGCGACGGCGCGGTCCCGGGCGCCGGGACCGTGCGCTCGGGGCGGGGCCGTGCCTGTGCGGGGACCGTGGCGGCGCACGGGGCGAGGACCAGGGCCGCCGCGAGGAGGCCGGAGAGCGCGCCGGGCAGGACGCGGGCGCGGAAGGACGTCATGGGGGGCTCCAGCCGTGGGGGGCAGGGCGCCGCCGGGGCCGGGCGGCGCGCCGGTCGCGAGGGCCCGGGGCGGCCGGCGCGGCTGCGCTCCAGCGTACGAAGCGTTCGCTCCTGTTACGGAATGGGACGTTCCGCACCGCTCCGGGCCGCCCGGCGAGGGGCGCACGCGGACGGCGCCGTCCACCCCGGGGTGGACGGCGCCGTCGCGGCGGGTCCGGGATCAGCCGGCGGAGGCGATCCCCCACCACTGCGCCGGCAGGACCGCCGTCCAGCGGGCGCCCGTGCCGGCGCTCCAGACGATCCACCCGTTGGCGAACTCCTGGAAGCACGGGGTCCCGCCGAGCGCGCACAGCTCCCGAGAGCGGGGCTCGCCGGCGCTCGCGGCGATCTTCCGGTGCAGGGCGCCGATGCCTCCGGCGGTGCTGAAGGGCTCGCCGCCCTGCGCCTCGACCAGCGCCGAGACGGGGTCCACGATCCCGGCGCCGCAGCCGGGGGCGCAGCCGCCCGGGGCCTGCCGGGCCGTGCCGGTGAGCGCGGCGCGGATCCCGTCCACGCCGAGCCCCGGGGACCGCTCGCGGAGCAGGGCCACCACGCCGGAGACGGCCGGGGCGGCCATGGAGGTGCCGTTGCGCTCCGTGTACGACGGTCCGGCCGGGGCCTGGGCCCCGGCGTTGCCCGTGGACAGGATCTGCGCGTACGGGTCGCCGCCGGGGGCCGCGAGCGTCACCGAGCCGAAGTTGGAGTACGAGGCCAGCGCGCCGGAGACGTCCGTGGCGGCGACCGAGATGACCCCGGCGCAGTTGGCCGGCGCCGACCGGGCGGCGTCCATGGCCTGGTTGCCGGCGGCCACGACCACGGGGATCCCGCGCCCCAGGGCCGCGTCGATCGCCGCCTGCAGGACCGGCGGGCACTCCCCCGGGACGCCGAGGCTGAGGTTGATGACCGTGGCCGGGTTCGGGTTGGCGGGCACCCCCGGCACCGCGGCGCCGCTGGCCCAGGCGACGCCCGCGGCCACGTCCGTGATGTAGCCCTGGCTGCAGGCGCCCACGGCGCGCACGGGGAGGATCCGGGCGTCCGGGGCCACCCCGGCGACACCCTGCCCGTTGTCGGCGTCCGCCGCGGCGATGCCGGCGGTGTGCGTGCCGTGCCAGGTGGAGGTCGACGGCATGGGGCTGGCGGGGCACAGGACCGCGTCCGGGTAGTCGCCCTCGTCGGACGGGTCCGCGTCCCACCCGTCGCCGTCCCGCCCGTTCTCCGCCGTGGAGACGAAGTCGTAGCCCGGCAGCACGTTGGCGTCCAGGTCCGGGTGGGCGGTGATGCCGGTGTCCACCACGGCGATGGTCTGCCCGGCCCCGGTGGCCAGGTCCCAGGCGGGGGGCATGCCCAGCCCGGCCGGGTCGTCCCACAGGCTCCACTGCCGGGCGGCGTAGGAGGGGTCGTTCGGCACGGCGGCCGGGGCGGCCAGCAGGTCCGGCACCGCGTACTCCACGGCGGGGTCCTGCTCCAGGGCCGTGGTGAGGGTCTCGAGCTCGGCGCCGGCGAGCATGCCGCCGGCGTGCAGCACCCGGGCGCCGTCCGCGGTGGTCGTGGTCTCGACGAGTCCGCCCCCCGCGTGCTCCGCGGCCCGCGCGTAGACGTCCTCCCGGGAGTCCTCCGGGACGGTCCCCTCGCGGAACTTCACGACGACGCGGTCGGTCGCCTCCGCCGGCGCGGCGGCGGAGGGCACGGCCTCCGGGCCGGGCTGCGGGGCCGCGGTCGCCGCGGCGGAGCCCAGCGGGACGAGGGCGAGCGCGGCAGCCAGTGCCAGGGAGACGGTGGTGCTGCGGGTGGGCGTCACGGGAGTTCCTCCGGCCGGTCGGCGGGAGGCGGCACGGAGCACGCGGTTCCACCCCCCGATGGACTGGAGCGGGAGCGACCCCCTGCGGAAACGGAGCCCCCACTCCTGTGCTGTGCTCAGCGTAGGGAGGGTGCGCGCGTGTGACCGAATGCGAACGCGGCCGTACGGGGCGCGGTCCGGGCGCTCAGGCCTCCCGGGCCACCCGCAGCGCCGCGCGGATCAGCGGCAGCTGCAGCGGCAGCCGCACGAGCGCCACGGTCCGCCGCGCCGGCGAGGCCCGGCGGGCGCGCCAGGCCATGGTGAGGTTGCCCGGCCACACCCCCACGAACAGGGCCGCCGCGGCCCAGCCGCCGCCCCGACGGGTGGACGGGTGCAGCAGCAGCGCCCCGACCCCCAGCTCCGCCACGCCCGAGCCCAGGGTCCACGCCCGCGCCGGGCCGGGCAGGACCCGGGGGATCAGCCCGTCGAAGGGCGCCGGGCGCGCGAGGTGCAGCGCCCCCGTCCCCGTCAGGGCCGCGCCCAGGAGCAGGGCGCGGCGGGCGGCGGCCGGGGCGGAGGACATGGGCCCACCCTACCGGCGCGCCCGTGACGCACGGCACAGCGGTGCCGGGCATGGAACCGTCCCGCATTTTGTTGACGCGTACAGCAATCGTTGCCGACCGGGAAGGAACTCCCATGACCACCGACGTCCTCCAGGACCGGGCCGTCCTCGACGCCGCCTCCGCCGACCTCCTCTTCCGCCGGGCGCGCACCGCCTCGGAGTTCGTCGACGAGCCCGTGGGCGACGAGCAGCTGCGCGCGATCTTCGACCTCACCCGGATGGGCCCCACGGCCATGAACATCCAGCCGCTGCGCGTGACGTGGATCCGCTCCGCGGAGGCCAGGGAGCGCCTGCTCCCGCTCCTGGCCGAGGGCAACCGGGCCAAGACGGCCGGCGCCCCCGCGGTCGCCGTGCTCAGCTACGACACCGACTGGCACGAGCACCTGCCCGAGGTGTTCCCGCCCGCCGCCGGCAACCAGGCGACGTTCGCCGGCAACGAGGAGCTGCGCACCCTGATGGGCCGGGACAACGCCCACCTGCAGGCCGGGTACTTCGTGCTGGCCGTGCGCGCCATGGGCCTGGCCGCGGGCCCCATGGCCGGCTTCGACGCCCCCGGGGTGGACGCCGCGTTCCACGCCGGGACCGGCCTGCGCTCGTTCATGGTCGTGAACATCGGCGCCCCCGCCGCCCCGCGCCACGACCGGCTGCCGCGGCTGGACTTCGACGCCGCGACGACGACCGTCTGAGCCCGCGCCGGGCGGGTCCGGCCGGTGCGGGCCCGCCCGGCCGCCCGGTCCCGCCCGGGGGCTCCCCGCGCGTCCTCCGTGGCGGCTGTCGGTGCCAGCACGGATACTGGACGGGATGACGCCCGCACTCCTGTCCCTCGGCACGGCCCTCCCGCCGCACGTGCTCGAGCAGACCGACGCCCAGGACCTCTACCAGGCCCAGCCCGGCACCGACCGGCTCAACGCCCGGCTGCTGCGCACGGTGTTCGGCGCCTCCGGGGTCGCGCGCCGGCACACGGTGCTCTCCGAGCTGGTCGACCAGGACGCGCGGGACGACTCGCCCTACATCACCGGGGACGGCACGTTCCGGGCGCCGCTCACCGGCGCCCGCAACCGCACCTACATGGCGGAGGCCCCCCGTCTGTTCGCCGAGGCCGCCCGGGACGCCCTGGCCCGCTGCCCCGCGCTGGACCCCGCCTCCATCACGGACGTGGTCACCGTCTCCTGCACCGGGTTCTTCGCCCCCGGCCCCGACTACCACCTGGTGCGGGACCTCGGGCTGAACCCCGCCACGCGCCGGTCGCACATCGGCTTCATGGGCTGCCACGGCGGGCTGATCGGGCTGCGGCAGGCGGCGGCCATCGCCACCGCGGACCCGGACGCGGTGGTGCTGCTCGTGGCCGTGGAGCTGTGCACGCTGCACCTGCGCCCGGCCCGGGATGCGGACGCCATCCGGGGCGCCGCCCTCTTCGCCGACGGCGCGGCGGCGGCCCTGGTCGGCGCGCGGGTCCCCGACGGGTGCCTGCCGCTGCTGCAGCTCGACCGGTTCCGCACCCTCGTCATCCCCGACGGCGAACAGGCCATGGCGTGGACCATCGGCGACGCCGGGTTCGAGATGATCCTCGGCGCGGCCGTGCCGCAGGTGCTGGAGGACAACATCCACGCCGCCCTGGAGGCCCTGCTGGAGGGTCCGGACGGCGCCGTGGACCGCGGGAGCATCACCGACTGGGCGCTGCACCCGGGCGGCCGGGGCATCCTCGACAAGCTCGAGCACACGCTGGGCCTGCCCCCCGAGGCGCTGCGCGAGTCGCGCGACGTGCTGGCCAGCCGCGGGAACATGAGCAGCGTGACCGTCCTGCACGTGCTGCGCCAGGTGATCGACGCGGCCCCGCCGGGCGAGGACCGCACCGTGTGCGCCCTGGCCTTCGGCCCCGGGCTGACCGTGGAGTCGGCGCTGTTCACGATCCCCGCCCGCCCCGCGGCACCCGCCGCGCACGCCCGTCCGGCCGAGGCCGTCCCGACCCCCTAGGAGGATCCCCGTGGACCATGACGTGATCGTCGTCGGCGCCGGACTGTCCGGCCTGCAGTGCGCCCGCCTGCTCGAGCAGCACGGCCTGGACGTCGCGGTCCTCGAGGCCTCGGACGGGGTGGGGGGCCGGGTGCGCACCGACCTGGTCGACGGCTTCCGCTGCGACCGCGGCTTCCAGGTGCTCAACCCCGCCTACACCGAGCTGCGGCACAGCGTGGAGGTCGCGGCCCTGGGCCTGCAGTCCTTCGACGCGGCGGCCGGGATCCCCCGCGGCGACGGGATCGACGTCCTGGCCGACCCGCGGCGGGTCCCCCGCCGCCTGGTGGAGACCCTGCGCAGCCCCTGGGTGGAGCTGCGGCGGCTGCCGGCCCTGCTGGCCTGGCTCGCCCCCGGCCTGGACCCGGGCGCGCGGCGGCAGGAGGAGCACGACCGGCCGTGGCACGAGTCCCTCGACCGCGCCGGGGTGCGGGGCCCGCTGCGCGACCTTGTGCTCGAGCCGTTCCTGGCGGGGGTGATCCTGGAGGACGAGGGCCGCACCTCCGCCGCCTTCGTGCGGGAGCTGGTGGGCTGGTTCCTGCTCGGCACCCCGGGCCTGCCGGCCGGCGGGATGGGTGCGCTGCCGGAGTGGATCCACGACGGGCTGCGCACGCCCGCCGTCCTGGACACCCCCGTCCGGGCCCTGGAGCGCACCGGCACGGGCTGGTCCGTGGGCGCCGGGAACGGCACCTGGCGGGCGCCCTCCGTGGTCGTGGCCACGGAGGCCCCGGCCGCGGCCGGGCTGCTCGACCTGCCGGCGACCCCGATGAAGAGCGAGGCCAGGTGGTGGTTCGCCGCGGAGGCCGCGCCCTCCGACTTGGCGTGCCTGGTCCTGCCCGGGCGCACCGGCGGCCCCCTCGTCGACACCGCCGTGGTCAGCAACGCGGCCCCCAGCTACGCCCCGGACGGACGGGCCCTCGTCCAGGCCAGCGCCCTCCTGCCGCGCGGCGCCGCCCTGCCCGCGGAGGCCGACGTCCGGGGCCAGCTGGGCCGGATCTGGGGGACGGACGCCTCCGCGTGGGACCTGCTCACCGTGCACGAGATCCGCCACGCCCTGCCCGAGCAGCCGCCCGGGCGCGTGGCCGAGCGCCCCGCCGCGCTCGGCGACGGCCTCTACGTGTGCGGCGACCACCGCACCACCGGGTCGACCCAGGGCGCCCTGGCCTCCGGGCGCCGGGCCGCCGAGGCGGTCCTCGCCTGAGCCCCGGGGCTCAGCCCCGCAGCATCTCCCCGATCCGCCGGACCCCCTCGGTGATCTCCGCCTCCGGGGTGGCCGAGTAGGCCAGGCGCAGGCCCGTGGTGGTGCGGCCGTCGGCGTAGCAGGCGCCGCCGGGCACCAGCACGACGCCGTGGTCGAGGGCCCGCCGCAGCAGGTCGCCGCCGCCCGTCCCCGGCCCCGGCTCCAGCCAGGTGAAGAAGCCGCCGGCCGGCCGCGTCCAGCGCGCGCCCTCCGGCAGGTGCGTCTCCAGGGCCTCCATCATGGCCGCGCAGCGGGAGCGGTAGAGCGCCACGGCCCGGTCCAGGGACGGCCGCCAGTGCTCGCTGGCGACGTAGGCGGCCGCGAGCTCCTGGCTGAGCACGGAGGGGTGGATCGTGACGGCCTCGGCGGCGATCTGCAGCCGGGCCCGCACCGCCGGCGCGGCCGCGATCCACCCCACCCGCAGCCCCGGGGAGAAGATCTTCGAGAAGCTGCCCAGGTGGATCACCGTGTCCGGGGCCAGGGAGTACAGGGACGGCAGCCGGTGGGCGCGGTCGAAGCCGAGCAGCCCGTAGGGGTCGTCCTCCAGCACGAGCACGCCGCGCTCGGCGCACACGTCCACGAGCCGGCGGCGCCGCTCCTCGGGAGTCGTCACCCCGGTGGGGTTGGAGAAGTTCGGGACCGTGTAGACGAACTTCACGGTGCGGCCGGCGGCGCGCAGCCCGTCGATCCGCTCGGCCACCGCCTCGGGGTCCAGCCCGTCGTCGTCGACGTCCACGTGCTCGACGTCGACCTCGTAGCTGCCGAACACCCCCAGGGCGCCCACGTAGGTGGGCCCCTCGGCGACCACCACGTCCCCCGGGTCGCAGTACAGCTTGGTCACCAGGTCCAGGCCGGCCTGCGAGCCGGTGGTGATCTGGATCCGGTCCGGGGCGATCTCGGCGCCCTCCAGGCCCATGAGCTCCACGATCAGCTCCGGCAGCCGCCCGATGCCGGCCCCGGAGCCGTACTGCAGGACCTCGGGCCCGCGCTCGGCGAGGATCCGGGCGGCCATGTCGGCGACCGCCTCGTGCGGGAGCGCGCTCATGTCCGGGTTGCCGCCGGCCAGGGAGATCATCCCCGGCTGCAGCGCGATCTCGAACACGGCACGGACCGGGGACGGGCGGAACTCCTCGGCGCGGTGGGCGAAGCGGGGCACGGGGTCGGTGCGGCGGGTCGCGGCCGCGCCGCCGGTCACCGCAGCCCCTGCCCGTCCTCCGGCGCGGCGGCCCCGTAGACGTGGCCGGCCAGCCCGTACGCGGGACCGCCGGGCGCCGCGCCGGGACCCATGGCCAGGAGGGTGATCAGCTCGTAGGCCACGTGCGCGGCCGCCACCCCGGTGAGCTCCGCGTGGTCGTAGGCGGGGGCCACCTCGACGACGTCGGCCCCGACCACGTTCGTGCCGCGCAGTCCGCGCAGGATCTCCAGCACCTCGCGGCTGGTCATCCCGCCGGCCTCCGGGGTGCCGGTGCCGGGGGCGTGGGCCGGGTCCAGGACGTCGATGTCCAGGGAGACGTAGAGCGGGCGGTCGCCGACGCGCTGGCGCAGGTGCGCCACGACGGCGTCCACGCCCAGCCGCATGACGTCGGCGGAGGAGACGATGCCGAAGCCGAAGCGGGCGTCGTCGTCGAGGTCCTCGGTGCCGTAGAGGGGCCCGCGGGTGCCCACGTGGCAGGCGGCGTCGGTGTCGAGCAGGCCCTCCTCCCAGGCGCGGCGGAACGGGGTGCCGTGGGTGTACTCGGCGCCGAAGTAGGTGTCCCAGGTGTCCAGGTGCGCGTCGAAGTGCAGCAGGGCCACCTTGCCGTGGCGGGAGTGGGCCGCGCGCAGCAGGGGCAGGGCGATGGTGTGGTCCCCGCCGATGGCCACCAGCTGGGTGGACTCCCCCATCAGCTCCTTGGCCCGGGCCTCGATGGTGTCGATCGCCTCGCCGATGTCGAACGGGTTGGCCACGATGTCCCCGGCGTCGGCGACCTGCCGGCCGGCGAAGGGGGAGACGTTCTGCGCGGGGTTGTACGGGCGCAGCAGCCGGGAGGACTCCCGGACGTGGTTGGCGCCGAAGCGGGCGCCGGGCCGGTAGGAGACCCCGGCGTCGAAGGGCACGCCGACCACGGCGATGTCCGTGTGCTCCACCTCGTCGGTGCGCGGCAGGCGGGCGAAGGTGCCCAGACCGGCCCAGCGCGGGGTGAGGGCGGCGTTGACGGGGCCGACGACGCGGGTGCCGTCGTCGCCGGTGGTGGTGATGCGCTCGGGGTTCATGGGGTGCGGTCCTCTCGACGGGGGATGGTGGACGGACGGGTGGACGGACGTTCGGGATGGACGGGCGGGGCGCTCAGGAGCCGAGGATCCACAGCAGCACGGCCTCCTCGGGCCCGGGGTTCTCCCAGGTGTGGGGCTCGGTGCCGGGGAAGCTCACGGTGTCCCCGGCCTCGAGCTCGTAGGTGCGGTCCGGGACCACGAGCCGGAAGCGGCCGCTGATCAAGTGCAGCACCTCGGTCTCGCAGTCCATGCTGTACATCGACTCCTCGCCGCGGCCCCCGGGGGCCACGCGCGCCCGGATGACCTGCACCGTGCGCTGGCCCGTGGGCGTGACCAGCTGCTCCTCGATGCCCTCCCCGCCGAGGTCCACGTGCGGGGCGTCGGCGAGCCGGACGAGCTCGACGTCGGCGGGGCCGGCGAAGACCGCCCCCACGTCGATGCGCAGCACCTGGCACATCCGCACCAGCGAGTCCACGGAGGGGGACGTGATGTCCCGCTCCACCCGGCTGACGAACCCCTTGGTGAGACCGGCGGCGGAGGCGAGCTGGTCGATGGTCATGTGGTTGCGCAGCCGGTGGTTGCGCAGGCGCGACCCCACGGCGGCGGAGTGGCCGGTGCTCTCGATGGGCAGTGCTTTCACGGCGACGGCTCCTCGCTCCCGGACGGTGTTACCGGGTCGCAACACCCCGGACCCGTTCTCAAAACATGATCTGCATCATACTATGTGGGACAACTTTTGTTTCTCAGCGAGAAACTCACCCATCGACCACGGGAGTTCCCCGGGCCCCGAGGAAGAAGTGACACCCATGAACGTGCTGATCATCCTGCTCTACCTGGTCGCCATGGTCTCGGTGGGCCTCTGGGCCAGCCGGCGCGCCCGGAACGCGGAGGACTACCGGGTGGCCGGGCGCCGGCTGGGCCCCGGCTTCTACACCGGCACCATGGCCGCCGTGGTCCTCGGGGGCGCCTCCACGGTCGGCGGCGTGGGCCTGGGCTACACCTACGGGATCTCCGGCATGTGGCTCGTGGTGGCGATCGCCACGGGCCTGGCCGCGCTGAGCCTCCTCTTCGCCGGGCGCATCCAGTCGCTGAAGGTGTTCACCGTCTCGCAGATGCTGCAGCTGCGCTACGGGGAGCGCGGCGGGGCCAAGGCGTCCTCGTTCGTGATGCTGGCCTACACGGTGATGCTCTCCGTGACCTCCACCTCCGCGTACGCGGCGATCTTCTCGGTCCTGCTCCCCCTCGACCGCACCTGGGCGATCCTGCTCGGCGGCGTGGTCGTGGTGGCGTACTCCGTGCTGGGCGGCATGTGGTCGATCACGCTGACGGACATGATGCAGTTCGTGCTCATGACGGTCGGGCTGTTCCTGGTCCTGCTGCCCTTCTCCCTCTCCGCCGCGGGCGGCTGGAGCGGGCTGGGCGAGCGGCTCGACGCGTCGTTCTTCACCTGGGGCGGCATGGGCACGCAGGCGATCATCACCCAGTTCGTGGTCTACGGCTTCGGCATGCTCATCGGCCAGGACATCTGGCAGCGCGTCTTCACCGCCCGCTCCCCGCGGGTCGCCCGCTGGGGCGGGCTCGGCGCCGCCGGGTACGTGGCGCTCTACGGCGTGGCCGGCGCCGTCATCGGGATGTCCGCCGCGGCCGTGGTCCCGGAGCTGACCTCCCCCGACGACGCGTTCGCCACGATGGCCCAGCAGTACGTCCCGGCCGGGCTGGGCGGGATCGTGCTCGCCGCCGGTGTGGCCGCCATGATGTCCACGGCCTCGGGAGCGCTCATCGCCGCGGCCACGGTCGCCCGGGTCGACGTCGTGCCGACCCTGAGGTCCCTGGGCCGGCGCGACGCCGTCCCGGCCCCGGAGGGCACCACCGAGGCCCTGCGCGGGGACCGGCTCTACGTCCTGGTCTTCGGCGTGGTGATCACCGCGATCTCGATCTTCGTGTCCGACACCGTCACCGCCCTCACGATCGCCTACGACATCCTGGTGGGCGGGCTGCTCGTCGCGATCCTCGGCGGCCTGGTGTGGCGCCGGGGCACCGGCCTCGGCGCCGCCCTGTCCATGCTCGTGGGCTCCGTGGTGACCGTCGGGTCCATGGCGGTCTTCGGCGTGCTGGCCAACGCGCCCATCTACCTGGGCCTGCTCAGCTCCGCCCTCGTCTACGTGGTCGTCTCGCTGCTGACCCGCCCCACGCACGCCGGGGTGCTGCAGCACTGGGACGAGCGCATCGCCGCGTCCCGCCGGGGCCCCGGCGCCGACGACCCCACCGCCGGCCGGGCGGAAGCCCGCTCGTGAGGCCCCGGCGCACCACGGCCCGCGCCGTGCTGGAGACCCTCCGCGGCTACGGGGTCGACACCGTCTTCGGCATCCCCGGCACCCACTCCCTGGAGTTCTACCGCCCGCTGCGGGAGCTGGGCATCCGCGCGGTCACCACCCGGCACGAGCAGGGCGCCGCCTACGCGGCCGACGGGTGGAGCCAGATCTCCGGGCTGCCGGGGGTCGTCATCACGACCTCCGGCCCCGGGCTGCTCAACTCCCTGTCCGGGGCGGCCACCGCCTACGCCGAGTCGCGCCCGATGATCGTGCTCTCCCCCGGGCGGCCCGTGGGCCACGACTTCCGGGACATCGGCTCGCTGCACGAGACGAAGAACCCCTCCGCGGCCGTCGACGCCATCGTGGGCCGCAGCCGCCGGGTCACCAGCGGCGCCGAGGCCGTGACCATGGTCCACGACGCCTTCCGGGACTTCGCCCACTCCCGGCCCCGCCCCGTGCACATCGAGATCCCGCTCGACGTGCTGGAGGCCGAGCTCGACCTCACGGACCGGCAGGTGGCCCCGCGCCGGCTGGGCGCCCCGCAGCCGGCGCCGCTCGAGGACGTGCGCCGCGCCGCCGAGGTGCTGCGCCGCGCGGCCCACCCCGTGATCCTGGCCGGCGGCGGCTCGCTGCCCGCCGGGGAGCGGCTGCTGGAGCTGGCCGAGCTGCTCGAGGCGCCGGTCATCACCACGACCAACGGCAAGGGCGCCGTCCCGGAGCGGCACCGGCTCTCCCTGGGGGCGGACCTGCGCCTGTCCACCGCGCACGAGTTCCTGCGCGCGGCCGACGCCCTGCTCGTGATCGGCTCCAAGGTGGGCGAGGCCGAGCTGTGGGGCGGGGACATCACCCCGGCCGGGCCGATCGTGCGCGTGGACATCGTGCGGGACCAGATGCTGTGCAACCTCGACCCGGACATCGAGCTGCCCGGCCACTCCGCGGCCGTGGTCCCGCAGCTCATCGAGGCGCTCGGCCCGCTCGCGCCGCGGCCCCCGCGGGACCTCACCGACGTGTTCGCCCGGCTCGACGACGAGGGCCGTCGCACCGCGCCCGACCTCGCGGCGCTCAACGAGACGATCATGTCCGTGGTGCCCGAGGACACGATCGTGGGCGGGGACTCCTCCCAGGTCACCTATCTGGGCTCGACCACGTTCTTCCGCGCCCGGCACCCGCGCTCCCTGCTCTACATGGGCACCTACGCGACCCTGGGCTACGGGCTGCCGGCCTCGATCGGGGCGAAGCTCGCCGCCCCGGACCGGCCGGTGCTGTGCCTCGTGGGCGACGGCGCGCTGATGTTCTCGATCCAGGAGCTGATGACCGCCGTGGAGCTGGGCCTGGACCTGCCGGTGATCTGCGTGGACAACGGCGGCTACGGCGAGATCCGGCAGAACATGACCGACCGGGGCATCGACCCGCTGGCCGTGGACCTGCGGCAGCCGGACTGGCCGGCGCTCGCGGAGGCCTTCGGCGCCGTGGGGTTCACGGCGACGCAGGAGACCCTGGCCGACACGGTCGTCGAGGCGCTCGCCGTGCGCGGCCCCAGCCTGGTGCACCTGCGGATCTGAGCGCCGCGCAGCAGGTGCCCGGCGGCGGCCCGCTCCGGGGGAAACCGCCGCCGGGGCACCCGCTCAGCGGGGGACCTGGTCCTCCGGCAGCTCCGCCACGGGGGCCAGGACCACGTCCTCGATCTTCCAGTCCAGGTCCGCGCAGCGCCTGCGGGCGGCCGCGAGCTGCTCGAGGGTCGGCGGGACGCCCCCGGCGGGGACCACGAAGCCCTCCACGTGGAAGACGTGCCCCTCGTCCCGGACCCGCACGCCGGCCCGGTGCACCCAGGGCAGCTGGCGCAGCACCGTCTCCAGCTCGCCGACGAGGGGGTGCGGCGCGGCGTCGTCGTAGGTGGTGGGACGCGAGTCCACGAGGTCCGCCACGGCCCCCCGGAGGTTGCCGACCCCGTCCCTGAGGATCGAGGCGGACACCACGAGCGCCGCCGCCGCGTCCGCCCACCACAGGCCCATGCCGATGCCCAGCACGCCGGCGACCGTGGCGAGCCCGGTCATCCAGTCCGCCTTGTTCATGTCGGCGTCGGCGTAGAGCACCTTGTCGTGCAGCTCCTCCGCGAGCACCATCTTCATCCGGCCCAGGATCACCGGCGGGATGCTGGTGAGCGTCATCGCCACGACCATCAGCCAGCCCGACCACACCGGGGTGCCGAACAGGCTGGTGACGCCGATCGGGGGCCGCTCCCCCGTGAGCAGCCCGGAGCCGGAGTCCACCACCAGGAAGCCGCCCATCGCCAGGAGCGCGACCGCCGCCACGAGGTGCCCCACGCCCACCGAGCGGTGGTAGCCGTAGGGATGGCGCGGCGTGGGCCGGCGCCCGGCGATGCGCACCGCCACGAGGAAGGCGAGGGGCGGCAGAAAGGAGAGCGAGTCCTCGATCCAGGCCACCTTCATCGCCTGGGACTGCCCGGCCACGAGTGCCACGACGGCCACGGTCACGGCCAGCACCCCCAGGGTGATCCGCTCCAGGCGCACCGCGCGCGCCAGGGTCCGGGCCTGGCCGTCCGTGAGCTCGGTGGACCCGAACCGGGCCTCCTGCCTCGTGCGGCTCATCGTCCCGCCCCCCGTTCCACGAGGAAGGTCTCCAGCTCGGTGAGGAAGCCGTTCTCCCCCAGCCGGGTGGCCAGCACGATCTTCTCCGTGCGCCCGTCCCACGTCTCGATCTCCGTGTGCGGGCGGGTGAGGGCGGCGTGCTTCGTCCAGGGGGACGTGTCGGTGAGGCCCGCGACGACGACGTCGAGGTCGCCGCCCTCGAGCGAGCGGATCAGGTGGCTCTCGGCGCCGGGGTACCACACCACCTCGGCGTCGATCCGGTCGGCGAACTCCTCGACCAGCTCGACCTCCACGCCGGAGGGGCGGCCGCTGTCGGCGACCTCGGCCCAGGGCGGGCTCTCCGAGACCCCGGCCCGCAGCTCACCGCCGCGCACCCGGTCGAGGGTGCCCTCCGGGTCCTTCGGGAACCCCGGGGCGCACCCCGAGCCCAGGACCGCGAGCAGCGCCGCCACCACGAGCGCGCGCAGGCACCTCCGCATCGACACCACGACCTCCCCGAGCACCGGTGCGGTCCCGGCGGACCGCACGTCCTGTCCGTGCTCAGCATACGGACCGTCGCGCCGGCCGGACGCACCCGGGCGCGGACGGCCGGGCCCGGCCACGGCACGTGCCCGAAACATCCGGTCAACCTCGCCGAAACACGGGGCCCCTACGGTGACGACTGTCCCCGACCGCCGCATCCGCCGAGGAGAGCCGTGCACCTGACACCCCGTGAGCAGGAGAAGCTGCTCGTCGTCGTGGCCGGCGACCTCGCCCGCCGGCGCCGGGAGCGCGGGCTGCGGCTCAACCACCCCGAGGCCGTCGCCCTGATCACCGCCGAGCTGCTGGAGGGCGCCCGGGACGGCCGGACCGTGGCCGAGCTGATGTCCTGGGGCTCCACGATCCTCGCCCGCGAGGACGTCATGGAGGGCGTGCCGGAGATGGTCTCCTCCGTCCAGGTGGAGGCGACGTTCCCCGACGGCACCAAGCTCGTCACCGTCCACGACCCCATCCGCTGACCCGCCCGGCCCCGAAGGAGCACCCGTGATCCCCGGAGAGTACGTCCTGCGGCCCGAGCCCGTGCTGATCAACGCCGGCCGGCCCACCACGGAGGTGGACGTGGTCAACCGCGGCGACCGCCCGGTGCAGGTGGGCTCGCACTTCCACTTCGCCGAGGCCAATCCCGGCCTCGAGTTCGACCGGGCCGCGGCCCGGGGCTTCCGCCTCGACGTCCCCGCCGGAACGGCCGTGCGCTTCGAGCCCGGCGACCGCAAGCGGGTGCGCCTGGTGGCCCTGGCCGGGCGCCGCGAGGTGCACGGCCTCGCCAACCTGGTCGACGGCCCCCTCGACCCGCCCGCCGGCACGGCCCCGGAGCCATCCGCCCCGGCCCCCGGCCCGTCCGCCACCGCGCCGGAGCAGGAGCAGCCATGAGCCACGAGATGTCCCGTGCCCAGTACACCGGCCTCTACGGCCCCACCACCGGGGACCTGGTGCGCCTGGCCGACACCGAGCTGTTCCTGGAGGTGGAGCGCGACCTCACGGTCCCCGGCGACGAGGTGGTCTTCGGCGGCGGCAAGGTGATCCGGGACGGCATGGGCCACAACGGCCGGCTCACCCGGGACGACGGCGTGGTGGACACCGTGATCACCAACGCGGTGATCCTGGACGCCTCGGGGATCTACAAGGCGGACGTGGGCCTGCGCGACGGGCACATCAGCGCGATCGGCAAGGCCGGCAACCCGGACATCATGGACGGCGTGGACGTCCTGATCGGCGCCTCCACGGAGGTGATCGCCGGCGAGGGCCGGATCCTCACCGCCGGCGGGATCGACTCGCACATCCACTTCATCGGGGCCGACCAGATCGGCACCGCCCTGTCCTCCGGGGTCACCACGATGTTCGGCGGCGGCACCGGGCCCGCCGAGGGCTCCAACGCCACCACGATCACCCCCGGGGCGTGGCACCTCGCCGGGATGTTCCGGGCGCTCGACGACTACCCCATGAACTTCGGGCTGCTCGGCAAGGGCCACGCCTCCGCCCCCGAGCCGCTCGCCGAGCAGATCCGGGCCGGGGCCGTGGGCCTGAAGATCCACGAGGACTGGGGCGCCACCACCGCGGCGATCGACACGGCCCTGGCCGTGGCGGAGACCTTCGACGTGCAGGTGGCCATCCACACCGACACGCTCAACGAGTGCGGCTTCCTCGAGGACACGGTGGCCGCGATCGCGGGCCGGGTGATCCACACCTTCCACACCGAGGGCGCCGGCGGCGGGCACGCCCCGGACATCATCCGCATCGCCTCGCTGCCCCACGTGCTGCCGTCCTCCACGAACCCGACGCTGCCCTACACCCGCAACACGGCCGAGGAGCACCTGGACATGCTCATGGTCTGCCACCACCTCAACCCGGACATTCCCGAGGACGTCGCCTTCGCCGACTCCCGGATCCGGCCCGAGACGATCGCCGCGGAGGACGTGCTGCACGACCTCGGGGTGTTCTCCATGACCTCCTCGGACTCCCAGGCCATGGGCCGCGTGGGCGAGGTGGTGCTGCGCACCTGGCAGCTCGCGGACCAGATGAAGCGGCGCACCGGCCCCCTGCCCGAGGAGACCGGCCGCGGGGACAACGCGCGGCTGCGGCGCTACGTGGCCAAGTACACGATCAACCCGGCCCTGGCGCACGGGATCGCCGACGTCGTGGGCTCGGTGGAGACCGGCAAGTTCGCCGACCTGGTGCTGTGGGACCCCGTGTTCTTCGGGGTGAAGCCGCGGCTCGTGCTCAAGGGCGGGCAGATCGTGCACTCCCTCATGGGCGACCCCAACGCCTCCATCCCCACCCCGCAGCCGCAGCTGATGCGCGACGCCTTCGGGGCCCGGGGCACCGCCCCGCACGCCAACTCGATCACCTTCATGTCCCGCGCCGCCGTCGAGGCGGGCGTCGGCGAGCGCCTGGGCCTGCGCAAGCGGGTGCTGCCGGTGGGCGGGATCCGGGGGCTGCGCAAGAAGGACATGCGGCACAACGACGCCACCCCGCGGATCGAGGTGGACCCGCAGACCTACGAGGTCCGAGTCGACGGGGAGCTCGTCACCTGCGAGCCCGCCGAGGAGCTGGCCATGGCCCAGCGCTACTTCCTGTTCTGACCGGCCCGCCGGCCGCCCCCGCGCACCCCGACCGTCCCGGCCTCCCCGACCGTCCCGCCCTCCCCGACCGCCCGCACTCCCCGAGAGGACCCGCACCCGTGATCGTCGAAGCCGTCCTCGGCAACCTGGCCGAGCTCACCGAGCAGGAGCGCGCCGGCCTGCACCTGGAGCGGGTGGCCCTCTCCGGGCCCGAGCTGCGCAAGCGCGTCCAGCGGGTCGTGACCGACCACGGCACCGAGCTCGGCCTGCGCCTGGCCGAGCGCCGCGAGCTCAAGGACGGGGACATCCTGCACCGGGAGGGCTCCAACGCGGTGGTGGTCTCGACCCTGCCCACCGACGTCCTCGTCGTGGCGCCGGCGACGATCGAGCAGATGGGCCGCGTGGCGCACGCGCTGGGCAACCGGCACCTGCCCGCCCAGTTCCTCGGCCCCGGCGCCGAGGTCCCGGAGCTGCCGGGGCACGACGGCCTCATGCTGCTGCAGTACGACCACACGGCCGAGGCCTACCTGCAGGAGGCCGGGGTGCGCTTCGCGCGCGTCGAACGGCAGATGGAGGTCCCGTTCCGCCATGCCGAGCACACCCACTGACCCCGCGCCCGCCCTCCCCGCCCCGGCCGGGATGCTGGCCGTGCTGCAGCTGTGCGACTCCGCGCTGCCCACCGGCGCCTTCGCCCACTCCCTGGGCCTGGAGACCTACCTCGACGACGGCACCGTGGGCGACGAGCCCGGCTTCCTCGCCTGGGCGCGGCACTGCCTGCACCACCAGGTGGTGCCCGCCGAGGGCTGGGCCGTGCGGGCCGTCGCCACGGCGGCCGACGACGACGCCGTGTGGCGCGCCGACGAGCTGCTGACCGCCCAGGCCCTGCCCGTCCAGGTGCGGGACGCCGCGGCCGCGATGGGCCGGCGGATGACCGAGATCGGCGCGGAGAACTTCCCCTCCCCCCGGCTGCTGGCCTACGCGGACCGCCAGCGCGCCGGGACGAGCCGGGGCAGTCCCGCGGTGGCCTTCGCCCTCGTGGGCGCCGGGCTCGGCCTCGCCTGGGAGCAGCTGGCCGGCGCGTACCTCTTCTCGACCGCGACCTCCCTGACCCAGAACGCCGTGCGCGGGATCCCCCTCGGCCAGGCCGCGGGCCAGCGGGTCCTGCGCGCCCTGCACCAGGACGTGGTCCGCGGGGTCGAACGGATCCGGCACCTGCCCGAGGAGGAGGTCGGGGCGACCAGCCCCGGCCTGGAGATCGCCCAGATGCGCCACGCCTGGCAGCGGGCCCGCATGTTCATGTCCTGACCCGCCGGCCCGACCGGCACCCTCCGACACCGACCGCACCGACCGCACCGACCCAGGAGTTCTCATGACCACCGTTCCCTCCGCCCCCACCGCCCCGACCGGCCGCGGGCCCGTGCGCATCGGCGTGGGCGGGCCCGTGGGCGCCGGCAAGACGCAGCTCGTGGAGCGGGTCACCCGGGCGCTGATCGACGAGGTCTCGATGGCCGCGATCACCAACGACATCTACACGATCGAGGACGCCAAGATCCTGGCCCGCAACGGCGTGCTGCCCCTGGAGCGGATCGTGGGCATCGAGACCGGCGGCTGCCCGCACACGGCCATCCGCGAGGACACCTCGATGAACGAGGCCGCGATCGAGAAGCTGTGCGCCGAGCACCCGGACCTGCAGCTCGTGTTCGTCGAGTCCGGCGGGGACAACCTCTCGGCCACGTTCAGCCCCGAGCTGGTCGACTTCTCGATCTACGTCATCGACGTGGCCCAGGGCGAGAAGATCCCGCGCAAGGCCGGGCAGGGCATGATCCGGTCGGACCTGTTCGTGATCAACAAGATCGACCTCGCTCCCCACGTCGGGGCCGACCTGGACGTCATGGCCGCGGACTCGGCGGTCTTCCGCGGGGACCGGCCGTTCTGCTTCACGAACCTGCGCACGGACGAGGGCCTCGAGCGGATCCTCGCGTGGATCCGGCACGACGTGCTGATGCTGGACATCGCCCGGTGACGGCGGCCGCGCCCGCGGCCGGCCCCGGACGCGCGCCGGGGCCCGGGCCGGAGGCTCCCGTCCCGACCGGGCGGCTCGAGCTGGTCCTCGCCCCCCGCGGGGAGCGCACCGTGGCCGTGCGGCAGTTCCACGCCGGGGCCCTGCGGGTGCTGCGGCCGCACCGTCTGGACGGGTCGGGGCAGCCGTGCTTCGTCGTCGTCAATCCCGGCGGCGGCTACCTCGGCGGGGACCGCTACGAGCTCGACGTCACGGTGGAGGCCGCCGGCACCGCCCTGGTCACCACCCAGTCGGCGACCAGGGTCTACCGCAGCCCCGCGGCCCCGGCCCGCCAGGACGTGCGGATCACGCTCGGCCCCGGCGCGGTGCTCGAGTACCTGCCGGACCAGCTGATCGCCTACGAGGACGCCGAGTACGTGCAGTCCACGACCGTGTCGATGGACCCCTCGGCGTGTCTCGTGGCGAGCGAGGTGGTCACCCCCGGGTGGGCGCCGGACGGGACGGTCTTCCGCTACCGCGGCGTGGCCCTGCGCACCGAGGTGGTGATGGGCGGGCGCACGGTGGTGCTCGACAACCTCCGCCTGCGCCCCGCCGAGGACGCCGTGGCCGGGCTCGGATTCCTGGAGGGACGCACGCACCTGGGCTCCCTGCTGGTGGTGGACCCGCGGGTGGACCGCGCCCTGGTCGACGAGGTCCACGAGCTGCTCGCCGCCGCCGAGCAGCGGATGCCGCGGCTGCGCTGCGGGGTCTCCGAGCTGCCGGTGCCGGGGCTCGTGGTCCGCGCCCTGGGACCGGGCTCCACGGAGCTGACGGAGCTGCTGCTGGACGTCTCCGCGCTGCTGCGGGCCCGGTGGACCGGGCAGGGGCGCGTGGCGCTGCGCAAGTACTGACCCCGGGCGCCGGCCGGGAAAGGACATCCGCTCTCAACCGCCCCGAAACGCCACGGCCACATCCGCGGGCGAGGATGGGAGCGTCCCGTCGCACGACCCGGAAGGGGGCCGCCCATGACCGCGCCCAGCACCGCGCCCGCCCGCTGGATCCTGGGCCTGTCCCGGGTCGCGCCCGGGGACCGGGTCGAGGTGTGGGAGCACCGGCGGCTGCACTGCACCGGCACCGTGAGCCAGGTGGCGCCCCACCTGGGGGTGCTCTGGCTGCTGGAGGACCGCACCGGGATCCCGCGCCTGGCCGCCCTCCGGGACCACCGCCTGCGCCGCGCCCCGCTGCGTCCCCCCGCCTGAGCCGGGCGTCCCGGGGCCCACGGCGCCCGGGGCGCGTCCGGCGCCCGTCAGGACAGCGCGCGCAGGTAGCGCCGGGTCACCCGTTCCTGCACGCGCCGGGCCGCCGGGGCCCCCGCCCGGACCCACCACGCGGCCGGACGGGAGAACGCGGTGATGCTCAGCACCACCGCGCCGTCCGGGCGCAGGTCCAGGCAGAACAGCTCCTCACCCCGCTCCGGGTGGCCCTCCAGCGTGCCGTAGGCGAAGCCCTGCCGCCGGGGCTCGTCGAGCACGCGCACGACCTCGCACGGCGCCTCCAGCCGCAGGGGCCCCCACCCCAGGCCCAGCACCACCCGGGTGCCGAGGGCGGCCCGCGCGGCCGTGGGCCGCACCTCCAGGCCCGCGGACCGGTGCAGGTCCCAGCCCATCAGCCGCTCGGCGGCCGCCCGGAACGCGGCCTCCCCGGCGCCGACGGTGCGGGAGCGCACCAGGTGGTCGTAGCCGGCCGGCAGCGCACCGGCGGTCGCCCCGACCTCGGGATAGCTGAGCCGGCGCCGCTCCAGCGGCACGTGCCGCCGGGGCCCGGGGCCGCGGCCGGGCGCGTTGTGGGCGCCGCCGTCGTGGGCGCCGTCGTGGGCGGGGCGTGCTGCGTCCATGCGCCCAGTCTCCCGGATGCCCCGGCGCCCCCGGTCCCGGCGCGGCGGCACGGTGCGGTGCGGTGCGGAAAACCCCACCCGTAACAGGTGGAGAACGTCGCAGTGCGGGAGCGCGGGCCGCCCGTAGCGTGAGAGCCATGAGCACATCGCACGAGACCCGGCCCCTGCCGCCCGCACCGTGGAGCGGCACCGGGCCCACCTCCGACCCCGGGACGGCCGCCGACGACGCCCCCCGCACCGCCTCCGGGTCCCGCCCCGCCGGCGGCACCGGCGCCCGCGAGTGGGGACCGTGGTCCGCCCGGACCCTCTTCTTCGGCGGCACCGACCTGGTGGTCGACGCCGCCCTGGGCACGCTGTGGCTCACCGCCCTCGTGTCCCTGGTCACCGCGGGCCTCGCCTCGCTCGCCGCCCTCGTGGGCGTGGTGCTGCTGGTGGCCACGGTCTACGCCGTCCGCGGCATCGAGTGGGTCGAGCGCCGCCGGACGCAGGCGGCGTTCGGGCTGCACCTGCCCGCCCCGCACCGGCGCCGCTCCCCACGCACCGACGGGTGGCGGATCCCGCACCAGTGGTGGCTGGACGTCCGGGACCCCGCGTTCTGGACCGGGCTGCTGCACCTGCTCCTGACCACGGTCCTGGGCTGGGTGGCGGTCGGCGCCCTCGCCGGCACCGGCGCCGCCGTGGCGCTGGCCCTGGCCCCGCTCTACGCCGCGGAGTCCAACCCGATCTGGCCCTCGGAGCTCGTCGGCACGTGGCCGGACTGGGCCGTGGTGCTGACCGGAACCACGCTCGCGCTGCTCGGGGTGCTCCTGCTCGTGCTGTGCGTGGCCGCCCACCGGGGCCTGTCACGGCTGCTGCTGCGCGTGGACGAGGCGGCGGAGCTGCGCCGCCGGGCCGCCGAGGCCGCGGCGGCCCGGGAGACCGCCGTCCGCGGGGCGCGGACCGAGCGCTCCCGGATCGAGCGGGACCTGCACGACGGCGTGCAGCCGCAGCTGGTGTCCGTGGCCATGAACCTGTCGATGGCCCAGCGGCGGATCGACCACGACCCCGCCGGGGCGAAGGACCTCATCGGCGAGGCGCACGCCACCACGAAGGCCGCGATCACCGAGCTGCGCCGCCTGGCCCGGGGCTTCCACCCGGCCGTGCTGGAGGACCGGGGGCTGGACGCGGCCCTGTCCGCCGTGGCCGCCCAGTCGCCCGTGCCGGTCGCCGTGGACGTGCGCGTGCCCCGCCTGGCCCCCGAGACCGAGGCCGCCGTGTACTTCGCGGTCTCCGAGGGCCTGGCCAACGTCGTCAAGCACTCCGGGGCGGGCGCCGCCTCGGTGCGCGTCGGGCTCGAGCCCGATCCGGCCGGGGGCACCCGGGTGCTCGCCCGGGTCGCCGACGACGGCCGCGGCGGCGCCGTGCTGGTCCCCGGCGGCGGGCTGTCCGGGATCGCGGACCGGATCCGCTCGGCGGGCGGGCACTTCTTCCTCGACTCGCCCGCGGGCGGGCCGACCGAGCTGACCGTCGAGCTGCCGGTCGCCCGGGGGGAGGGCTCCTGATGCGCATCGTCATCGCCGAGGACGCCGTCCTCCTGCGCGCGGGCCTGGTCCGGCTGCTCACCGAGGCCGGGCACGAGGTGGTCGCCGACGTGGACACCGCGGAGGGCCTGCTCAAGGCCGTCGAGCAGCACGAGCCGGACTTCGCCCTGGTGGACGTGCGGCTGCCCCCGACCTTCACGGACGAGGGGATCCGCGCGGCCGTCCTCGTCCGCTCGCAGCACCCGCGGATCGCGGTGCTCGTGCTCTCCCAGTACGTCGAGGAGCGCTACGCCTCCGAGCTGATCGCCTCCCGCCGGGACGGGCTGGGCTACCTGCTCAAGGACCGGGTGGCCGACGTCGACCAGTTCCTCGAGTCCGTGGGAACGGTCGGCGCCGGCGGCACCGTCCTGGACCCGGAGGTGGTCTCCCAGCTGCTGGTGCGCTCGCGGCACCGGCAGGACCTGGAGCTGCTCTCCCCGCGCGAGCACGAGGTGCTCGGGCTCATGGCCCAGGGCCTGTCCAACGCCTCGATCGCCGCGAACCTGTTCCTCACCGAGTCCTCGGTGGAGAAGCACATCCGGTCCGTGTTCACCAAGCTCGGCCTCGCCCACGAGGACGGCGGCAACCGCCGCGTCCGCGCGGTCCTGCGCTACCTCGGCTACCCCGACCCCGGGCCCGCCCACCCCACGTCCGCCCACCCGTCCCACCAGGAGTTCCGGCCATGAGCACCCACCCCGAGCACCCCGCCGCCCACGACGCCGGCCCCCGCCCCCGCACCGGCCCCCTCTCCGACCCCCTGTCCCGTCCCGCCCCGGACGCGGTCGGGCGGAACGAGCGCACCGCCTGGCTCGTCCCCACCGCGGTGCTCGGCGGCCTGGGCGCCCTGCTGCTGCTCGCCGGCGGCGGGGCGGCCATGGCCGCGTCCCTGTCCGTCGAGGAGCGGCGGGTGGACACGACCGTGACCGCGCCCGTGGACACCGTCGCCGTCGACGGCCACTCCGCCGCGGTCGAGGTCGTCACGGCCGACGTGCCCGATCTGCGGGTCGAGGCCGTGTACGCCGGCATCGGCCTGGACCGCGCGCCCGAGCCGCTGGTGCAGGACGGGCGGCTGACCGTGACGGCCCCCCGCACCGGCTCCTGGATCGGCGCCGGCGGCGGGATGCAGGTGCGGATCACGGTCCCGGCCGACGACGACCCCGTGGACCTGCGGCTCTCCGGCGACGCCGCCACCCTCTCCGCCCGCGGCGACTTCGGCGACGTCCGGCTCGACGCCGAGGCCGGCGAGGTGCAGATGGGCGGCAGCGCCCGGAGCCTGTGGGCCGCCTCGGAGGTGGGCACCGTCCTGGTCGACGGCGCCCGGGTGCGCGAGGACGTGGACGTGCACACGGAGGTGGGGACCGCCGAGGTGCGGATCCTCGGCGACGCCCCGCGGCGGGTCGCGATCACCACCGGCGCGGGCGCGATCGAGGCCTCCGTCCCGGACGCCCGGTGGTGGACCCCCGCGGTGGCCGGCGCCGACGAGCGCGAGCCCGACGAGCTGACGGCGGCGACGGTCTGCGCCACGGTCCCCGAGGACCGCCCGTGCCTGTACGTCTCCTCCGCGGTGGGCGCGGCGGAGGTCACCTCCGGCGGCCGTTCCCTGCGCCCCGCCGCCGGGTAGACTAGGCACGTTCGTCCGGGTCGGGCGCACCGGGAGGGGGGACGGTGCGCAGCGTCTTCGAGGACCCCCGTGAACCCCCTGAACCCCTCTCCCGCCCGCGCGGGCACGACCGCCGAGGCCCCCGCGAGCCACCCCGCCGCCCGCTACGCGACGGAATCCCGCACCGCGCGGCCCGCCCCCGCGCCGACCGCGGCGCCGCCGTCCGCCGCGGAACAGACCGCCGCGGAACAGGCTGCTTCGACAGAGGCCGCCGCGGAACAGACCACTCCGGCGCGCCGCGGCACCGGCCGCCGGGCGGGCCGGCGCCCCGGCGGCCGCTACGGGCGGCTCCTCGAGCTGGGCGGCCGCGGCTTCCTGCCGATCGCCTTCGTGGCCCGCCTGCCCCTGGCCATGATCACCGTCGGGGCGCTGACCCTCGCCACCGCCGTCACCGGCTCCTACGCCGTGGGCGGGGCGGCCGCCGGCGCCGTCGGGATCGGCTCCGCCCTGGGCGGGCCCCTGATGGGCCACCTCGCCGACCGGGTGGGCCAGCGGGCGGTGCTGCTGGTCTCGGCCCTCGCCCACACGGCGGCCATCGGCCTGCTGCTGCTCACCGCCCACGCCGGAGCGGTCCCGGGCGGGCCGGCCGTGCCGCTGCTCGTCGCGGCGGCGCTGCTGGTGGGCGCCACGTGCCCCCAGGTGGGCCCGCTCGCCCGGGTCCGCTGGCGCGGTCTGACCGGGGGCGACCGGCAGGAGCTGGACACCGCGCTGTCCTACGAGTCCACCGCCGACGAGCTGACCTTCGTGCTGGGCCCCGCCCTGGTGGGCCTGCTCGCGTCCCTGGTCGCCCCGTGGACCCCCTTCGTCCTGGCCGCCGCGCTGACCCTCACCATGGTCTCGTGCTTCGCCGTGCACCCCACGCACCGCGCGGCGCCGGCCGCTGCCCGGTCCCGGGAGGCGGCGCCGCCCGGTCCCGGCCGGGACCGGCTCTCCGTCCTGCTCCCCGTGCTCGGGATGGTGGCCATGGGGGCGTTCTTCGGGGCCGTGCAGAACGCCCTGAGCGCCTTCGGCGGCGCGTTCGGGGCCCAGAGCGCGGCCGGGCTGCTCTACGCCGTGCTGGGCATCAGCTCCGCGGCCGCGGCCCTGTCCGTGGCCTGGTGGCCGCAGCGCTTCCGGCCTGCCGCGCGCTGGGTGGCCGGCGCGGGCGCCATGGCCGTGCTGAGCCTGCTGTTCCTCCTGCCCGGCGGCATCGTGCCGATGCTCGTGGTGCTGCTGCTCGTCGGCCTGCCCGTGGGTCCCACCATGGTCACGATCTACACGATCGGCGGGGACGTCGCCCGGCCGGAGCGGCTGGGCACGGTCATGACGGTGCTGGCGAGCGGGGTGGTCCTCGGCACGGCCGTGGGCGCGGCGCTGGCCGGGCTGCTGGCCGAGAGCGCCGGGCACCGGGGCGCCTTCGCCGCCGCGATCGGCGCGGCCTGCGCCATGGTGCTGGTCAGCGCTGCGGCGACCCTGCTCCGGCGCCGCTGACGGGCCGGGCCGCCTCCCGGCGGCACGGGAACGCCGGGGCGTCCGGTGGACCGGGCGGAGCAGGGCCCACCCGGCCGACACCGCACGGCGCCCGTGCGGACGGCGGGAGCTACACCAGCGGTGAGGTGGGGCGGTGCTCCCGGTTGCCGAGGCCCTCGCGGCCGTCGAGGTGGTCCACGAGCTGCCGGAGCGCCTCGAGCGAGCTCACGGTCTCGGACCATCCCGTCACCTCGCGGATCCGCGTGGTGTCCATGACGGGCACGGCGTCGGCGAGGTCGATCCAGCCGGGGTCGGTGGGCTGCAGCCGCAGCCGGTAGGTGATCGCCACCAGCGCCCGGACGAGGGCCGGCGGGACGGGCAACACGCGCCGGGCGCCGAGCACCTGGGCCACGCCGTCGGCGCCGAGCACGGGTTCGGCCGCGACGTTGAACGCCCCGCCGGCACGGTGCTGGATGACCCGCCAGAACGCGTCCGCGACGTCGTCGGTGTGCAGGGTCTGGAAGCGGAACTTCTCCGGGAACGGCAGCACCGGCAGGCGCAGCCGGGCGATCAGCCGCTTGGGCACGAGGGCGCCGAAGAAGTAGTCCCCGATCTCGGGGGCGGCGCCGGCCTGGAAGAGGAAGCCGGGCCGCAGCCGGGTCACCACGACGTCGGGGTGGGCCTCCTCGAACCGGTTGAGCAGCGCCTCCGTCTCGGCCTTCTGGACGTTGTAGTGGGAGGTGTCCACCCCGCCCACGGGCCAGGACTCGTCCACGCGGCGGTCCTTGGGGCCGCGGCTGTAGGCGCCGAGGGAGGACGGGTAGACGACCTGGGGCACGCCGGCGAGGACGACGGCGTCGAGCACGTGCACCAGCCCGTCGACGTTGGTGCGGTGCATGAGCGCGAAGTCCCGGTTGGGGCGGATCAGCCACACGAGGTGGACCACCGCGTCCGCCCCGCGCAGGATCTCCGCGAGCCGGCCGGTGGAGTCCTTCTCGGCGACGTCGACGGTGTGCCACTCGACGCCGTCGTACGGCTCCCCGCTCCGCTCCGGGCCCTCCCGGGAGACCCCCACGATCTGCGTGACCTCGGGGGCGGCGTGCAGCCGCCGCAGCAGGGCGGTGCCCACGTTGCCGGTGGCGCCCAGGACGACGATCTTCACGACGCTCTCCCTTCCCGCCCGGACCTACTGGTCCTGGACGCGCTTGCTCCGGTCCTGCAGGCGGTCGATGTGCTTGGAGGCCTCCGCCTTCGTGAGGTCCGCGGGCAGCTCCTCCCCGGCCTCGCGGGCCAGCGTGTCCAGGTAGCTGCGCTGGGCGCTGGTCATGGGCTCCTCGCCGGTGGCCCACTCGTCCGGGTCGCGGTCGATCCCGCTGCCCGGCTCGGGGCTGGGCGCGCCGAGGGTCTCCTGCTCGTCGGGGTCCGGGGTGCCGTTCGGGTTCTCAGTCATGCGCCCATGATAGTCATACCGCTTATGATCTCGCGCGGCCGGGCCGGCCCGGCGCTCCCGGCCCACGCCTCCTCCCGGCACGGCGGCACAGTCAGTACGCTGGAGGACCGGGCCCGGCCGACGGGGCCGGGCCGCGGAGGACGCCCCGGGCCGCCCGGGCGGACCCGCGCGGCACGGCCGTGCCGCCGCCGCACCGGGGGACGCGCCCACGGACACGTGCGAAGGACGCACCGACGACCAGAGGAGAAGCAGATGAGCGAGCAGGTCGGGACCGGCGACGGCGCCGCGGGGGCACGGCTGCAGGGGGACAAGCTCGACGCCTACATGCTCGGGCACTACATGGGCGCGCTGTCCGGCGTGCGGCTCTTCGACGAGGCGGCCCGCACCTGGGCCGGCACCGCCTACGAGGACCGGTTCGCCCGGTTCGTGCGGGAGATCCAGGACGACATCGGGCACCTCGAGGCGATGCTCGACCGCCTGGGTGCCACCCGGCGCCGGGTGGCCAAGGGGCTCGGGACGGCCACCGGCATCGCGTCCCGGCTGAATCCGCTGAGCCGGATCCGCGAGCGGACGGGGATCGCCGCCCACGGGGAGCTGGAGATGCTGCAGTCCCTGGTGGTGGCCAAGCGCAGCATGTGGGTCACCCTGCTCGCGCTCGCCCCGTCGGATCCGCGCCTGGACGCGGAGGAGCTGCGGACCCTCGAGGCCGGTGCCGCCGACCAGTACGACCGGCTGCGGGCGATCGCCGGCGAGACGGCCCGGGACCGGTTCCTCGCCCGGGGCTGAGCCCGTGGCCGAGAGCCCTCGTCCGGCGCCCGGTGCCGCCGGGGTGTGGGAGCAGCTGCTGGCCGGCCGGGTGGACCCCTCGGCGGGGTCGGAGCTGGCCGGGCGCTACGGGCCCCTCGTGGCGCACCGGGGGCCGTTGGTGATCGCCCAGCTCGGGCAGAGCCTGGACGGGTTCATCGCCTCGCGCACCGGGCACGCCGAGTACGTGACGGGCCCCGAGGACCGGGAGCACCTGCACCGACTGCGCGCGCTCGTGGACGCCGTGGTCGTGGGGGTCGGGACGGTCGCCGCCGACGACTGCCGGCTGACCGTCCGGGCGGTGCCCGGCCCCCAGCCCACCCGGGTGGTCCTCGACCCCTCCGCGCGCGCCCCGGCCGGCTCGGCCGTGCTCACCGACGGCGCCGCCCCCACCGTCTGGGTCGTGGGCCGGGACGCCGTCGTGCCGACGCGGCTCGCCACGCACGTCGCCGTGCTGCGCGTGCCGGCCGCGCCCCGCCGGCCGGACCCGCGGGACGTGCTGGCGGCGCTGGCGGACCGCGGCCTGCACCGGGTGCTCGTGGAGGGCGGCGGGCGGACGGTCTCGGGCTTCCTCGAGGCTGGGGCGCTGCACCGGCTCTACCTCACCACCGCACCCCTGCTGATCGGCGACGGCGTGCCCGGCATCCGGTTCCGCGGCGCGGAGCACCTCTCCGGGGCGCTGCGGGCCCCGGTGCGCCGCTTCCGGCTCGGCGACGACCTCTGCACCGAGCTCGTCCTGCGCACCTGAGCGGCCCGCCCCGGCACGCCGCGCCCTGCGGGCGGCGACCAGCACGGCCACGCGATGTCTCCGGGCAACTTTTTCCTTGACTCCCCCCGGACCCGGCGCTAGATTTCACTATACGGAATTGCTATTCCGCTATACGAACTCGAGGGAGACATCATGAACGCCAGCCCGGCCTTCGCCGCCCACGCGTCCTTCTTCAGCTACACCGGCACCGACTGCGATCCCGATCTGACCCTGCCCTCGCACCCGGCGGCCCGCACCACGCCGCTGTGGGTGCTCGCGGTGTCCTCGGCCTGCGTCGGGGCCGCCGTGGCCCGCCTCTCGGCCCGGCGCCCGTAGCCGGCCGCACCGCATCGACCACCGGAACACCCAGGAGCACCCAGGAGCACCCATGGCACCGCAGATCCAGACCGGCCGGCAGGCCCCCGACTTCGCGCTCACCGACCACGAGGGCCAGGAGGTGCGGCTGTCCGGGCTGCGGGGCCGGAAGGTGATCGCCTACTTCTACCCGAAGGCCTTCACCCCCGGCTGCACGTCCGAGGCGTGCGACTTCCGCGACAACCTCGCCTCCCTCGAGGCCCTGGGGTACACCGTGCTGGGCATCTCCGGGGACGACCCCGGGACCCTGCGGCGCTTCGCGGAGGAGCACCGCCTCCCCTACCGGCTCCTCTCGGACCCGGACGCGGCCACGGCCCGCGCGTGGGGCGCCTGGGGGGAGAAGACGGTCAACGGTCAGACCCGGATCGGCCCGCTGCGCTCGACCTTCGTCATCGGCGAGGACGGCACCGTCGAGTCCGCCGAGGTCGACGTGCAGGCCGAGGGCCACGTGGCCGAGCTCCGGCGCCGGCTGGCCGGCTGAGTCCGGGGCCCCGGCGCCCCGGACCCCCCGCTCACCCGCGGCCGGCGAACGGCATCCCGGAGGCGGTGAGCACGAGCGAGTTCACCGTGGCGGCGGCGGGGAGCTCGGCCATCATGAGCACCGCACGCCCCACCTCCCCCACGGGGAAGCTGGGCTCCGGGCGCAGCGAGCCGTCGGCCTGCAGGGCGCCGCCGTCCGTGCCCAGGCCCGCGAGCAGCTCCGTGGCCGCGTTGCCGATGTCGATCTGCCCGCAGGTGATCCCGTACGGACGCCCGTCCAGGTCCAGGGACCGGGTGAGACCGGTGACGGCGTGCTTGCTCGCGGTGTAGGCCGCCGACAGCGGCCGGGGGGCGTGGGCCGAGACGGAGCCGTTGTTGATGATCCGTCCGCCGCCGGGACGCTGCCGCTTCATGATGCGGAAGGCCTCGGCCGCGCACAGATAGGTCCCGGTGAGGTTCACCTGCAGGGTGCGCTGCCACTCGAGGGGATCGATCTCGTCCACCTCCCCGCGCGGCCCGAAGGTCCCCGCGTTGTTGAACAGCACGTCGATCCGTCCCGCGAGGCGGGAGATCTCCCGGAAGGCCCCGGACACGCTCTGCGCGTCGGTCACGTCCATCGGCACGACCCAGGCCCCGGGCGCGCCGTCGGCGGTCTCCTCCAAGGGCTCCCGGCGCCGCCCGGTGAGCGCGACCGCCCATCCGGCGGCCAGGAAGCTGCGCGCCACCGCCCGGCCGATCCCCGAGCCGGCCCCGGTCACCACCAGCACCCTGGCGGCCGCGCCCGGTCCCGCCCCGTCACCCACTGCGTCCTGCACGTCCACTGCGCGCTCCTTCCCGTCCCAATCCGGCGTCGCCGCGCCGCGATGAAACGAAGGTTTCACCTCGGTCATGTTCTTGCAAGAACTTGGTAACACGGGAGTGGAAGCATTGACTTACACCGTGTGATCCAGTTCACTGGAACTAATGAAATAGTTATTCCACATTACGGAATCAAGGAAGGGCTGACGGCGCAGCAGATGCATCTCACCGAGTTCAACTCCCTCCCCCGGCCGGAAGCGCTCGAGGCGATCCGCCCGGCGCTCGACATCCCGCGCTGGCTGGAGGCCGTGGCGGACGCCCGCCCCTACTGGCACCACGACGCCCTGCTCGGCAGGGCGCGTGACGCGGCGAGCCCGTTCCGCGAGGAGGAGCTCGACCGGGCGCTGTCCCACCACCCCCGGATCGGCGAGCGCCCCCAGGGCGAGACCGCGGAGGCCGGCCTGTCCCGGGCGGAGCAGTCCGCGGTGGACCCCTCCGACACCGGGCTCCAGCAGCGGCTGCGGGAGGGCAACCGCGCCTACGAGGAGAAGTTCGGCCAGGTCTTCCTCATCCGCGCCGCCGGCCGCAGCCCCGAGGAGATCCTCCAGCAGCTCTCCGAGCGCCTGCAGCACGACGCCGCGACCGAGCGCACCGTGGTCGCCGACCAGCTGCGCGAGATCGCCCTCCTCCGACTCGAAGGACTCGTCACCCCATGAGCTACGTCACCGCCCACGTCCTCGACTCCGTCACCGGCACCCCCGCCCGGGGTGTGGCCGTGGCCCTCGAGGCCGCCGACGGCACCTCCGTCGCGACCGCCGTCACCGACGACGACGGCCGCGTGCCCGAACTGGGCCCAGAGACCCTGGAATCCGGCGACTACCGGATCACCTTCGCCACCGGGCAGTACTTCGCCGGCAGGAACCAGCCGACGTTCTACCCGTTCGTGACGGTGAACTTCACGGTGCAGGCGCACGAGCGGCACTACCACGTGCCGCTGCTGCTGAGCCCGTTCGCCTTTTCCACCTACCGGGGCAGTTGACCCAGGAGTTGGCGGGCCCGCCCGTCTTCGACCGCCCCGATCAGCTGACACCAGACCGCTAGGAGAAACGTCATGACCGACGTCGTCACCGAGAAGGCCACGGACACCGTCGTCCTGGGCAGGAACCAGTACGGCAAGGCCGAGAACCACGTGGTGCGCATCAACCGCGACACCGACCGCCACGAGATCCGCGACCTCGTGGTCACCTCGCAGCTGCGCGGCGACCTCGAGGAGGTGCACACCGTCGGGGACAACGCCCACTGCGTGCCCACGGACACCCAGAAGCAGACCGTGTTCGCCTTCGCCCAGCAGTACGGCATCGACTCCCCCGAGCAGTTCCTGCTCCGGCTCGCCGACCACTTCACCGGCGAGTTCGAGTGGATCACCGGCGGGCGCTGGGCCGCCCAGGAGCACGCGTGGAACCGGATCGACGACCACGACCACTGCTTCGTGCAGCGCAAGGACGAGGTGCGCACCGCGGTGGTCGTCGCCGAGGGCGAGGAGCGGACGGTGATCTCCGGGTTCAAGGACCTGACCGTCCTGAAGTCCACCCAGTCCGGCTTCACCGGCTACCCGAAGGACAAGTACACGGTCCTGCCCGAGACCGAGGACCGGATCATGTCCACCGACATCGCGACCCGGTGGCGCTACAACACCGCGGAGGTGGACTTCGACGCCGTCTACGAGGACGTCAAGCGGATCATCCTCACCAAGTTCACCGACCACTACTCGAAGGCCCTCCAGGAAACCCTCTACCTGATGGGCAAGGCCGTCATCGAGGCCCACCCGGAGATCGACGAGATCAAGTTCTCCTGCCCGAACAAGCACCACTTCGTGTACGACCTCGGCTTCTGCGGCCTCGAGAACGACAAGGAGACCCACTGGGCGGCCGATCGCCCCTACGGGCTCATCGAGGCCACGATCCAGCGCAAGGGCGCCGCGGAGCACGAGGCCGCCTGGATGGGCATCGCCGGCTTCTGCTGAGCCCGCCCGTGCCCGGCGCCGCCGTCGGCGGCGCCGGGCACGGGGCCCGTCGTCGTCCGCGCACGACGACGGGCCCCGCACCCCCTCGTGCGGGCGGCGCACCCGCTGCCCGCACGCCCGGCGCCCCTGCGGCGCCCACCGCGCACCGCGGTCCTCCTCGCTCCGCCCCGGTCCCGCGCCGACGCCGGCACCGGGTCTCTTCCGCCACCAGGATCCCTAGGAGAACACCATGGCCAGGTCACGCACCGCTGAGCCACCCACCACCACCCGCACCCGCCCGGAGGACGAGCACCTCGGCGTGGGCCGGAGCCTCGGGTACGGGCTGCAGCACGTGCTCACCATGTACGGCGGCATCATCGCGCCGCCCCTCATCATCGGCGGCGTCGCCGGCCTGACGCCCCAGGAGCAGGGTCTGCTCATCGCGGCCTCGCTGTTCGTGGGCGGCCTCGCCACGGTCCTGCAGTCCTGGGGCATCCGCTTCTTCGGCTCGCAGCTGCCGCTCGTGCAGGGCACGTCCTTCGCCGGCGTGGCCACCATGACGGCGATCGTCCAGGGCGGGGGCGGGATCCAGGCGGTCTTCGGCGCCGTCATCGCCGCCTCCGTCGTCGGCTTCCTGATCACGCCGTTCTTCGTGAGCATCATCCGCTTCTTCCCGCCGGTCGTCACCGGCGTGGTGATCACCTCCATCGGCCTCACCCTGTTCCCGGTGGCCGCCCGCTGGGCCATGGGCGGCAACGCGCAGGCCCCCGAGTACGGCTCGGTCGGCAACCTCGCGCTGGCCGGCCTGACCCTGCTGATCATCATGCTGCTCTCCAAGGTGGGCAGCGCCGCCGTCTCCCGGCTGTCCATCCTCATCGGCCTGGTGCTCGGCACGGCCGCGGCCGCGGCGCTGGGCATGGCGGACTTCGGCCAGGTGCTCAGCGGCGACATCTTCGCGGTGCCGCAGCCGCTGGCCTTCGGTCCCCCGGTGTTCGAGGTGGCCGCCATCCTCTCGATGTTCATCGTCATCCTCGTGACCCTCACCGAGACCACCGCCGACATCATCGCGGTCGGCGAGATCGTGGACACGAAGGTCGGCAAGAAGCGCATCGCCGACGGCCTGCGCGCGGACATGGCGTCCTCGGCCCTGGCGCCGCTGTTCAACGGCTTCACCCAGAGCGCCTTCGCCCAGAACGTGGGGCTCGTGGCCATCACCGGCGTGAAGAGCCGCTTCGTGGTCACGGCCGGCGGCTTCATCCTCGTGACCCTCGGCCTGCTGCCCGTCCTCGGCCGGGTCGTCGCGGCGGTCCCGCCGCCCGTGCTCGGCGGGGCCGGCATCGTGCTCTTCGGCAGCGTGGCCGCCTCCGGCATCCGCACCCTGGCGAAGGTGGACTTCGGCAACGGCGCCAACCTGATCATCGTGGCCACCTCCATCGGGTTCGGCATGCTGCCCATCGCGGTGCCCGAGATCTACGCGAACTTCCCCGCCTGGTTCGAGACGATCTTCCACTCCGGGATCAGCTCGGCGGCCGTGATGGCGATCCTGCTGAACATCCTCTTCAACGAGATCCGCACCGGCAATCCGCCGCGGGGCACCGGCTCGGTCTTCGCCAAGGCCCCGGTGCGCGCCGTCCGCTACGAGAGCCTCGAGCACCTGCAGGACCACCTCCAGGAGGGCGACACCGTCCGGGACGGCAAGCTCGTGGACTGCGACGGCAACGAGGTCCCCGTGATCACCGCCGCCGGCGAGATCGTCGACACCCGGATCTGCCGTTCCACGGCCGACCCGGGCCGACCGTCCGCGCACTGACGCCGCGGCTCCGACCCACCACCTCCTGCGGCGCCGGGACCCCCGGCGCCGCAGGTCGTCCGGCGGCCGGCCCTCCGCCCCACCCGTGGCGACACCCCGGACGGCACGCCGGACCAGACCCGAGACGCCCGAGAAAGAGCTGACGTGAACCCTGATCCCATGGTCGATCCCCACGCGCGACCCATTCCCGATGCCCGGCACGGCGCCCCGGGGCGCACCGTGCAGTGGGCGAGGTCGTTCGAGGACCTCATCGAGAAGCAGGTGCGGGAGCGGACGCAGTACCTCCTGCAGTCCCCGGCGCCCCCGCCCGGGCCCCACGGCGGGGCCGCCCCCGCGGTCACCACCGACTACGTCAACTCGATCCCCGTGGACCAGGAGCCGGACTTCCCCGGCGACGAGGAGATCGAGCGGACCTACCGCCGCTGGCTGCGCTGGAACGCCGCCGTCATGGTGCACCGCGCCCAGCGCCCCGAGATCGGGGTGGGCGGGCACATCTCCACCTACGCCGGTGCGGCGACCCTCTACGAGGTCGGCTTCAACCACTTCTTCCGCGGCCCCGGGCACCCCGGCGGCGGCGACCAGGTCTTCTTCCAGGGCCACGCCTCCCCGGGGATGTACGCCCGGGCGTTCCTGGAGGGCCGGCTCACCGCGGAGCAGCTGGACGGGTTCCGGCAGGAGAAGTCCCGCGGCGGCAACGGCATCCCGTCCTATCCGCACCCGCGGTCGATGCCGGACTTCTGGCAGTTCCCCACCGTGTCCATGGGCATCGGTCCCATGAACGCGATCTACCAGGCCCAGTTCAACCGCTACCTGCACCACCGGGGCATCAGGGACACCTCCGACCAGCGCGTCTGGGCGTTCCTGGGGGACGGCGAGATGGACGAGCCGGAATCGCGCGGCCTGCTGCAGCTGGCCGCCAACGAGAAGCTGGACAACCTCACCTTCGTGGTCAACTGCAACCTGCAGCGCCTGGACGGGCCGGTGCGCGGCAACGGCAAGATCGTCCAGGAGCTGGAGGCCTTCTTCCGCGGCGCCGGCTGGAACGTCGTCAAGGTCCTCTGGGGCCGGGAGTGGGACCCCCTCCTGGCCTCCGACACCGACGGCGAGCTGGTGCGGATCATGAACGAGACCCTCGATGGGGACTACCAGACCTTCAAGGCGGAGTCCGGCGGGTTCGTCCGGGAGCACTTCTTCGGCCGCTCCACCGCCACCAAGGAGCTCGTGGCGCACATGAGCGACGACGAGATCTGGGACCTGAAGCGCGGCGGCCACGACTACCGGAAGGTCTACGCCGCCTACCGGGCGGCCACCGAGTTCCGCGGCAGGCCGACGGTGGTCCTCGCGATGACCGTCAAGGGCTACGGGCTGGGAGCCTCCTTCGAGGCCCGCAACGCCACCCACCAGATGAAGAAGCTGACCCTGGAGGACCTCAGGGCCTTCCGCGACCACCTGCGCATCCCGGTCTCCGACGCGCAGATCGAGGACGACCTCTACAACGCCCCCTACTACCACCCGGGCCCCGACGCCCCGGAGATCGAGTACCTCCTGGAGCGGCGGGCGGCCCTCGGCGGAGGCCTGCCCGCGCGCCGGGCCCGGCACACCCCCGTGGCGCTGCCCGACGCCGCCGCCTACCGGTCGGCGGCGAAGGGCTCGGGCAAGCAGATGGCCGCCACCACCATGGCCTTCGTGCGGATCCTGCGGGACCTGCTGCGCAACAAGGAGTTCGGCCACCGGATCGTGCCGATCATCCCGGACGAGGCCCGCACCTTCGGGATGGACTCGTTCTTCCCCACGGCGAAGATCTACAACCCCAACGGGCAGAACTACCTCTCCGTGGACCGCGAGCTCATGCTCGCCTACAAGGAGTCCCCGCAGGGCGTCCTGCTCCACCCGGGCATCAACGAGGCCGGCGCCGTCGCCGCCTTCACGGCGGCCGGCACCTCCTACGCCACGCACGGCGAGCCCATGGTGCCGGTGTACGTCTTCTACTCGATGTTCGGCTTCCAGCGCACGGGGGACTCCTTCTGGGCCGCCGCCGACCAGATGGCCCGCGGGTTCGTCATCGGCGCGACCGCCGGGCGGACCACGCTCACCGGCGAGGGGCTCCAGCACGCCGACGGCCACTCCCCCGTGCTCGCCGGCACGAACCCGGCCGTGCGCAGCTACGACCCGGCCTACGGCTACGAGATCGCCCACATCGTCCGGCACGGGCTGGAGCAGATGTACGGGCCGGACTCGACGGACCGGGACGTCATGTACTACCTGACGGTCTACAACGAGCCCTACCCGCAGCCGGCCGAGCCGGAGGACGTGGACGTGGAGGGCATCCTCCGGGGCATCCACCGGGTCTCCCGCGCCGCGGCGGACGGCCCGCGGGTCCAGCTGCTGGGCTCGGGGGTCTCCGTGCCCTGGGCACGGGAGGCCCAGCGCCTCCTGGCGCAGGACTGGGGCGTGGCCGCGGACGTGTGGTCGGTGACGTCCTGGGTGGAGCTGCGCCGCGACGGCCTGGCCGCCGAGAAGGAGCGCCTGCTCCGTCCGGACGCGCCGCGCCGGGTCCCCTTCGTGGCCCGGCAGCTGGCCGGGGCGGAGGGGCCGGTGGTCGCCGCCACGGACTTCGTCTCCGACCTGCCGGACTCGATCCGCCAGTTCGTCCCGCACGACTTCGCCACCCTCGGCGCCGACGACTTCGGCTTCTCCGACACGCGTGCGGCGGCGCGGCGGCACTTCCGGATCGACGCCCACTCGATCGTGGTCCGGGCCCTGCAGATGCTGGCGGACCGGGGCGAGGTGGACGCCGGCGCCCCGCTCCGGGCGTTCGAGCGGTACCGGCTCGACGACGTCACCGCCGGCACCACCGGCAACGTCGGCGGGGAGGCCTGATCCGCACGGCACGACCGGGCCCGCCGGGGCTCAGGCCGTCACGGGCATGAGCTCCGCGGCGATCGCCTCGGCCGCCCGGCGCAGGACGGGCACGGCGCGGTGGCCGAAGTCCTCGTCCACCCGGCTCACGGGCCCGGAGACGGAGATCGCCGTGGGGGTCGGCGCGCCGGGGACCGCCATCGCGTAGCAGCGCACGCCGAGCTCCTGCTCCTCGTCGTCGATCGCGTAGCCGCGCTCCCGGATCCGCTCGAGGTCGGCGAAGAGCTCCTCGAGGGTGCCGAGGCTCTTGGGCGTGGGCGTCGCCATGCCGGTGGCGGTGACGATGGCCCGGACCCGGTCGTCGGGCAGCGTCGCCAGCATGGCCTTGCCCACCCCGGTGTCGTGGGTGTCCGCGCGACGGCCCACCTCGGTGAACATCCGCATCGAGCGCTGGGACTGCGCCTGGGCGATGTAGACGACCTCCTGGCCGTCGAGCACGGCCATGTTCGCCGACTCGCCGAGCTCGCGCACCAGCTCGTCGAGCCGGCCCCGGGCCGCGGAGCCGAACTGGCGCCCGGCGGCCTCCCCCAGCAGGATCAGCCGCGGCCCGAGCGCGTAGTTGCGGTTGGGCAGCTGGCGGACGTAGCCGGAGGGCACCAGGGTGCGCAGCAGCCGGTGGATCGTGGGCAGCGGCAGCTTCACGGCGGCGGAGAGCTCGCTCAGCGACATCTCGCCGCCCGCGGCGGTGATCACCTCGAGGAGCTCGAACACCCGCTCCACCGATTGGACGCCGCCCGCTGCTGGTCGTGTGGTCATGGTTCCGTGGCCCTCCGTCGGTCGTGGGACAGCTCGCCGCCGCGCCCGCTCGCGCCGGGCGGCGTACCGTGACACGAGTCACGGACGAGTCTTGCCATCAATGCCAGTGTCCCATAATATCCATAATACGGAATTTTCATTCCGCAATGCGGCTGAAATCTTCATCCCGAGCTTCCACGGAGGAACCATGGCAACGCCCAGTCCCGGATATTCGATGATCCTGCGCGTGCAGGCGCCCGCCGGCCTGACGGTCACCAGCGAGCTCGCCGCGGCGGCGGCCACCGCGGGCGCCGCGGTGACCGCCCTGGACATCGTCGAGTCCCACGCCGGCCACGTGGTGGTCGACGTGAGCTGCAACGTCTCCGACGCGTCCCACCGGGACGAGGTGCGGGACGCCCTCGAGGCGATCGAGGGCGTGCAGGTCCGCAAGATCAGCGACCGCACGTTCCTCATCCACCTCGGCGGCAAGATCGAGGTGACCCCCCGCGTCTCGCTGCGCAACCGCGACGACCTCTCCCGCGCCTACACCCCCGGGGTCGCCCGGGTGTGCACGGCGATCGCGGAGAACCCGGCCGACGCCCGGCGCCTGACGATCAAGCGCAACACCGTGGCCGTGGTCACGGACGGCACCGCGGTCCTCGGCCTGGGCGACATCGGCCCGGCCGCGGCCCTGCCCGTGATGGAGGGCAAGGCCGCCCTCTTCAAGGCCTTCGGCGACGTCGACGCGTGGCCGGTCTGCCTCGACACGAAGGACACCGACGGGATCGTGCGGATCGTCAAGGCGATGGCGCCCGTCTACGGCGGGGTCAACCTCGAGGACATCGCCGCCCCCCGCTGCTTCGAGATCGAGGCGCGGCTGCGCGAGGAGCTCGACATCCCCGTCTTCCACGACGACCAGCACGGCACCGCCATCGTCGCCCTCGCCGCGCTGTACAACGCCCTGAAGGTGGTCGACAAGCGCATCGAGGACGTCCGGATCGTCGTCTCCGGGGTGGGCGCGGCCGGCCACGCCATCATCCAACTGCTGACCGCCAACGGCGCCGGCGACATCGTCGCCTGCTCCCGCAACGGCGCCATCCACCGCGGCGAGGACTACCAGGACCAGCACCGGCAGTGGATCGCCCAGCACACCAACGAGCAGGGCTTCTCCGGCAGCCTCAAGGAGGCGATGGCCGGCGCGGACGTCTTCATCGGCGTCTCGGCGCCGAACCTCCTCGACGGGGCCGACATCGCCGCGATGAACGACCGCGCCGTCGTCTTCGCCATGGCGAACCCCGATCCCGAGGTCGATCCGGGGGCGGCCGCGGAGCACGCCGAGGTCGTGGCCACCGGCCGCTCGGACTTCCCGAACCAGATCAACAACGTGCTGGCCTTCCCGGGGCTGTTCCGCGGTCTGCTCGACGCCGGGGCCACGGACATCACCACCGAGATGCTGGTGGCCGCCGCCCGCGCCATCGCCGACTGCGTGGGCGACGACGAGCTCAACGCCAGCTATATCGTCCCCAGCGTCTTCGACCCCGCGGTCGCCCCGGCCGTGGCCGCGTCCGTGCGCGCGAGCGCCGAGACCGTCGGCGCCGTCGCCGAGCCGGTCACCGAGCCCGCGCACGCCTGACCCGCCCCCCGCCCGCACGCCGACCCACCCGCACCAGGAGGCACTCCCATGACCACCACGAACACCGTCGAGCACACCCTGCCGGAGGGCCTCGAGCGCGCCGGCGAGATCCTCACCGAGGACGCCCTCCAGTTCGTCGCCGAGCTGCACCGCCGCTTCGGCCCCCGCCGCGCCGAGCTGCTCGGGGCGCGCGAGCAGCACCGCCGCGCCGCGGCCGGGAGCGGCACCCTGGACTTCCTCCCGCAGACCCGGGAGATCCGCGAGAGCGAGTGGACGGTGGCCCCGGCGCCGCCGGCCCTGCAGGACCGGCGGGTGGAGATGACCGGACCGGCCTCGCCGGCCAAGATGGCGATCAACGCCCTGAACTCCGGGGCGAAGGTCTGGCTGGCCGACCTGGAGGACGCCTCCAGCCCCACCTGGTACAACCAGGTGGACGGCGTCCTCAACCTGCGCGACGCCGCCCGCGGCACCCTGTCCTTCACCTCCCCGGAGGGCAAGCAGTACGCGCTGCGCCAGGACGCCCCGCTGGCCGTGGTCGTCACCCGCCCCCGCGGGTGGCACCTGCCCGAGCACAACGTCACCGTGGACGGGCAGCCGGCCTCGGGCTCGCTCGTGGACTTCGGGCTGCACTTCTTCCACACCGCCGAGCTGCTGCTGGCCAACGGCCACGGCCCGTACTACTACCTGCCCAAGATGGAGTCCCACCTCGAGGCGCGGCTGTGGAACGACGTGTTCACCTTCGCCGAGGAGTACCTCGGCATCGACCACGGCACCGTCCGGGCGACCGTGCTCATCGAGACGATCCCGGCGGCGTTCCAGATGGAGGAGATCCTCTGGGAGCTGCGCGAGCACGCCTCCGGGCTCAACGCGGGGCGCTGGGACTACCTGTTCAGCATCATCAAGTACTTCCGGGACGCCGGCGAGCGCTTCGTGCTCGCCGACCGGTCCACGATCACCATGACCGCGCCGCTGATGCGCGCCTACACCGAGCTGCTCGTGAAGACCTGCCACCGCCGCGGAGCCTTCGCGATGGGCGGGATGGCCGCGGTCATCCCGAACCGGCGCGACCCGGAGGCCACGGAGGCCGCCTTCGCCAAGGTGCGCGCCGACAAGACCCGGGAGGCCCAGGACGGCTTCGACGGGTCGTGGGTGGCCCACCCCGACCTCGTGCCGACCTGCCAGGAGGTCTTCGACGACGTCCTGGGCGAGCGGCCCAACCAGGTCGACCGGCTCCGCGAGGAGGTGCAGGTCAGCCCCGAGCAGCTGCTCGACGTCCCCAGCGCCGGCCGCACCAGCACGCAGCAGGAGCTGGCCGCCAACCTCTACGTGGCGATCCGGTACACCGCCGTGTGGCTGTCCGGCAACGGGGCGGTGGCCATCCACAACCTCATGGAGGACGCCGCGACCGCCGAGATCTCCCGCTCCCAGGTCTGGCAGCAGATCCGCAACGGCGTGGTCTACGAGGACACCGGCAGCACCGCGACCCGCGAGCTGGTCGCCGAGGTGCTCGAGCAGCAGAAGGAGGTGCTGCGCGGGGAGGTCGCCCCGGAGCTCTTCGAGCGCCACTTCGAGCCCGCCGCCCGGCTCATCGCCGACCTCGTCCTGGGCGAGGAGTACGTCGACTTCCTGACCCTGCCGGCCTACGACCTCATCGAGGGCCGGTGAGCGGCACGCGCACGAGCCTGCCCGCCTCCTTCGCCCGCCGCGCCGACCAGCTGCTCGAGGGCACCGACGCGGCCCTCGAGCAGTGCTTCCCGGGCGACGACGGGTCGCGGCAGCCGCTGCACACCTGCTACGTCCCCGCGGACCTCGTCACCCCGGCCACGGCCCGCGAGTGGGGCGAGGCCGCGCTCGCCGCGGCCGCGGAGGCCGGCGGGCTCACCGCCCTGGCCGAGCTGGCCGGCGTGGAGGAGCACCTGCGCGAGGAGGTCGTGACCCGCACCGAGCGCAAGCTGCGGGAGGAGCCGGTCGAGGACCTGCGCCTGGACCTCGAGGACGGCTACGGCGAGCGGCCCGACGCCGAGGAGGACGGTGCGGTCGTCGGCGCCGCCCGCACCGTGGCGGCGATGGCGCTCGCCCGGCACCGCGGGGACTCGCCGCAGCCGGCGTTCGCCGGGATCCGCTTCAAGTGCCTGGAGGCCGGGACCCGCGCGCGCGGGCTGCGCTCCCTGGACCTGTTCGTGACCACCCTCGTGCGCGAGGGCGGGCTGGCGGAGGCCGGAGCGGCGGCGGACGGGCTGCCGGCCGGCCTGGTGCTGACCCTGCCGAAGGTCTCCACGGTGGAGCAGGTCGAGGTGATGACCGAGGCCTGCCGCGCCCTGGAGAGCGCCCTGGGCCTGGCCCACGGCCGGCTGCGCTTCGAGATCCAGATGGAGACGGCCCCGATGATCCTGGGGCTCGACGGCACGTGCCCCATCCCGGCGATGCTGCGCGTCGCCGAGGGCCGGGTCACGGCCCTGCACTACGGCACCTACGACTACTCCGCCTCCCTCGGCGTGGCCGCGGAGTTCCAGTCCATGGAGCACCCGGTGGCCGACCACGCGAAGCAGGTCATGCAGGTCGCCGTGGCCGGCACCGGGGTGCGACTCTCGGACGGGTCCACCAACCGGCTGCCCGTGGGCGATCCCGCCCAGCGGCGCGAGGCCTGGGCGCTGCACGCGCGCCTGGTCCGCCGCTCCCTGGAGCGGGCCCTCTACCAGGGCTGGGACCTGCACGCCCACCAGCTGCCGACCCGCTTCCTGACGAACTACGCGTTCTACCGGCGCTCGTTCGACGCGTCCGCGCACCGGCTGCAGGTGTACCGCAGCCGCTCGGTGCCCGGCATCGAGGCCGCGGACGTCGCCGACGAGCCCGCGACCGCCCGGGCCCTCGCCCGGTTCGTCCACCGCGGCCTGCTGTGCGGGGCGATCGGCGCGGAGGAGCTGGCCTCGGCCGCGGGGCTGGACCACCACGAACTGGCCGCCCTCGCCCACCCCCGGCCGGCTGCGGCCACCCCCACCCCAGGAGGCAACTGACATGACCGAGCGCACCTACCACGCCCCGCACGGCGGGCACCCGGACCAGACCCAGCTGCTCACCGACCGGGCGATGTTCACGGAGGCCTACGCGGTGATCCCGCGCGGGACCATGCGGGACATCGTGACCAGCCGGCTCCCCTTCTGGGACGACACCCGGGTCTGGGTCCTCGCCCGGCCCCTGTCCGGGTTCGCGGAGACCTTCTCGCAGTACATCGTGGAGGTCGCCCCCGGCGGCGGCAGCGACCGCCCCGAGACCGAGTCCGGCGTCGAGGGCGTCCTGTTCCTCATGGAGGGCACCCTCACCCTGACCGTGGAGGGCGAGGAGCACGAGCTGACCCCGGGCGGCTACGCGTTCCTCCCGCCGGAGTGCGAGTGGACCGTGCGCGGCACCGGCGCCGAGCCCGCCCGCTTCCACTGGATCCGCAAGGCCTACGAGTACGTCCAGGGCGTCGAGGTCCCCGAGCCGTTCGTCACCTCCGACCAGGCGGTCGAGCCCACCCCCATGCCGGGCACCGACGGCAAGTGGGCGACCACCCGCTTCGTGGACCCCGACGACGTCCGGTACGACATGCACGTGACGATCGTGACCTTCGAGCCCGGAGCGGTGATCCCGTTCGCCGAGACGCACGTGATGGAGCACGGCCTCTACGTCCTGGAGGGCAAGGCCGTCTACCGGCTCAACCAGGACTGGGTGGAGGTGGAGGCCGGCGACTTCATGTGGCTGCGGGCCTTCTGCCCGCAGGCGTGCTACGCCGGCGGCCCGGGCCGCTTCCGGTACCTGCTCTACAAGGACGTCAACCGGCAGATGAAACTGCGCTGAGCCCACGGGCCGGCGCCCTCCCGACCGGACCCCGCACCGCCTCCTCGCCGTGGTGGTGCGGGGTCCTTCCACGTGCGGCACCACGCGCGCCATGTCCCTATATTCCGCATCATGAAAAAGAGTTTTCACCAGCACGTTGACCTGGATCACATCCCGTCGTAGTCTTTTCGTACAAAGAAAACAAACTTCCGCAATACGAAAGACGCTTGCAGCGCGTCGCTCCCCGGCCCAGGAGGACCCGATGTCGTACACCGTGAACTGCTCCATCCTGCTCACCGACCTGCCCCTGCTCGAGCGCCCTGCGGCGGCCCGGGCGGCCGGCTTCGACGCCGTCGAGTTCTGGTGGCCCTTCGCGACCTCGGTCCCCGCGGACCGCGACGTGGACGCCTTCGTGGCGGCGGTCCAGGACGCGGGCGTGCAGCTGAGCGGGCTGAACTTCAACGCCGGTGACATGCCCGGCGGGGACCGCGGCCTCGTGTCCTGGATCGGCCGCGAGGCGGAGTTCGCGGAGAACGTGGCCGTGGTCGCCGCCATCGGCGAGCGCACCGGCTGCACGGCCTTCAACGCCCTCTACGGCAACCGGCAGCCCGAGCACACCCCCGAGGCCCAGGACGCGCTGGCCGTGCAGAACCTCGTGACCGCCGCGCAGGGCGTCGCGCGCATCGGCGGCACGGTGCTGCTGGAGCCGGTCTCCGGCGCGCCCGCCTATCCGCTGAAGACCGCCCAGGACGCCCTGGACACCATCGCGGAGGTCCGGCGGGCCGGTGCGGACAACATCGGGCTGCTCGCCGACTTCTACCACCTGGCCGTCAACGGCGACGACGTCGCCGCGGTCATCGAGCAGCACGCGGCGGACTTCGCGCACCTCCAGATCGCCGACGCGCCGGGCCGCCACGAGCCCGGCACCGGCGAGCTCCCGCTGCAGCGGTGGATCGACCGCAGCCGGGCGCTCGGCTACACCGGCCGCGTGGGCCTGGAGTACAAGGCCTCCCAGGAGGACCCCTTCGCGTGGCTCTCTCCCCGGCCCGCGACCCGCACCGGCGCCTGATCCCCTTCCTCTCCGACACCACCAGCACCTCGAGGAGCACACCATGACCAGCACCGCGAACACCCCCGCCGCCGGCGGCACCGCCCCCGCCGCCATCCGCAGCGTCACCGTCATCGGCCTCGGCATCATGGGCCTGCCCATGGCCCGCAACCTCGTCTCCGCGGGCTTCGACGTCGTCGGCTTCAACCGCTCCCCGGACAAGGTCGCCCAGCTCGTCGAGGCCGGCGGCCGGGGCGCCGCCGGCGTGGCCGAGGCCGTGCGGGAGGCCGACGTCGTGATCACCATGGTCCCGGACTCCCCCGACGTGGAGGAGGTCGTCACCGGCGAGGACGGCGTCCTCGCCCACGCGAAGCAGGGCGCGATCTGGATCGATGCGAGCTCCATCCGCCCGGACGTCGCCGCCCGGCTCTCGGAGGAGGCCGCCCGCGCGGGCCTGCGCCCGCTGGACGCCCCGGTCTCCGGCGGCGAGCAGGGCGCGATCGACGCCGCGCTGTCGATCATGGTCGGGGGCGAGGCCGCGGACTTCGAGGCCGCCCGGCCGGTCCTCGAGGCCGTCGGGAAGACCGTCGTCCACGTGGGTCCCGCCGGCTCCGGGCAGACCGTCAAGGCCGCCAACCAGCTCATCGTGGCCGGCAACATCCAGCTCCTCGCGGAGGCCGTCGTCTTCCTCGAGGCCTACGGGGTGGACACGGACGCCGCGCTGACGGTCCTCGGCGGCGGCCTGGCCGGCTCCAAGGTCCTGGACCAGAAGGGCCGGAAGATGCTGGAGCGCAACTTCGACCCCGGCTTCCGGCTCCAGCTGCACCACAAGGACATGGGCATCGTGACCGCCGCCGCCCGCGAGGCCGGGGTCACCGTCCCGCTGGGCGCGCTCGTCGCCCAGCTCGTGGCCGCCACGGTGGCCCGCGGCGACGGCGGCCTGGACCACTCCGGGCTGTTCAAGCTCACCGAGGAGCTCTCCGGCCGCTCCGGCCGCTGACCCACCCACCCCACCGCCTCCCGACCCGACCCCGGGTCCTGCTTCCAAGGAGTTCACCATGGCCAGAATGCGCACGGTCGACGCCGTCGTCGCCATCCTCGAGAAGGAGGGCGCCACCGAGGCCTTCGGCCTGCCCGGCGCCGCCATCAACCCGTTCTACTCGGCGATGCGCGCCCACGGGGGCATCCGCCACACCCTCGCCCGGCACGTCGAGGGCGCCTCGCACATGGCCGACGGCTACACCCGGGCGGCCCCGGGCAACATCGGGGTCTGCGTGGGCACCTCCGGCCCCGCCGGCACCGACATGATCACCGGCCTCTACGCCGCCTGGGCGGACTCCGTGCCGATCCTGTGCATCACCGGCCAGGCCCCCGTGGCGAAGCTGCACAAGGAGGACTTCCAGGCCGTGGACATCGCCGCCATCGCGGCGCCGGTGACCAAGATGGCGATGACCGTGCTGGAGCCCGGCCAGGTCCCCGGGGCGTTCCAGAAGGCCTTCCACCTCATGCGCTCCGGCCGCCCCGGACCGGTCCTGCTGGACCTGCCGCTGGACGTCCAGCTGGCCGAGATCGAGTTCGACATCGAGGCCTACGAGCCGATGCGCCCCGAGCGCCCGGCGGCCACCCGGATCCAGGCCGAGAAGGCCCTGGACCTGATGTTCGCCGCGCAGCGCCCGCTGATCGTGGCCGGCGGCGGGATCATCAACGCCGACGCCTCGGAGCGGCTGGTCCAGCTGGCCGAGCTGCTCGACGTCCCCGTGATCCCCACACTGATGGGCTGGGGCGCCATCCCCGACGACCATCCGCTGATGGCGGGCATGGTCGGCCTGCAGACCTCCCACCGCTACGGCAACGCGACGTTCCTGGAGTCGGACTTCGTGCTGGGCATCGGCAACCGGTGGGCCAACCGGCACACCGGCAGCCTGGACGTCTACACCGCCGGCCGCACGTTCGTGCACGTCGACATCGAGCCCACCCAGATCGGGCGCGTCTTCGCCCCGGACCTGGGCATCGTCTCCGACGCGGGCGCGGCCCTGGACGTCCTGCTCGAGGTCGCCCGCGAGCGCAAGGACCGCGGGCTGGTGCCGGACCGGGGCCCGTGGGTGCTGGACTGCGCCCGGCGCAAGGGCTCCCTGCACCGCAAGACGCACTTCACGCAGGTGCCGATCAAGCCGCAGCGTGTGTACGAGGAGATGAACTCGGCCTTCGGCAAGGACGTCACCTACGTCTCCACGATCGGGCTCTCCCAGATCGCCGGTGGGCAGCTGCTGCACGTGTACGGCCCGCGCCGGTGGATCAACGCCGGCCAGGCCGGGCCCCTGGGCTGGACCGCCCCCGCGGCCCTCGGCGTGGTGCGCGCCCAGCCGGAGCGGACCGTGGTGGCCCTCTCGGGGGACTACGACTTCCAGTTCATGATCGAGGAGCTGGCCGTCGGCGCCCAGTTCAACCTGCCCTATCTGCACGTGGTCGTGAACAACTCCTACCTGGGCCTGATCCGCCAGTCCCAGCGCGGGTTCAAGATGGAGCAGAACGTGTCGCTGGCGTTCGAGAACGTCAATTCCCCGGAGACGGAGGGTTACGGTGTGGATCACGTGAAGGTGGCCGAGGGCCTCGGCTGCAAGGCCGTGCGGGTGACCGACCCGGAGAAGCTGCAGGAGTCCTTCGCCGAGGCCCACGAGCTGATGCAGCAGTTCCGGGTCCCGGTGGTCGTGGAGGTCATCCTGGAGAAGGTCACCAACATCTCCATGGGCACGGAGATCGACAATGTGGTGGAGTTCGAGCAGCTGGCCGAGCGCGGCGAGGACGCCCCCACCGCGATCGCCCTGCTCGACTGACCCGCCGGCACCGCGCCGGCACCGACCAGACAGGAGGACGGACGTGCGCATCGTCGTCGCCCCGGACAAGTTCAAGGGCTCCCTGGAGGCCCCCGACGTGGCCGCGGCCCTCGAGACCGGGATCCGCTCGGTGGACCCCGGCGCCGAGGTGGTCCGCCTGCCCGTGGCCGACGGCGGGGAGGGCACCCTCGAGGCCGCCCTCGGCGCCGGGTTCGTCGCCTCGCCCGTCACCGTCACCGGCCCCGTCGGCGAGCCCGTCGAGGCGGAGTTCGCCCTGCGGGACCGCACCGCGGTGGTCGAGATGGCCCTCGCCTCCGGGCTCGCGGCCCTGCCCGTGGACGGGAGCGGGCAGCCCGCTCTCGACGCCGGCGGCGCGACGAGCCGCGGCACCGGGGAACTGGTCCGCGCCGCCCTCGACGCCGGGGCCGAGCGCGTGGTCCTCGGCGTCGGGGGCAGCGCCTGCACCGACGGCGGGGCCGGGCTGCTGCAGGCCCTGGGGGCCCGGCTGCTGGACGCCGCGGGCGAGGAGCTGGGCCGGGGCGGGGCCGCCCTGGCCGGTCTGGCCCGCGTGGACCTCACCGACCTCGACCCGCGCCTGGCGGGCACCGAGTTCGTCCTGGCCGCCGACGTCGACCACCCGCTGCTGGGCGAGCGCGGCGCCGCCGCGGTCTTCGGCCCGCAGAAGGGCGCGGACCCCGGGACGGTGCGCGCCCTCGACGCCGCCCTGACCGTCCTCCGGGACCGGCTCGCCGACGTCCTCGGCCCCGGCGCCGCGCGCGCCGCCGAGGCGCCCGGGGCCGGGGCCGCCGGCGGCGTGGGCTTCGCGGCCCTGGCCGTGCTCGGCGCCCGCCGCCGTCCCGGCGTCGCGGTGGTCCTGGAGTTCGTCGGCCTCGCGGACCGGCTCGCCGGCGCGGACCTCGTGGTCACCGGAGAGGGCAGCCTGGACGAGCAGTCCCTCGGCGGCAAGACGCCGCTGGGCGTGCTGGAGACCGCACGGTCCGCGGGCGTGCCCGCGGTCGCGGTCTGCGGGCGGACCACCCTGGAGCCGCACGTGCTGCGCGAGGCCGGGTTCCGGCGCGCCTACGCCCTCACCGAGCTCGAGCCGGACCCCCGCACGTGCATGCGGGAGGCCGGGCGGCTGCTCGAACAGGTGGGCGCCCGCCTCGCCCGCGACCTTCCCGAGCTGCTCGCCGGGACCCAGACCGACTGACCGACCCGGCGGCCGGTGCGGACGCCGACGACCCGAAGGAACCTCCATGACCGAGAAGAAGACGCCCCAGCAGCCGCAGGCTCCCGCTCGGGGCGGCAGGCGCGACGCCGACCAGGAGCCGCGGCGCAGCCCCGAGCAGCCGCCCGCGGAGGACGGGGGCGCCACCGCGGACGCCGCGGGGCGCCCGCAGCAGCTGCCCGAGGACCCCGCCGCGATCGCCCAGGAGGGCTCCGCGCGCGCGGCCACCGGCCCCGGCGCCGCGCAGCACGCCGTGGAGGCCGAACAGGCCCACCGGCTCGCGGTGAGCGAGAACGTCAACGACCCCGAGCGCGTCCGCCGCCTGATCGCCGAGTACCGGCGCGAGCACGACCTGCCCGAGGACGCCGCCGACGCCCCCCGCACGGGAGCGGACGAGCAGGGGACCTTCGCCGGCGACCACCGGGAGTTCGACCTCGTGGTGCGCGGGCAGAACGTCTCGTGCGGCGACCACTTCGCCCCCCGGGAGGTCGGGGTGCGCGGCGGGCGGATCGTGGCCGTCGAACCCCTCGGCGCCGGTCTGCGCGGCCGCGAGGTCGTGGAGCTGGCCGACGACGAGAGCCTGCTGCCGGGGCTGGTGGACACCCACGTGCACATCAACGAGCCCGGCCGCACCGAGTGGGAGGGCTTCGCCTCCGCGACCCGGGCCGCCGCGGCCGGCGGGGTGACCACGGTGCTGGACATGCCGCTCAACTCGATCCCGGCCACGGTCAACGCCCCCGCCCTGGAGTACAAGCGGCTCTTCGCGCAGGACAACGTCTTCGTGGACGTCGGCTTCTGGGGCGGGGCGATCCCGGGCAACAAGCCGGACCTGCGCGAGCTGCACGACGACGGCGTCTTCGGCTTCAAGTGCTTCCTGCTGCACTCGGGCGTGGACGAGTTCCCGCACCTCGAGGCCGACGAAATGGAGGAGGACCTCGCCGAGATCAAGACCTTCGACTCCCTGATGATCGTGCACGCCGAGGACTCCCGCGCCATCGACCGCGCCCCGCACCCCGAGGGCGACGTCTACGAGAACTTCCTGCGGTCCCGGCCCCGCGGCGCCGAGAACCTGGCGATCGCCGAGGTGATCGAGCGAACCCGGTGGACCGGGGCACGCTCGCACATCCTGCACCTGTCCTCGTCGGACGCGCTGTCGATGCTCGCCACCGCCAAGCGCGACGGCCTCGACATCACGGTGGAGACCTGCCCGCACTACCTCACCCTGCTCGCGGAGGAGGTGCCCAACGGCGCGACCGCCTTCAAGTGCTGCCCGCCGGTGCGGGAGGTCGGCAACCGCGAGCTGCTGTGGCAGGGGCTGATCGACGGGACCATCGACTTCATAGTCTCCGACCACTCCCCCTCGACCCTGGACCTGAAGGACCTGGACAACGGCGACTTCGGCGTGGCCTGGGGCGGGGTCTCCTCCCTGCAGCTGGGCCTGTCCCTGATCTGGACCGAGGCACGCCGCCGCGGGATCGACCTGGGGCGCGTGGTGGAGTGGATGTCCACGCGACCCGCCCAGCGGGCCGGCCTGCGGTCCAAGGGCAGGCTGGCCCTGGGCTACGACGCGGACCTGGTGGTCTTCGCCCCCGACGACGCGTTCGTGGTCGACGCCGGGCGGCTGCACCACAAGAACCCGATCACCCCGTACCAGGGGAAGGCCCTGTCCGGGAAGGTGCGCAGGACCTTCCTGCGCGGGGTGCCCGTGGACTTCACGACGCCCCGAGGACGACTGATCCGCCGGGGCGAGAGCTGACGGGAGCCTGACAGGTCCTCCCACAGGCCGGGAGCAGGCGGTACCGGACACGAAATCAGGGTTTCAGAAAGGGTTGACTGTGTCCCGGGCCACATCTACAGTCGTTTCATAGCACGGAATGGTAATTCCGTAATATGAAATTACGGTCTCGACAGGCGAGCATCCCACGACCGGCACCACGTCGGCGGCCCTCTGCCCCAGGCCGACTCCGCCCGCTTCAGGGCCCCACCCTTCATCACCGCAGGGAGATCCGCACCATGTCCCAGCAGCACGCTCCTGACTCGCCCGCCGAGCGCGGACACACGCACCTCATCGCCCCGGAGCCCTGGGGCACGGGTGACCCCGCCGTGGAGGCGGCCGTCCACGTCCCCGGCACCACCGGCCCCATCCCCACGGGCGTCAGCCCCCGGCTCTACAACCCGGACCTGGCCCCCACCACGCGCAGGGGCCGCACCTGGCACGCCTACAGCATCTTCACCCTGTGGGCCAACGACGTGCACTCCCTGGGTAACTACGCGTTCGCCATCGGGCTCTTCGCCCTGGGCCTGGGCGCGTGGCAGATCATGCTGGCCTTCCTCCTCGGCGCCGTGCTGCTGTTCCTGCTCCTGAACCTCTCCGGGTTCATGGGCGAGCGCACGGGGGTGCCGTTCCCCGTCATGAGCCGCATCGCCTTCGGCGTCAAGGGCGCCCAGGTCCCCGCCATCGTCCGCGGCGGCGTGGCCATCGCCTGGTTCGGCATCCAGACCTACCTGGCCTCGATGGTGCTCCGGGTGCTGATCCTGGCCCTGGCGCCGTCCCTGGCACCGCTGGACACGAACTCGTTCCTCGGCCTCTCGACACTGGGCTGGATCTCGTTCGTCGCCCTGTGGATCGTCCAGGTCGTCATCGTCAGCTTCGGCATGGAGATGATCCGCAAGTACGAGGCCTTCGCCGGACCCGTCATCCTGATCACCATGCTCGCCCTGGCCGTCTGGATGTTCCTGGAGGCCGGCGGGTCCATCGCCTGGTCCACGGCGGACTCCCTGACCGGTGCGGAGATGTGGGTGCGCATCCTCCAGTCCGCCGCCCTGTGGGTGGTCATCTACGGCACGTTCGTGCTGAACTTCTGCGACTTCACCCGCGGGGCCCCCTCGGAGCGCTCCGTGGTACGCGGCAACTTCTACGGCATCCCCATCAACATGCTCTTCTTCGCCGCCATCGTCGTGGTGCTCGCCGGCGCCCAGTACCGCATCGACGGAACGATCATCGAGTCCCCCACCGACGTCGTCAACGCCATCCCCAACACGTTCCTGCTGGTCCTGGCCTGCCTCGCCCTGATCATCCTGACCGTCGCCGTGAACCTCATGGCCAACTTCGTGGCCCCCATCTACACCCTGGCCAACCTCTTCCCCCGGGCCCTGAACTTCCGCCGGGCAGCCATCATCTCCGCGGTGATCGGCCTGGTCATCCTGCCCTGGAACCTCTACAACTCCCCCGTGGTGATCGTGTACTTCCTCGGCGGCCTCGGCGCCCTGCTCGGCCCGCTGTTCGGCGTCATCATGGCCGACTACTGGCTGGTGCGGAAGGGCCGGGTCAACATCCCGGACCTGTACATCGAGTCCCCCGACGGCGAGTACGCCTACACCCGGGGCGTCAACCGCAAGGCCATCATCGCGGGAACACCGGCCGCCGTCGTCGCCCTGGTCCTGGCGCTGGCCCCCGCCTTCACCTTCATCGCCGGCTTCTCCTGGTTCGTCGGCGCGATCCTCGCCGCCGCGATCTACCTGCTGATCTCCGACCGCCACGCCACCTTCCACGCCGTGGACGGCGAGGCGATCGCGGTGGCCCCCAAACACTGACCCGGTCCGACGCAACGGACGACGACCGGATCCCCGACTGAAAGGCACCCCACCATGCGCATCCTCGTGGTCAACGTCAACACGACCGCCTCCATGACCGCCTCCATCGGCCGCGAGGCCGCGGTGGCGGCCTCGCCCGGGACGGAGATCGTGCCCCTCACCCCGCTGTTCGGGGCGGAGTCCGTCGAGGGCAACTACGAGAGCTACCTGGCCGCGATCGCGGTGATGGAGACCGTCAAGGCCTATTCCGAGCCCTTCGACGCCGTCATCCAGGCCGGCTACGGCGAGCACGGCCGGGAGGGGCTGCAGGAGCTGCTGGACGTCCCGGTCGTCGACATCACCGAGGCCGCGGCCGGCACCGCCATGTACCTGGGCCACAAGTACTCGGTGGTGACCACCCTCGACCGCACGGTCCCGCTCATCGAGGACCGGCTCAAGCTGGCCGGGCTCACCGACCGCTGCGCCTCCGTGCGGGCCAGCGGGATGTCCGTCCTGGAGCTGGAGTCGGACCCCGACGCCGCCGTCCAGGCCATCCTCGACCAGTCGCTGCGCGCCGTGCGGGACGACCGCGCCGAGGTCATCTGCCTCGGCTGCGGCGGGATGGCGGGCCTGAAGGCGAAGGTCGCCGAGCGCACCGGCGTGCCCGTGGTCGACGGCGTCGCGGCGGCCGTGACGGTCGCCGAGTCCCTCGTGCGGCTGGGGCTGACCACCTCGAAGATCCGCACGTACGCGCCCGCCCGACCCAAGGCCTTCAGCAACTGGCCCCCGCGCGACCTGCGCTCCTGACACGGCCCCGGGCCGGGCGCTGTGCGCCCGGCCCGGTCGCCCTTCCGCCGGAGCAGCATCGGCTCCCTTATTGACAATCGATAGATACCGAGTGAAACTCGATGCATGATTGCTGAACACCGGGCGGTCGCCGCCCTGCGGGTCTTCCTCGCCCTGCTCTTCGGGATCCTGGTGCTGTTCCAGGTCATGTCCCTGCCCGGGCAGTTCGCGCACATGGCCCGGGAGAACCCCGAGATGGCGTACCTGAGATGGCCGGCCACCGCCGTGACGGTGTTCTGGGTGCTGTGCGCGCAGGTGGTGATCGTGTGCACCTGGAAGCTGCTCACCCTGGTCAAGAACGACCGCATCTTCAGCACGGCCTCCCTGGCATGGGTGGACGCGATCGTCTGGGCGGTCGCCGCCGCGTGGGCGGTGCTGCTGGGCGTGTTCCTCTTCGTCGGCTTCAACGCCGGCGACCCCGGCCTGCCGCTGCTGCTGTTCCTGATGCTGACCGGGGTCACCGTGCTCGGGCTGCTCATGGTGGTGATGCGGGCGCTGCTGCGCCGGGCCACCACCTTGCGCACCGACATGGAGGCGGTGATCTGATGCCGATCGTCGTGCGCCTCGACGTCGAGCTCGCCAAGCGCAAGATGAGCGTCGGCGAGTTCGCCGACCGGGTCGGGCTCACCCCCGCCAATGTCGCCGTGCTGAAGAACGGCCGTGCCAAGGCGGTGCGCTTCTCCACCCTGGACGCCATGTGCCGGGTGCTGGAGTGCCAGCCCGGAGACCTGCTCGAGTGGGTCGAGGACCCCACCGACCCCCCGCCCCACGCCCCGGAGGAGAGCCCGTGAGACTCGTCGTCCCCGCCCTGCTGGTCCTCCTCGGCCTGGCGATCGGCGCCGCCGGCATCGTCTACGGCGAGGCCGACGACTCCCCGGGCCTCCAGCTGCTGGGCGCCCTCGTCGTCCTCGCCGCCGTGGTCCTCGGCGTGCGCACCGCCCGGCGCCGCCGGTGAGCCCCGGCGCCGCAGCGCGGCGCCGGGTCCGGCCGGCCCTCGGGACGGGGCGGCGCGAACGGTGCAGAACGGCGGCCGAGATCGCGAATCCGCCCGCCTGACTGACCACCGTGACCACCCGGCTGCGCCTGGACCGGCCGAAGGCGCGGACCCCGGTTCCCGCGCCCGGGATCGAGCCGCCGGGGACCGCCGGGCCGGAGGAAGGGAACCGACGATGAAGACCATGACCTGCCGCCAGCTGGGAGGGCCCTGCGAGCTCGGGCACCGCGGCGAGACGGCCGACGACGTCATCGCCGCCCAGGACCGCCGTCTCCGGGAGGCGGTGCGGGCCGGGAGCACCGACCACCAGGAGGCCCGCGACGCCATGCGGGGTCGCTGGCGGCACCCGAAGCAGTCGCTGGGCTGGTACCGCGACATGCAGCAGGCCTTCGCCGACCTCCCCGAGGACTGACGCGGGGGCACGGGCTCAGGAGGGGCGCACCCTCCGCGCGACGCGCTCCATGACGGCCCGCAGCCGTTGCGCGTCGTCGCCCTCCAGGACGTCGAGGAACAGTTCCTCGACGTCGCGGGCGTGGGCGGGCCGGAGGCGGCGGAAGGCGGCCAGCCCCTCGGCGGTGAGCTCCGCCTCCAGCCCGCGCCGGTCCTCCGGGCACGGCCGGCGCCGGACCCACCCGCGCTTCTCGAGCACGCCGATCTGGTAGCTCAGCCGGCTCGGGGAGAAGACCAGCCGCTGGGCGAGCTCCCCCATCCGGAGGCGGTGGTGGTCCGCGTCGCGCAGCAGCAGGAGCACCTGGTAGTCCATCAGCGAGCAGCCGTGCTCCTTGAGGCGGGTCTCCAGCTCGGTGGTGAGCAGGGCGGAGGTCTCGAAGAACAGCTGCCACACGTCCCACGGGCGCCCGGCCGCGCCCCGGTCGCCTGCTCCGGGCTCGCTCACCGCCCGGCCCGGGCGAGCAGGTCCGCGAAGTCCGGGACGTCGGCGAACACGTCGCCCCGCGGCGGGGCCGCCGCTGCGGCCGCCGGGGCCTCCTCGGCGGCCGCAGCGAACCGGGCGCGGCCGGGGGCGAGCTGCGCCGCGAGCTGCGCGCCGGCGCGCCGGACGCGCCCCTGGAGCTCCTCCCCGGCCCAGTCCTCGGTGGCCGCGTAGACCCCCAGGGGCAGCACGAGCGCCTTGAGGTGGGCGAAGAGCGGGCGCAGGGCGGTGTCGAGCATCAGCGAGTGCCGCGCGGAGCCCCCGGTGGCGGCCACCAGCACCGGCAGGCCCTCCAGCGCGCCGTCCTCGACGAGGTCGAAGAAGGACTTGAACAGCCCCGCGTAGGAGGCCTTGTACGTCGGGGTCGCCGCGATGAGCGCGTCCGCGCCGACGACCGCCTCCAGCGCCTCCCGCAGGTCCGGGGCGGGGAAGCCGGTCAGCAGGTGGTCGGTGATGGCGTGGGCGAGCGGGCGCAGGTCCACGCGGGTGATCCGCACCGGTGCCGGGCCCAGGGCGTCGCGGGTCGCCCCGGTGAGCCGGTCGGCCAGCAGCCGGGTCGAGGAGGCGTCGGACATCCCGGCCGAGACCACCACCAGGTGGGCCGCGCCGGCGGCCGCGGGCGCCCGGGGCGGCGTCGTCGTGCTCATCGGCGGGCCCCCTGGGCGGTGCGGGCGTCGCGTGCGGCGCCCTCGCCCTGCTCGGCGCGGGCCCGCCCGGCGGGCGAGTCCGCGGCGCCGCCGGGCACCGGGTCCTGGCCGGCGCGGTGGCGGGCCACCAGCGAGGCGTGGGTCGGCGCCTCCGGCACGTGGGCCGGCTTGAGCGCGGCGAACTCCCGGCGCAGCACCGGCACGACCTCCTCGCCCAGCAGGTCGATCTGCTCCAGGACGGTCTTCAGGGGCAGGCCCGCGTGGTCGATGAGGAACAGCTGGCGCTGGTAGTCGCCGGCGTAGTCGCGGAACGAGAGGGTCTTCTCGATCACCTGCTCCGGGGTGCCGACGGTCAGCGGGGTCTGGGCCGTGAAGTCCTCCAGGGAGGGCCCGTGGCCGTAGACCGGGGCGTTGTCGAAGTAGGGCCGGAACTCCCGCACCGCGTCCTGGGAGTTCCGCCGCATGAACACCTGCCCGCCCAGCCCCACGATCGCCTGGTCGTAGGAGCCGTGGCCGTAGTGCTCGTAGCGCTGCCGGTAGAAGTCGACCATCCGCCGGGTGTGCTCGGCGGGCCAGAAGATGTTGTTGTGGAAGAACCCGTCGCCGTAGTAGGCGGCCTGCTCGGGGATCTCGGGCGAGCGGATCGAGCCGTGCCACACGAAGGGGGCCACGTCGTCGAGCGGGCGCGGGGTCGAGGTGAAGCCCTGCAGGGCAGAGCGGAACCGCCCCTGCCAGTCGACCACGTCCTCCCGCCACAGCCGGTGGAGCAGGCTGTAGTTCTCGACCGCCAGGGGGATGCCCTGGCGGATGTCCTGGCCGAACCACGGGTAGACCGGGCCCGTGTTGCCGCGGCCCATCGTCAGGTCCACCCGGCCGCCGGACAGGTGCTGCAGGTATGCGTAGTCCTCGGCGATGCGCACCGGGTCGGTCGTGGTGACGAGCGTCGTGGCCGTGGACAGCAGCAGCCGCTCGGTCTGCGCCGCGACGGCGGCCAGCAGGATGGGCGGGTTCGCCGGGGCCACGAACGGCGGGTTGTGGTGCTGGCCCGTGGCGAAGACGTCCAGCCCCACCTCCTCGGCCTTCTTCGCGATCTCGACCGTGGCCCTGATCCGCTCGTGCTCGGTCGGGGTGCGCCCTGTGGTGGGGTCCTCGGTGACGTCCCCGATGGTGAAGATGCCGAACTGCATGTCGCCCTCCTGGTCTCCCGCGGCCCCCGTCCCGACGGGCACCGCAGGTTCTACAAATTTGAAGCATCCTGTACAAGCCGGGACCGCGCGAGGTTATTCCCGAGCCCTGGATCCGGGATCCCGGCCCCGGATCCCGGCGGAGGCCGGCCGGGGAACCGGCCCGGCGAGGCCGGCCCCGCCGTGGCGTGCCCGGCCCGCGGCGGACCGTCCCGTCCGGCGATCAGGTCCGGCGATCACGTCCGGCGGGAGCGGTGGAGCACGGCCCGGCGGGTCGCCTGCACGCTCGCGTCGACCGCCTGCTCCAGCGGGCCCCGGCCCAGCGCCCGATGCCAGTGCAGGGCGACCAGCGCCACGGCCACCAGGGGCACGGCGTACCAGAGGAAGGAGCGGTCGTCACGGAGCCCGACGGACAGCGCCAGCAGGTGGGCGGTGTACAGGGTCAGGGCCGTGGCGCCCAGCGCCGACAGCGCCGGCAGCCAGGCCCCGGACCTCCGGGAGACCAGCAGGCAGCCCCCGAGCACCAGCAGGCCCGCCCCGAGCCCGGGCACGACCGCCCACAGCGGGCCGGTGTGCACCGCCGCGATGGCCGGCCACTCCACGAGGTCGGTGGGCCACGCGCCCGCACCCCACACCGGCATCGTGGCCGGCAGGTCCCCGCCCGTCCCACGGGCCCCCGGACCCCGGTCGCCCCCGCCGACGGCGTGGCGCAGCGCCGAGGCGGTCAGCTCGAGGAGGACCAGCCCCGCCCCCAGCACCAGCAGACGGACCTGGACCGCCCGGTCGCGCAGGCGCACCCGCCCCAGGCCCAGTCCCACCAGGAGACACGCCAGGTACGGCAGGGCCGGGTGCGTGCTCATCAGCAGGAGCCGCGGGACCGACCCCGCCGGCCCGCCCCCCGCACCGGCGGAGGTGGGGGCGGAGGAGGGGTCCACCGGCAGGAGCACCCCCAGGGTGTGCACCGGCAGCGGGGCCAGGACCCAGCAGACCGCCGCACCGACGAACAGGGCCGTGGCGGACAGGTGCAGGAACGGGATCGCCAGCAGGCAGAGCACCGCGTAGTAGACCAGCACACCGCCTGCCGGGACGCCCTCGGGCAGCAGCGCCCAGACTCCCAGGCCCAGCACGGCGACCAGCACCGCCCGCACGGCCGTTCCCACCCGGTCGGCGGCCAGCCAGCGGCCCTCGTGCGGGAACCGGCCCCCGGAGCCGAGCGCCAGCCCCACGCCGGCCAGCAGGGCGACCGCTGCCGCCGCGTGCCCCGGCAGGACAAGGGGAGACCAGCCCGGCCCCGCCGCCGCGGCGCCGGGCAGGACCGGCGCCGTCACCAGTCCGATCAGCACCAGCCCCCGGGCGGCGTCGAGACCCGCCGCCCACCCCGAGGACCGGCGGGCGCCGCCCGCGGCGCCCGCCGGGGCGGGCCCTTCCCTCCTGGTCGTCCAGCTCATGGGTCCCCCGATCTCCCCGGCCCGCCCCGGAGGTCCCGGGGGTCCGGATCCGGGCCGCGCCCGGGCCCCGCCCGCGGGACCATGGTGAGCCCAGGATTCCCGCTGCACTTTGCGCCCGGGTTGCGCCCGTCTCAAGATTCCGTGAAGAACTCGCGGGCCGCCCCGGGCACGGCACCGCCGGCACCGTCACCGGCTTGTGGCGCAGCGCACACCGGTGTTAAGGTCGCCGGGACCGCACGAGCGGTCTCCTGGATCAGCAGACAGGACCTCACTGAGCTGGCGGCGCCGCGTGCCGCCCTCGGAAGGACCCGGGGCCACGGCGCCGGGAACGAGATCCTGCGACCGATCGGAGCACCCCGTGCACACCCACACCACCGACCCCGGCTCCCACCTGCTGTGGCTGCGCGACCCCCTGGCCCTGTACACCGGGGAGGACGCCTCGGAGCGGACCGCCGGTGGCGTCGTGGTGGACACCGCCTCCGGCACCGTGGTGGAGCTGGTCCCCGCGGGCGGCGTCCCGGCCGCCCCGTGCGCCGTCCTCGACGCCCGGGAGCACGTGGTGGTGCCCGGGCTGATCAACACGCACCACCACTTCTACCAGACGCTCACCCGGGCCTGGGCACCCGTGGTCAGCGTCCCCCTGTTCCCGTGGCTGCGGGACCTCTACCCGGTCTGGGCGCGCCTGCGCCCCCGGGACCTGCAGCTGGCGACCACGGTGGCGATGGCGGAGCTGCTGCTGTCGGGCTGCACCACGGCCGCCGACCACCACTACCTGTTCCCGGGCGGCATGGAGGACTCGATCGACGTGCAGGTCGAGGCCGCGCGCAGCCTGGGCATGCGGGCCGTGCTCTCCCGCGGGTCCATGAGCCTGGGCGAGCGGGACGGCGGACTGCCCCCGCAGCACACGGTGCAGGAGGCGGAGGTCATCCTCGCCGACAGCGCCCGGCTGGTGGAGACCCACCACGAGCGCGGCGACGGCGCCCGGACCCAGATCGCCCTGGCCCCGTGCTCCCCCTTCTCGGTCACGCGGGAGATCATGCGGGACACCGCCGTGCTGGCCGGCGAGCTGGACGTGCGGCTGCACACCCACCTGGCCGAGACCGTCGACGAGGAGGACTTCTGCCGGGAGCGCTTCGGGCTGCGCACCGTCGACTACCTCGAGTCCACGGGCTGGCTCACCGACCGGACCTGGCTGGCCCACGGCATCCACTTCGACGACGCCGAGCTGGCCCGCCTCGGGGCGGCCGGGGTGGGCGTGGCCCACTGCCCCACGTCCAACATGCGCCTGGCCTCCGGGATCTGCCGGGCCGTGGAGCTGGAGGAGGCCGGCTGCCCCGTGGGCCTCGGAGTGGACGGCTCGGCCTCCAACGACGCCTCGAACCTGGTGCTGGAGGCCCGTCAGGCCCTGTACGTGCAGCGGCTGCGCTACGGGGCCGAGGCCGTGACCCCGCAGCGCGCGCTGGGCTGGGCCACGGCCGGCTCCGCGCGCCTGCTGGGCCGCCCGGACCTGGGCGTGCTGCGGCCCGGCGCCCAGGCGGACCTCGCGATGTTCCGGCTCGACGGACTGCGCTTCTCCGGCTCCCACGACCCGCTCTCGGCGCTGCTGCTGTGCGGCGCGGACCGGGCGGACCGCGTCATGGTGGGCGGGCGCTGGCTCGTGGAGGGCGGCGCGATCACCGGCCTGGACGTGGAGGCGCTCACGGCCGAGCACACCGCCGCGGCCCACCGCCTGGTGCACGCCTGAGGTCCCGCCCGTTCCCCGGCCCTCGGCCGGGGAACGGGCGCTGATCGGGCGCCGCCCCGCCCGCCGGGCCCGGCACGCCGTCCGGCACGGGGATGCGGCCCGCCCCCGCCCGGCGGCGTGCCGGGCGGGGGCGGAGAGCACCGCGGGCCCGGCGCTCCGGGAGGCCGCGGCCGAGGAGTGCGCTCAGGACGTCGCGTCCTTCGCCGCAAGGATCGCCCGGATCTGTCCGGTGTGGGTGATCTCCCCGTCGGCGATCATCCTCCGGACGTCGTCGAAGTGGTGCTCCGCCACGACCGCCACCTCGGACCCGTCGCTGTCCACCACGGTGCCGTTCCCGATCCGGTCGCCCTCCCGCAGGTGCGCCAGGGTGTCCGCCCGGACGACCCGGACCGGCGCCGCCGCCACGGCGGACGGGTGCTCCGAGTTGCCGGCGGCCAGCTCGTTGAACAGGAGGTTGAGCGCGATGGCCACGATCGCCGCGGCGCTGATCCCCGAGCCGAGGATGGTCTGGGCCCAGGCGGGGAAGCCGGCGTAGAACTGGGGCGCGGCCACCGGGACGAGGCCGAAGGCGAAGGCGACCGCCACGATGACGAGGTTCATGGAGTGGTTGAAGTCCACCTTGCCCAGCGTGCGGACCCCGGAGGAGGCCACCGTGCCGAAGAGCACGATCGACGCCCCGCCCAGCACCGGCGTGGGGATGGCCGCGACGACCTCCCCGACGACGGGGAACATGCCCAGCCCGACCATGATGATCCCCGCCGCCGTGACCACGAAGCGGCTGCGGATGCCCGTCACCGCGACGAGGCCGACGTTGGCCGCGAAGGCCGTCTGGGTGAAGGAGTTGAGCAGCGGCGCCCCCGCGGAGGAGAGCATGTCCGCCCGCAGCCCGTTGGCCACCCGCCGGGAGTCGACCTTGGCCCCGGTGATCTCCCCCACGGCCAGGATGTCCGCCGTGGTCTCGGTCATCGTGACCAGCACCACGATGAGCATCGAGATGATCGAGGCGACCTCGAAGCTCGGGGGGCCGAAGGCCAGCGGCGTCGGGAAGGTGACGATCCCACCCTCCCCCACCCCGGAGAAGTCGACCATGCCCATCGTGGTCGCGACCGCCGTGCCCAGGACGAAGGACAGCAGGATGGACAGGCGCGAGATCATCCCGACGCCCACCTTGGAGAGCACCAGCACGATGAGCAGGGTGATGCCGGCCAGCGCCAGGCTGCGGGGGTCGGCGGCCCCGCCCTCCCCGCCGCCGGCGGCCCAGGAGATCGCCACCGGCAGCAGGGAGATGCCGATCACCGTGATCACCGTGCCCGTGACCACCGGCGGGAACAGCCGCAGGACGCGGGAGAAGGCCCCGGCGAGCAGGAAGCCCACCACCGAGGAGACGAGGACGGCCCCGAAGATGGTGGTCAGGTCGCTGCCCCCGGCGAGGATCGCAAGCATGGGGGCCACCCCGGCGAAGGAGACCCCCTGGACCAGCGGCAGCCGGGACCCGAGGTAGGGGGCCCCGAAGCTCTGCAGGATCGTGGCGATCCCGCCCATGAGCAGGCAGGAGCTGATGAGCAGGGCGATCTCCTCGCCCGAGATGCCGGCGGCCTGTCCGATGATCAGGGGCACGGCGACGATGGCCCCGTACATGGTGAGGACGTGCTGGAAGCCGTAGGCGGTGGTGCGTCCCAGCGGGAGCCTCTCGTCCTCGGGGCCGGGTGCGGGCGCCGGTCCCGCCGGGCGGTCGCGGCGGGTCCGGCGGTCGTTGTCCTGGTGGCCAGATGCGGTCGATGACATGGCAGGAGCCTCCTTCGGCGCGCAGGCGTCGGCGCTGCGGCGCAAGGTCCGGCGATCCTCTGTTTTTCCCGGGCCGTCCGGTGCGGGCGGGTTCGTCCGTGAAGTGTCCAGATCTGATGGTCCCGGTGGGAGCCGACCGGGGCGGCGGGGTGCTCGGCTCAGTACGCGGTGCGCCGGTCGTTGCCGGCCCAGGCCTCGAACGGTTCCGTGCGCGTGGCGAGGGCGACGTGCCGGACGGGAAGGGCTCGGTCCCGCTCCTGCGCGCCCTGGGCGAAGAACTCGTGGAACTGCGCGTCGTCGAAGCCGCCGGCCGCGGCGTCGTGACGGTCGGCGGCGAAGTACACCGCGTCCAGCCGGGCCCACAGGGCCGCGGACAGGCACAGCGGGCACGGCTCACAGCTGCTGTAGAGCACGGCGCCGCCGAGGTCGAAGGTGGCCAGCTCGCGGCAGGCGCTGCGGATGGCCATGACCTCCGCGTGCGCCGTGGGGTCGTGCTCCGCGGTGACGCGGTTGACGGCGGGGAACTCCCGCCCGTCGGCGGTCACGACGACGGCGCCGAACGGCCCGCCGTCGCCGGCGGCGTTCTCCGCCGCGAGATCGACGGCGCGCTCCAGGTGGGTCCGGGTGCGCGACGTGGCTTCGTGGGTGGTCGACATGATGCTCAGGTCCTCACGGATCGTGGGGGGACCCGGGGAACGGCTTGTCGTCGGCGGGTCCGCCCGGCTGTCAGATCATGCCCGGTAGATAGCCCCGTTCGACCGGGGCCCGCCATTGGCTGAGGCCAACGTAGAGCAGCCCGACGTGATCCACAACACATCGTGGAAGAATTCTTCCGCGCTCGTGCATGACGGCGCGCGGCGGGAAGACTGTTGCGGGCGCACGGCGGCGTGGTTAGGGTGTGAGACAGCCCACGGCGGGTCCTCGACGGACTATCTACCGGGCGAGCAACCACGAATCGCACTGGCCCGCCGCCAGAGAGCTCCCGGTACCCCAGGGGAACCACCTGACTCCACGTCGCGGCCAGTGGCCCGCATCGAGGAGTTCATCGCCATGACCCACACCGCGCCGCCGACAGGCCACCACCGCTCCGCCCGGAGGTGGCCGCCGCACCCGTGCCCGGGAGAGGCCCGCACCGGCCGGGGCGGCGTCGACGCCCCTCGCCGGCACCCCGCCCCGGAGTCCGCGGCCCCGCGCGCCGCGCGGAGCGGCACGCCCGCACCGGAGGTGCCCCGGCGGGCCGCGTCGTCGAGCAGGCCGCCCGCCCTCGCCGTGCCTAAGGCCCCCGCGCGCGCCGCGGCGTCCGGCGTCCTGTCGAGGCAGGACCCGCAGCACCCGAGCACCGGGGGGCGGTCGTCCCGCGCCCGCCGGCAGAACCCTTTCCGCGCAGGCATGGAGGAGCACAAGGCATGAGCGAGATCCGAGTGACGGTCAACGGTCGGGCCCGGGACGGTGCCGGGGTCGGCCCGCACACCCGGCTGCTGGACTGGCTGCGCGGCGAGGGCCTGACCGGCGCCAAGGAGGGCTGCGCCGAGGGCGAGTGCGGTGCCTGCGCGGTGCTGGTCGCCCGGCCGGACGGCGAGGGGCGCAGCCGGTGGACCTCTGTCAACGCGTGTTTGCCCCCCGCCGCCGCCTTCGACGGCCAGGAGGTCGTCACCGCCGAGGGCCTCGGCACCGCGGGCGGCACCGGCACACCGGCGGCGCTGCACCCCGTCCAGCAGGAGATGGCGGTCCGGGGAGGCTCCCAGTGCGGCTACTGCACCCCCGGCTTCGTCTGCTCCATGGCCGCCGAGTACTACCGCCCCGAGCGCCAGGCCACCGGCGCCGCCGCCGGGACGCGCACCGGCACCGAGGTCGTCGGCGAGGAGCACGCGGCCGGCCACGAGTGCGGGCCCAACGGCTTCGACCTGCACGCCCTCAGCGGCAACCTCTGCCGCTGCACGGGCTACCGGCCCATCCGCGACGCCGCCTACGCACTAGGCGAGCCCGCCGGGACCGACCCGCTGCTGCGACGCCAGGACCGGCCCGCGCAGCCGGCCCCGCCCACCCGGGTGGAGGCCGGCGGCGCGCGCTTCGTGCGCCCCGGCTCCCTGGAGGAGCTCTTCGAGCACCTGGAGGGCGACCCGGAGGCCCAGCTGGTCGCCGGGTCCACGGACGCCGGCGTGGGCGTCAACATCCAGCACGCCCGCCCGCGGCTGACCCTGGCGGTGGACCGGCTCGAGCAGCTGCGCACGCTCGACGTGGGAGCGGAGCGGGTCGAGGTCGGGGCGGCCCTGAGCCTGACCGAGGTCGAGCGCGGCCTCGCCGGGCGGGTGCCGCTGCTGGACCAGCTCTTCCCGCAGTTCGCCTCCCGCCTGATCCGCAACGCCGCGACGTTCGGCGGCAACCTCGGGACCGGCTCGCCCATCGGGGACTCGGCCCCGGCGCTGCTGGCCCTGGGGGCGTCCGTGGTGCTGGCCTCCGCCGGGGGCGAGCGCGAGGTCCCCCTGGACGAGTACTACACCGGGTACCGGCGCAGCGTCCGCCGCCCCGGGGAGATCATCCGCGCCGTGCGGATCCCCCTGCCGGCGGCCCGGCACAGCGCGTTCCACAAGATCGCCAAGCGGCGCTTCGACGACATCTCCAGCGTGGCCGTCGGCATCGCCGTGCACGTGGAGGACGGCACGGTCACCTCCGCGCGGATCGGCCTGGGCGGCGTGGCCGCCACCCCGATCCGTGCCCGCGGCCCGGAGCGGCTGCTCAGCGGCGCGCCGTGGAACCGCGACACGGTCCTGGCCGCGGCGGCCGCGCTGGCCGGCGAGGGCACCCCGATCGACGACCACCGGGCCAGCGCCCGCTACCGCACGGCCATGCTCGAGCAGGCCCTGCTCAAGTTCTGGGCGCAGAACGCGTCCGCTCCCGACCCGGAGGTGTCCCGATGACGTCCCTCGCCGACCGCCCCGTCAACCCCGTGGTGGGCGTGCCCGTCGCCCACGAGAGCGCCGCCCTGCACGTCACGGGCACGGCCCTGTACACCGACGACCTGGTCGTGCGCCACCAGGACGTGCTGCACGCCTGGCCGGTGCAGGCCCCGCACGCCCACGCCCTGGTGCGGGAGCTGCGCACGGGCCCGGCCCTGGCCGTCCCGGGCGTGGTCCGGGTGCTCACCGCCGCGGACGTGCCCGGCGTCAACGACGCCGGGACCAAGCACGACGAGCCACTGTTTCCCTCCGAGGTCATGTTCCACGGGCACGCGGTGTGCTGGGTGCTGGGCGAGACGCTGGAGGCGGCCCGGCTGGGCGCCGAGGCCGTCGAGGCCGACTACGAGCCGCTGCCGTCGCTGGTCACCGTGGCGGAGGCCGTCGAGGCCGGGAGCTTCCAGGGCGGTCGGCCCACCGTCAGCCGCGGGGACACCGCCACGGCCCTGGCCACCGCCGCCCACCGCTTCAGCGGGGAGCTGGAGTTCGGCGGCCAGGAGCACTTCTACCTCGAGACCCACGCGTCCTTCGCCTACGTCGACGAGGGCGGGCAGGTCCTGGTGCACTGCAGCACCCAGCACCCCACCGAGACCCAGGAGATCGTCGCCCACGTCCTGGGCCTGCACAGCCACGAGGTCACCGTGCAGTGCCTGCGCATGGGCGGCGGGTTCGGCGGCAAGGAGATGCAGCCGCACGGCTACGCCGCCGTCGCCGCCCTCGGATCGGTGCTCACGGGCCGGCCGGTCCGGCTGCGGCTCAACCGGACCCAGGACATCACCCTCTCCGGCAAGCGCCACCCGTACCACGCCCGGTGGGAGGCCGGTTTCGACGAGAGCGGCCGCCTGCAGGCCCTCGAGGCGACCGTCACCAGCGACGGCGGGTGGAGCCTGGACCTCTCCGAGCCCGTGCTGCAGCGGACGCTGTGCCACATCGACAACGCCTACTGGATCCCCCACGTGCAGGTCCACGGGCGGATCGCGAAGACCCACAAGACCTCGCAGACCGCGTTCCGCGGCTTCGGCGGGCCCCAGGGCATGCTGGTGATCGAGGAGGTGATGGGCCGCTGCGCCCCCCTGCTCGGGGTCGACCCCACGGAGCTGCGCCACCGCAACCTCTACGTCCCCGGCCAGACCACCCCCTACGGCCAGCCCGTCCGGCACGCCGAGCGGCTGCGCACCATCTGGACGCAGCTGCTCGACCGGGCCGAGGTGGAGCGCCGCCGCGAGGAGATCGCGGCGTTCAACGCCGCCCACCCCGACACCAAGCGGGCGCTCGCGGTCACCCCCGTGAAGTTCGGCATCTCGTTCAACCTCACGGCCTTCAACCAGGCCGGCGCCCTGGTGCACGTCTACAAGGACGGGTCCGTGCTCATCAACCACGGCGGCACCGAGATGGGACAGGGGCTGCACACCAAGATGCGGCAGGTCGCGGCCACGGCCCTCGGCGTGCCCCTGGAGACCGTCCGGCTCGCACCCACCCGCACCGACAAGGTGCCCAACACCTCCGCGACGGCCGCCAGCTCCGGGGCGGACCTCAACGGCGGGGCCGTGAAGAACGCCTGCGAGCAGATCCGCGGCCGGCTGGCCGAGGTCGCGGCCCGCAAGTTCGACATCCACCCCGACGACGTCCGGTTCGTCGACGGCACGGTGACCGGGATCGGCTTCCACGACCGGCAGATCTCCTTCGCCCAGCTCGCCCACGACGCCTACTTCCAGCGGATCTCGCTGTGGGCGGCCGGGTACTACCGCACCGAGGGCCTGCACTGGGACGGCGCCCGGATGCAGGGCGAGCCGTTCAAGTACTTCTCCTACGGCGCCTCCGTCTCCGAGGTGGAGGTCGACGGGTTCACCGGCGCCTACCGGCTGCTGCGCACCGACATCGTGCACGACGTCGGCGACAGCCTCTCCCCGCTGATCGACGTCGGGCAGATCGAGGGCGGCTTCGTGCAGGGGGCGGGCTGGCTCACGCTCGAGGAGCTGCGCTGGGACGTCTCCGACGGCCCGCACCGGGGCCGGCTGGCCACGCAGGCGGCGAGCACCTACAAGCTGCCGAGCTTCTCGGAGATGCCCGAGGAGTTCAACGTGCACCTCTTCGAGCAGGCCACCGAGAGCGGGGTCGTCTACGGGTCCAAGGCCGTGGGGGAACCGCCCCTCATGCTGGCCTTCAGCGTGCGCGAGGCGTTGCGGGAGGCCGCGGCCGCCTTCGGCCCCGGCGCCCGCAGCGTCGGGCTCGCCAGCCCGGCCACCCCGGAGGCGGTGTTCTGGGCGGTCCAGGAGGCGCGCCGGGCCCTGACCGCCGGCGCGGAGGCGGCTCCCGCGCCGGCCACCACGGCGGCGCACTGACGTGGACTGGCTGGACGCCCTGCAGCACCTGCGCGCGGCGGGCGCGCCGGGGGTGCTCGCCACCGTCACGGAGGTGCGCGGGCACGCCCCCCGGGAGGCCGGGGCCAAGATGGTCGTGGCCGGGACCGCCACGTGGGACACCGTGGGCGGGGGCAACCTCGAGGCCACCGTGGTGGACCGGGCGCGGGCGCTGCTCGCCTCGGGGTCCACGGTCCCGGAGACGCTGACGTTCTCGCTCAACGAGCACGCCGCCGTGGAGCACGGCCGGCAGTGCTGCGGGGGCGTGGTCAGCGTCCTGCTCGAGCCCCAGGGCGCCCGGCCGGCGGTGGCGGTGTTCGGCATGGGCCACGTGGGCCACGAGCTCGCCCGGGTGCTGTCCCGGCTGCCCCTGCACCTGCACCTGGTGGACAGCCGCGACGGCCAGCTGGACGCCGCGCGGCTCGCCGACGTCACCGACGGGACCGCGCACGTCCACCTGCACCACAGCCCCGCCCCGGAGAACGTCCTGGCCGGGCTGCCGGCCGGAGCGCACGTGCTGATCATGAGCCACGACCACGCCGAGGACCTCGTGCTGTGCGACGCGGCGCTGCGCCGGGGCGACCTGGGCACCGTGGGGCTGATCGGCTCCCGGGCCAAGTGGGCCCGCTTCCGGCAGCGCCTGTGCGCGGAGGGGCACCCGGAGGGCGCCGTGGACCGCATCACGTGCCCCATCGGGCTCCCCGGCATCCCCGGCAAGGCCCCCGCGGTGATCGCGATCAGCGTCGCCGCGGCCCTGCTCCGTGACCTCGCCGGCTCAGCGGCGGCGCCCCCGGGCCTCGGGGGGCCGGACGCGACCATCGAGGCGGTGTCATGAGCGTTTCCCTGGGCATCCCGCAGCTGCGCAGCACCGGGCCCGCCCCCAGCCCCGCCCCACCCGCAGCCGGACTGCTGGACCGGCACGGGCGGCG